>JALHNI010000182.1 GCA_022843605.1 Bryobacter sp.
GTCAACGCCAGTTCATTGGCGATCTGTCCATACAGCACTCCCATGCGCCCCGCGCCAATGATGGCCAGCGCTACCGGCTTCACTGGTTGCTTCATGAGATTGTTTGCGTCGCTCCAGTTTCCGCTGCCGCGTATAGACCAAACACCGCCTTCAAGGTACTCAAACACTCCTCGCCGGTCACCGGCGCCGGCGAAGCCCCTCTCGCCGCGTCCACTGCCGCCTGGATGAACCGTGGATAGCTTGCCGTCACATCGGTCGGGTTCGACGGCAACTCCTCCACGCCGGCCTTCCCGTTCAAATGCCACTGCATCGGCTCGCCCGAAACCAGGTCCGCATTGATCCAACCCTCCGAGCCCCAGATCCGAATCTGGCTCTGATAGTTGCGATCCAGGTAATAGCCGGATTGCAGCGTGGCTACCATGCCGCCGCTCATCTCCATCACCACGGAGGCCGAATCCTCGACACGAATCGGCTGCCCGCCGACATTGGCCGCGAATCCGCCCACGCGCGCCACCTTCTGGCCGGTGACATGCTGCAGCAGGTCCAGATAATGAATGCCCAGCCAGATCAGATGGCCTCCTCCGGCCCGATCCTTCGAGGCATACCAGCTCTTGTGATACTCCGGCCGTTTCAACCGCGTCTGATCCGCGACAAAGAACAATGACGCCCCATAGAGTTTGCCCAGCGCCCCGGACTTCACCAGCTCATGCGCCTTCCGCACAAACGGATTCATCCGCGTCGAAAACGCCAGCATCAAATGCCGGTTCTTCGCCGTGGCCAGCTTGCTCAGCCGCTCAAAGTCGGAGGCCCGCACGCACGCCGGCTTCTCGGCCAGCACGTGCGCTCCCGCATTTAGCGACGCCTCAATCACCGCTGGCGCATGGTCCGCCGAGTAGGCCGCCACCACCAGGTCCGGCTTCTGCTCGCGCAGCAAAGCCTGGTAGTCGCGATACTCGCGGGGCGCCGGTAAGCGCCCCGCCGTCTTCGTCTTTACCCGATCGAAGATTGCGCCGCTTGAGTCCGCCACCGCAATCTCCGCCACGCCCGCCGACGCCGCCAGACAGTCGATGTAGATGTCGATGTGCGGCCCGTCCGGCTCGGTCAGCAACGCTACCTTGATCTTCTCCGCCATGGCTACTTATACCTTTTCCGGCACCACGAACGGCTTCCGGTACTTCCGGCTCAACATGGCATTGGCGTCCGCATCCTCAAACCGTTCCGTCTTCGGATCGAACTTCAGATCGCGATTCAGCCGGTAAGCGATATCCGCCAGCAGGCAGTAGTTCGCCGAGATCCGCGACTCTTCGATATCGCAGGTCAGGATCTCTGGCTTGTTCTGCCGGATCGCGTCAATGAAAATTCCCATGTGGTCGATGTCCGGGAAGTTTTCCACCTTCGGCTCCGGCTTTTGGTTCGTCCCCAGGTAGATCTCGAAATTGAACTCCCGCTTGAAGATCTCTTCCTGAAAGTGCATGTAGCCCTTCGTGCCGTAGATATGCCACTGCGACGCTTCCGGCGTGTACATGTTGCGAATCTGGCATTCGAGAATCTTTCCGTCATCGAAGGTGAACGTCGAATTCTCCACGTTCGGCGTCTGGCCCTGATCTTTCGGACCGAACCTTCCGCCCGCCGTCTGAATCCGCGACGGATTCTTCTTGTTCATAAACCAGCGCGCAATGTCGATGTAGTGGCTCCCGTTGTTGCCCATTTCGCCATTGCCAAAATCCCAGAACCAGTGCCAGTTATAGTGCACCAGATTCGCGTGATACGGCTGCTGCGGCGCCGGCCCCAGCCACAAGTCCCAGTTCAGCCAGTTCGGCGGCGGCGTGTTCGGCTTAAACCCAATCGGCTCCCGATAACGTGTCAGGAATGTCCGCACCATGTAGACATCGCCGATCGCGCCCTGGTTCAGTACTTCCACCGCTTTGCGGAATCCGCCCCAGGACCGCCGCTGCGTCCCGCCCTGTACCACTCGCTTGTACTTTCGCGCCGCCTCCACCATCTTCTGGCCCTCGAAGACGTTGTGGCACACCGGCTTCTCGCAATACACATGTTTGCCGGCCTGGCACGCCCAGATCGTCGCCAGCGCATGCCAGTGATTCGTCGTCACGATCGCCACCGCGTCGATTGACTTATCCTCCAGCAGCTTCCGCATGTCTTCGTACATCGCCGGCTTCTTGCCGCAGATCTTGGCCACTTCGTTGGCCCGCTCTTCCATCTGGTTGCGGTCGACGTCGCACACGGCTACCAGGTCCACGCCCGGCACGCCCAGAATCTCCTTGATCATCGAACGGGTACGGCCTCCGCAGCCGATCATGCCCACCCGGACCCTTTCATTGGCGCCCCAAGCTCGCGTGGCGAGGGACGATGCGGTGATCAGTCCGCCCGCGATAAAGTAGCGGCGTTCGTGGTGATTGGCGGTTTGTGCCATCGTGGCTTTACTCCTTGTGTGATGGGGTTAGTGGAGAGTGACAGTCCGGCCCGTGGCGGACGACTCGTAAGCGGCGAAAACGGTTTGGAGAACTTGCCGGCCCTGCTGCCCATTCACCAAAGGGCTGCGGTCCATGCGGATCGCGTCGATCGTCTCCTGGAAGAAGTCGCGGGTTTGGTTGACGTTCGTCATCTCGGCGCGCCAGTTCTGCGCCGTTTCATCGTCGTGGCTCTGCCACGTAATCGTGGATGCGAGCGGGTCCAGCCGCAGCCAGCCCCGCGTCAGCCAAAGCTTTAAGCCGCCCTGATAGGCCGCGTCCAGATAGAAGCCGGCGTGCACTGTCGCCAGCGCGCCGTTGCTCAGCTTCAGCGCCACGGCTGCGGCATCTTCAATCTTCACGGCCTCGCCTCCGGCGTTCGTGCAAATCGCCGTCACCTCGCGAATGGCGAGCCCGCTCAGGTGCAGCAGCAAATCGATCTGATGAATGCCGATCGCCATCAGAATGCCGCCGCCCGCGCGCTGCGCGTCACAACGCCAACTGCGCCGGTACTCCTCGTTGCGCAAACGTGTCTGGTCCGCCACCACGTAAACGCTCGCGCTCATCACTTCGCCCAAAGCCGCCAGCACTTCGCGCGCCTTGCACACCGCCGGGTTCGCCCGGCTACTCAAGGCCAACATCAGCCGCAGGCCTCGCGTCTGTGCTTCGTCGAACAACGGCTCCAGGTCCCGAACATCGGCCACCGGATGCTTCTCAGTCAATACGTCGCAGCCGGCCCGCAGCGCCGCCAGAATCCACTCCGCGCCGTGCGCTGCTTCCAGCAGGACAATGACGAACTGGGGACGAAACTCCCGTAGCATCTGTCCGGGAGACTCATAGAGCTGTACGCCGGTGAGTGTTGCTTCAGCGCTTTCGAGCGAACTGCCCGTGGGGTCGGCGTAAGCCAGCGGCGCAAGATGCGCGCACGCGGCCAAGCTCTCCAGATAGTGCGGCAGGTGTGCCGCGCCGGGTTCCGCGATGATGCCGGTTCGAAGTGTCGTTGCGGAAGGCGTCTGCATCACTGCATCCTTGCGGGGAATTCTGACACAAGCTTCACAATCGTGTCAATAGGGAGCAGGCGAGTTCAATACAGAAACATTGTCGTCACGTCCAGGCGCTCATCTCCGCCACGACTTCCGGGGCCAATGGATGATGCAGTGCCTCCAGCGCATTGTCCAGATGGCCCTCGTTTCGGGCGCCGATCAGCACCCCGTCGATCGGTTGAGCTAACGCCCAGCCCATGGCCAGCCGCACCATTGGCATCCCGGTTCGCTCGGAGAGTAGCCGCAAGCGTTCCACCACCGCGAAATTCCGTTCGCTGTAGTACTCGTCGGCGTGCCCCGGAATCAGGTCGAAACGGGCACCCGCCGGAACTTGGCCCCCGGCGCGATACTTGCCGCTCAAGAAGCCCGCACCCAGTGGACTGTAAGTCATGGTCGCGATCTGATGCTCCCGGCAGAATGGCAGCACCTCACTCTCAATCTCGCGCCGCACCAGGTTGTACACCGGTTGCAGCATCCGCAGTGGCGCCAATCCGCCGCGGCGAGCCAGACTTTCGGCCTCGCGCAACTGTGCAATGTTGAAGTTGCTGCATCCCACGCTGCGCGCTTTGCCCGACGCTACCGTTTCCGACATCGCCTCCATCGCCACTTCGAGTGGCGTTGCCGGATCGAAGCTGTGCATCAGGTAGAAGTCCACATAGCTGGTTTGCAGACGGTCAAGGCTCGCGTCGAGTGCCTCGCGGACGTGCTCCCGCGTGAAGTTCCTTGCCACCTTCGTCTGCAGCACCACCCGGTCCCGCAGGCCGGACTGTCTCAGCCAACGGCCCAGGATCTTCTCCGACGAGTGCATCTCCGCCGTCGCCGAGAGGCCCCGTCCCAAGCCCGCCTGCGTCCGGTACGCTTCGGCCTGGCCGCCGCCGTAGCCTTCCGCCGTGTCCAGCAGCGTGATGCCTCTTGAAGTCGCCGCGTCCAGCACCCGGAACGATTGTGCCTCGTCAATCTCGCGGCCGAAGGTGACACAGCCCAGCCCGATCCTCGAAATCTCCACTCCGCTCTCGCTCTTCATGTGCTCTCCCTGGGAACCGTTTGGTTTCTCTAATGAACGAGGAAATCCTCTATTGACAGAGTAGACGCGCTATGCCACAGTGAGCAAGAGTTTTAGCATGCCGGCCACCACTCGCAGACACTTGCTTCGCCTCACTCCGGCCGCCGTGCTCTCCGCGAGCGCTGCCGCCAAACCGCTCAACATTGGTATTGTCACCGAACCCGGTGGGACCCACCTCGACCTCTTCGCCAAAGGCTTGGCCAAATGTTCCGGCATTGGGAGCGTTTCGCTGGCTGATGCCAGTGGAAAGTCGACGGACGCCGTCCGGGCTTCGCTTGGCCCGCTTGCCGCCGGCCTGCGTACCTTCACCTCGCATCGCCAGATGTTGCAGACTGCCAAACCCGATCTGGTAATTGTTACGGTGGAGGCTCGCCACAATCCGGCCCTGGTGGCGGACGCGCTGAACGCGAATGCGCATGTGCTGTGCGAGAAACCGCCGTGCGTCCGGATCGCTGATTTTGAGTCCGTGGCGGCACTGGCCGCCTCCCGCCGTCGAATGCTGATGATGGCGATGGCCACGCGCGGCAATCCCGCCGTGCGCGAAGCCAAACGACTCATTGATCGCGGCCTGTTCGGCAAGATCTATGGCGTCAGCATGAGCTGGATTGGCGACCATACCCGCCTCACGACCCGCGCTTGGCAGGAAGCCTGGTACAGCCACAAGGAAAAAGCCGGAGGCGGCAAGCTCGCGTTTCACGGCGTCCACTACATTGACCTGATTCACTATCTCACCGGCGACCGCATGGTACGCGTCTCCGCCATGTGCCGTAATGTCGGCGAGCAACCCATTGACGTGGAAGATGCTGCTGTCGTCGCGCTTCAGTTCGGCCGGGGTGCCGTGGGCACGCTGAACACTGGTTATTACATGGACAAGGGCTTCTCGAACTTCGTCCACATCTGGGGCGAAACGGGCTGGCTCCGGTTCGATCCCCTTGCGCCTCTGCGGTGGCACTCCACTCACCCCGACGCACCCAAGGGCGAGCAGTCCTTCTCTTACGAAGGGCCGGATCCTGCTTACGACGTCATGATGGCCGATATCGTCAAGAGCGTGGCCGGCGGGGCGCCCTTCATGACCACGGCCGAGTCGCTGCATGTCACCCGCGTCGTTTTCGCCGGCTATCGCTCTTCCGAAACAGGCCAGGCACAGACGGTCGCTTAACCTAAGTCACGGCGATTCGCTCCTAGCTCGAACTGATTGAAACGATTGGCTTTACCTGATGTGGCCGGGCTCTTGGGTGCCCGGTTTTTTGACGGCTTGCGCTATACTCAGCTTAGGTCCTGGTAAGTTGCTGATTTCACGTCACAAACCTGGAAATTGGGTTTGTTTCGTAATGCGGTGTGCGAAGCCAATCGTTACTCCTCGCGGTCCAGCTTCCAGCCCACGTAAAAGATAGCGCCGGCCACCAGCATCACGCCCGCAAACACCTGATACATAAAGGGAAAGCCGAATTTGGCGAACAACTGGCCGCCGATCAGGCTCCCGATCAGCGCGCCCACGGAGTGAAAGACGTGGAAAAAGGCCAGCGCCGTCGCCCGGTCCCGTGGGTCGGCGCGCTCAGAGACGTAAACTGAACCCACGCCTTCCGAAATACCGAAGCTGCCGAAATGTAGAAGCTGCACTGGCAGATACCACAGCGGATTCGTGATCAGCGAATAAAGCAGCAGGCGCAGCGCCGACAGGCCATACATCAGGAACAGCGTCGGCCGTCGACCCCATCGGTCGGCCAGCCGGCCGGCCAGCGGAAAGGAAACCATTGCGACCAGCCCGTTCATCCCCAGGATGATGCCGATCAAGCCGCTGGGTGCCTGCTGCTGGTTCATCGTGTAGCTCAGAAACAGGAACACGGCCGGTTCCCAGAAGCCGTGCAAAATGGTGCACAGGAAGAAAACGGCCAAGCGCCGGTTCAGCAGGACATGCCGGAAGTGAAAACGCGGCTCGCCGCGCCGGATGACCTCCTGCGTGCCCACCACAAAGGGCACCAGCGCCAGCGCGGTGGCCGCGGCGGCGAAGATGAACATCCGGCTCGGCTCAGCCTTCAGGAACCAACCCGTGCCCCACGCCGCGGTCAGCAGGCCCAGTGAGCCCCAAACGCGAATGCCTCCAAAGCGCCTCGCTCTCGCCTCGGGCGGCAGCAGATCCAGAATGAAAACCGAGATCAGCGCCACTGTCGGCGCGACGAAAAAGAAGTAAAGCGCGTTCAGCGCGGCGAACTCAATCGGTTTCTGGCCCCACAGCCAAAGCAACAAGGCCGGAATCGAAATCACGCTGCCGAGAATGATCAGGGACCGCCGCCGCCCGGTCAGGTCCGAGATATAGCCCCAGAACATGTTGCCCAGGATGAGCGCTCCCGGGCCCGCGGCTCCGATATAGCCCAGGTCGCTGCCCGAAACGCCTCGGCTGCTGAGGTAGCTGCCGAGGAAGATGCTGTAGCAGGCCGCGCTGAAAGTCAGCAGAAAAGTGGAGTAGGCGAGTGCGCCGTACTGCTGCTCGAAAGTCTTCGGGGACGTCATACCGTTAAGTAGTTCGCAGTATGCGGCGGCCCGCGGTCCGCTGTCAAATGCTATTTCTCTAATGGCACAGAGATTTCGCTATTGACTTTGCCGTCCGAGGTGTGTGAGAACAACCTCATGGATTCGCGCGTCCCTCGCTCGATGGAATTGTATCGTCGCGCCGGTGAGCGCATCGCGGGCAAGACCCATCTCTTCGGCCGCCGCGCCGAACTCCAAGCCCTCGGTGTCTCTCCCATTTACAGCGACCGTCAGAAAGACGGACACATCTACGACGTTGACGGCCACGACTATGTCGATTTCAATATGGGCGCCGGTGCCGTCTTCCTGGGCCACGCTTACCCGCCGGTCGTTGAGGCCGTGCAGCAGCAAGCCGCGCGCGGCACCGGGCTCACCATTAACCACCCGCTTGAACTCGAAGCCGCCGACGTGCTGCACGAGATCGTGCCCTGCGCCGAGATGGTCCGCTTCTGCAAGGGCGGCGGCGAAGCCGATATGATCGCCATTCGCATCGCCCGCGCTGCTACTGGTCGTAGCAAGGTCCTCTTCTGCGGCTACCATGGCTGGCACGATTGGTACATCGCCGCCAATCTGACGGCCGGCACGCCGCTCGATAGCCACCTGCTGCCCGGCATCACGCCCCTGGGCGTGCCCAAGGAACTGGCCGGCACTACGATTCCTTTCGAGTACAACAACCTCGCCTCGCTTGAGGCTGCCCTCGAAGCCAACTCGGGTGAGGTGGCCTGCGTCATCCTCGAAGCCGCCCGCTCGTTTCAGCCGCAGCCTGGCTATCTCGAAGGCGTCCGCGACCTCACCCATCGCCACGGCGCTTTGCTGATCTTCGACGAAGTCGTCACCGGGTTCCGCTTCGCCCGCGGCGGTGCCCAGGAGTACTACGGTGTTGTGCCGGACCTGGCCACTTTCGCCAAATGCATCTCGAACGGCTTCGCCCTGGGCGCGGTCTGTGGCAAGCGCGAGGTCATGTCGGTGGCGACTGAGTCCTTCATCAGCAGCGTTTACTGGGCCGAGGCGACGGGGCTCGCGGCCGGCAAGGCGACACTCGAGATCTATCGCGATCAGGACATCTGCCAGGCCGTCTGGCAGTTTGGCGAGAGCTTCATGCGGCAATGCGGCCAACTGATCGAGCAAACTGGTGTGCCGATGAAGCTGGCGGGTCTGCCGTGCTCGCCGCTCCTGGCGCTCGAAGGAGTGGCCCCCGAGCATCGCGACGCCTTGATCACGCTGTACATGCAGGAGACCGCCAAGCGCGGTTTGGTCGGCGGGCCTAGCCACTTCTTTTGCTACACGCACACCGAAGCCGACTTGCGCTGCGCTCTGCGCGCCATCGGCGGCGCCTTCCTGCTCATTCGCCGCGCTTTGGATGAAGGCGACATTGTGAAACACCTGGAGTGCCCTGTTCGTCAATCGGGCTTCCGGCGCATGGTCTAACGAGTATGAATATTACCTGGGAATTACGGGATTACGATCAAGAGTTCTTCCACCGGGAACTCGACAGCTTTGTTCCGCCGAAGGTCTTCGATGCCCACGCGCATCTGTACCGCATCGGCCACTGGGGCTACCCGCACGCCGTCAGCGCGGGACCGGAGAACGCTACGCTCGACGAGTTCAACCGGCAGATGGAATGGATCATGCCGGGCCGTGAAGTCACGGGGCTCTTCTTCGGCGTCGGTTTTCATGACCGGTACATGGAGTCGAATGAGTTTGTCGCGCAGGAGGCTTTGTCGCGCCCGGGCAACTTTGCCGAGATGCTTGTCCCGCCCGAACTCGACCCGGAACAAATGCGCGAAACGGCCAAGCGCATGGGCTTCCACGGTCTGAAGGTTTATCACACTTTCCTGAAGCAGAAGCCCACCTGGAACGCTGAGATTCCGCAGTATCTCACCGAAGAGCACATTCGCGTGGCCCATGAAGAGAACTTTTCCATCACGCTGCACATGGTGAAGGAGCGCGCCTTGGCGGACCCCGAAAACCTGCACTGGATCCGGCACTACTGCAAGAACTATCCGGGTATCAAACTGATCCTGGCGCACGCCGCGCGCGGCTTCAACGCCTTCCACACCACGGAGGCCATTGAGCATTTGCGGGACCTCGACAATGTCTGGTGCGACGTCTCGGCGGTCACCGAGGCACCAGCGATGGAAGCCATCCTGACCACGCTGGGCCCGAAGCGCCTGCTTTGGGGTTCGGACTACCCCCTTAGCCATTTGCGGGGCCGCTGTATCGCTATGGGCGACCAGTTCGTCTGGCTCTATGAGAATACGCTCGACTGGAAGACGATCAGCCACACGGGCATTCAGCCCTACTTCATCGGCCATGAATCGCTGCGATCGTTGAAGCACGCCGTCCGCACGCTTCGCCTCACCGACACCGAGGTGGAGGGCATCTTCTACACGAATGGCCGGGAAATGATGGGGGTGCGATGAAGATCTACGAGGAGAGTTTTGATCAAGGACCCGGCGGCTGGTTCGGCTGGGTGAGCAATCACGATGGCCCCAAGGCCCTGGAATGGAAGCCGGGCGCGCTTACCTCGCGCAGCCCCTGGTGGATCGACTATAACCACGCTCCGCCCGGTGCGGGCTACCTGCATATGCTGTACGTGCTGCTCACTTCCGGGGCCACTTACGGCGAAGTCTATCGGGACATCGCCGGCCGCAACGCCTTCATGGAAGAGGGTCACTCCACGGACTTCCGCGACGCCGAGATCACCGTGCGACTGAAGGGCGAGCTCGAAACGCGCGGCGCGCACCTGGTGCTACTGGTGCAGGGCACGGTCGACGGCCTGACTTCGGGTTGGCTGCTAACGGGCGATCCCCTCCAAGTGACGCCCGAGTTCAGCGAACAGACGATCGTCGCCACCACCGATGAGAGCAAGTGGGTCTGCCTCGGCTCCCGGCATGATCGCACCAGGACTTACGGCACGTTGCCGCTCGAGCAGATTCTCGCCGATGTCAACGCCGACATCATGTTCGTGCTGTTCCCCCTCACCGTTGAGCCCATGGGGCCGGTAGAGGGCGACCCGCACATCCTGCGCGCGGGCCGTGATTATCCGGTGTGGAGGTCGCGCCTGCCGGAAGGCTACGTGGTGCTGGACGAGGTCCGCATTGCCCTGGCCAGGTCGCGTGGATAGAGTTTCAGCGCGCCGTAAAGGGCGAGCAGGCCGGCGAGCAGGATGACGATGGAGACGCCCGCGAAGACGCCGCCAAGGCCGTAGTCTTTCTTGAGGTAGCCGGCGGCCAGCACGCCGATTCCGCCCGAGGTCATGGTGCAGCAGTTCATCAGGCCGAGAGCCAGGGCGCGGCGTTTTGGATCGAGTACGTCGCACAGGATGGGCCCCTCGTTGGCTTGCCCGAGCGTGCGCAGGAGGGAGGAGGCAAAGATGCAAGCGCCGAGCGCGCCGAGCCCGGGCTTGCCCAGAAAGATCAGGAGGAACGGCGCGGCGATGCAGTAGAAGCCCGCCATCAGGAACATGCGCCGCGCGGGTCCGCCGCGGGTGAATTTGTCGGAGATCACGCCGCCGGCCGAGACGCCGATCACGGCGGCCAACTGAAAGGAGAATGTGCCATTGAAGCCGGCTGCGGCCAGGCCCATACCGAAGGTCTCTTGAAAGTAGAGCGGCATCCAGTTGAAGAACATCCACACGCCGATGGAGCACAGAACGTTCTCGCCGACGATCACCCAGTAAGTAGGGACACGGACGATGGCGGCGATGTCACGCTTGAGGTCGCGTGGCTCTTGCGCGGACTTGGGCTGGGTTGGGCCGTCCTTCAGCACGAAGTGCGCTACCACGGAGAGAGCCAGGCCCAGAAGGCCGAGCATGATGAGGCCGATGCGCCAACCAGCGTGTTCGCCCAGGTAACCGGCCACGGTGCCGCCGACCACGACGGCCAAATTCAAGCCGGCCAGGTGAATCCCCATCGCCGTTCCGCGCGTATCGGTTCCATGATGGTCAGCAATGAGAGGGATCGCCGCAGGAATGTAAAGGCACTCGGCAAAGCCCAGCAAGAAGCGCAGTCCGAGCAGTTGTTGGATGTCGGTGACGAAGCCGCAGAGCGTCATAATGAGGCTCCAGGCGGCGAGGCTGCCCACGACCAGACGGCTGCGCGAAACGCGATCGGCCAGAATGCCGGCAAAGGGCGCGCCAGCCGCGTAGCTCCACAGGAACATCGAACCGATGGCGCCCAACTGCACGTCGGTGGCGTGCAGTTCGGACTTTAACAGCGGGAAAACCGCGGCGATCGACGTGCGGTCCACGTAGTTAAGACCGCCCGCAAGGAACAACAGTGCGACCACTCGCCACTTCAGGCTGGAGAAGGACATCGAGGATTCCATGGCTAGTCATTCTACCGAGATCGTGCCTGTATTGAAACAATTAATTTGCTATTGACATGATGAAACAGCTATGCCAGACTTCCACCAATCACCCTGCTGGCCCTGTAGCACCGCTTTGTGACTCCAAGGAGAATACCCATGACCAAGGTTACTTTTGTCCGCTCCTGTATGCTTCTGGTGGTCCCCTTTGTCTCGTTGTTCGCGCAGATCGACCGAGCTACTTTGGTGGGCCGCGTCCAGGATTCGGCCGGTGCATCGATCGCCGGCGCAGC
>JALHNI010000183.1 GCA_022843605.1 Bryobacter sp.
GCGTGAAGGTTCCGGTGCATACCTCCGGCGACCCGATGGGCGTGAAGATTCAGGGCGGCCAGTACGAAATCATCAACCGCGAGATCGAAATTCGTTGCCTGCCGGACGACGTGCCGGAAGTCTACGAAGTGAACGTCGCGACGATGGCGATCAATGCGGCGTTGCGCGCTTCGGACATCGTGCTGAAGGAAGGTACGGAGCTGGTTTCGGATCCTCGCCTGGTGATCTCGCACGTGGTGTCGACGCGCACCTCGGAAGCGGCGGCGGCGGAAGCCGCGGGCGCCGAGCCTGAAGTTATCAAGAAGGGCAAGAAGGAAGAGGCGGCCAAGGGCGCGGCTCCCGCGAAGGCGGCGGCTCCGGCAGCCAAGGCTCCGGCGGCCAAGAAGAAGTAGTTTCTTATGGCTTGGCTGGTGGCCGGTCTCGGCAATCCGGGGCCCGAGTATGAGCGTTCGCCGCACAATCTTGGGTTTCTGGCTGTGGACCGGTTCGCCGAGCGCAACGGGATTCGGATTACGCGTCCCGAAGCGCAAGCCTGGGTTGGTTTGGGAAAAATCGGCGCCACCGACGTGGTGGTGGCCAAGCCCCAGACTTTTATGAATTTGAGTGGCGGCAGTGTGAAAGTGCTGCTCGACAAGTACTCGCTGCCGCTCGAGAATTTGCTGCTCGTCTATGATGAGCTGGCATTGCCGTTTGGCCAGCTGCGAATTCGCCCGCGAGGGTCCGCAGCAGGACACAATGGGGTGAGTAGCGTCATCCGGTCGGTGGGTTCGGAAGAATTCTGCCGGTTGCGAATTGGTTGCTCTCCGGGCCACAAGGGTGGCAAGGAGTATCTGCTTTCGCCGATGCGGCGGGAGCAATTAAAGGAGCTGGATTCGATCCTGGACCTTGCGTCTGAAGCGATCGAAGCCATTACCGCGAAAGGCGCCGAACAGGCCATGGCGATTTTTAATCGTCGCGCCCAAAGCGAACCGGAAACAAACGGATGAATCGAATCTACGAAGAAATGTTCATCGTCCGCCCCGATGCGACGGACGAGGTGATCGATCCCCTGGTGGAGATCATCACGAAGGAAGTTCTCTCGAAAGAGGGAACGATCGATAAAGTGGAAAAGTGGGGCAAGCGACGCTTGGCCTACAAACTGGAAAAGCTTGATCATGGCTTCTACGTGTTGGTGCAGTTTACCTGCCCGGCGTCGGCCGTGAAAGAGATCGAACGCCGCCTGCGTGTGCAGGACGCGGTGCTGAAATTCATCACCGTCCGCATCGACGAACGGCTGAAAGTGGCCGAGAAGCGGAAGAAGAAGGCTGATAAGCGCGCGGCGCGTAAGCCCCCGCCCGCTCCGATGCCCGCTGCCGCTCCGCTGGTTCCGGGCGCTGCCGCGCCGGCTCCCGCGTTGCCTGGCGCTCCCGCTCCGGGCGCTCCGGCCCCGGCTGCTCCCGCTCCGGAAGCTCCGGTGGTGGAGACGCCAGTGGTCCCCACTCCGGCCGTTGACGCTCCGGTGGCTGCTGAGCCCGCCGCTGAGCCTACCCCGCAGCAATAAGCAATGAGAAGGAAAGGAAACTAAACCAATGGCTGAAACACCCAAAGGCGGACGTCCCATCTCGGCTTCCATGCGGCCGACTGGAACGGACAAGGCGGTCATCACGGGCCGCAAGCAGTACCTGCGCCGCAAACGCGTCGCACGCATCTCTGACAAGCGTCTGGGCGAGGTGGACTATAAGAACGTCGACCTGCTCCGCACTTTTCTCACGGAGCGCGGGAAGATTATTCCGCGCCGCATCACCAACGTCTCGGCGCGCGTTCAACGGCGCATTACCGAGGAAATCAAGCGGGCTCGCAACATCGCGCTCCTGCCGTTCGCGGGCAACCCGCATCAGCCGTACTAAGGAGAAACCATGCAAATCATACTGCGTGAAGATATCGATAAGCTCGGCAACCGCGGCGATGTAGTGAAGGTGAAGGACGGATACGCCCGGAACTTTCTGCTTCCCCGCCGGCTTGCGGTGACCGCGAACGAAAGCAACAAGAAGATCGTCGAGCAGGAGCGCCAGGCGCACTTGCGCAAGGAAGCGACGCTGAAGGGGCAAGCCGAGGAACTCGGCAAGCTGATGGCGAACCTCACCATCGTGATCAAGCAGAAGGCTGGCGAGAACGACCACCTCTTCGGCTCGGTAACGGCGCAGGATATCGCCAATGCTCTTGAGGCTCAGAAGTACACGATCGATCGTAAGAAGATCGTGCTCGACGAACCGATCAAACAACTCGGCGACTACAAAGTGACCGTCAAGCTGCACAAGGAAGTCTCGGTAGAGATTCCGGTGAGCGTGACGAAAGACGAGTAGGAGCTTTTCGCAGCTAGAATCAAGTGGGCCGGGTCTTCTTCTGGGGATATCCGGCCCTTGGTCATTTTTGAACGGGAATTTAAATATGAGCTATTTTTCACTTACCGGCCAAGTGGCGATTGTGACGGGTGCCGCATCGGGCATCGGAGAGGCGATTGCGCACCGCCTGGCGAAAGCCGGCGCGCGCGTGGTGATCGCGGACATTAACCCGGCGGGGGCCCAAGCGGTGGCGGATTCCATTCCTGGCGCCATGGCGGTGCAGGTGGACATCACCAGCCTGGCCTCCACTGACGCCTGCGTGGCGAAGGTTCTGGCTGAGACCGGCCGCATTGACATCCTGGTGAACAACGCCGGAATCGGCGGCAAGGCGGCGCCCATCTGGGAGCAGACTTCAGAGGATTGGCAGGCCTGCGTGGCCGTGAATCTGACGAGTATCTTCAATTTCTGTAAGTCAGTGATTCCGACGATGCGCGAACGTAAGTACGGGCGTATTGTGAACATCGCGTCGATTGCCGGTAAGGAAGGCAATCCGAATATGATTCCGTATTCGGCAACGAAAGCGGGCGTGATTGGATTGACAAAGTCACTGGCGAAGGAAGTGGCGACCGAAAGTATCACCGTTAATGCAGTAACGCCGGCTGTGGTGCGGACCAAGATTCTGGAGCAACTGACGCCGCAGCAGGTGGAGTATATGACGAGTAAGATCCCGATGCGCCGTACGGGCGAGCCGGAAGAGATCGCCGCGGTGGTGCACTATCTGGCGAGCCCGGATGCGAGTTTCGTG
The DNA here is from genome assembly GCA_022843605.1 of Bryobacter sp. GTDB lineage: Bacteria > Acidobacteriota > Terriglobia > Bryobacterales > Bryobacteraceae > JALHNI01. Next base: position 3,127 of record JALHNI010000183.1, read on the forward strand.
ACAGGGCAAGTCGCTGACGCTAGCGGCGGCCGGGCGACTTACTAACATGCTTCCCGCCGACCAGTACGCTACCACGCCTGTCTACACGCTGATCGAAGAGGCGGCCCAGGGCCGCATTGGGATTGATCAACGATGGCTACGCGCGATTCTCGACCGGGGCCCGGCGGCGATCGACGACATTGTGCGGTACGGCTTGCAGCCCCCAGCCGAGAACCGGCTCGACCTGACGGACGACCTGGTGGCGATGGTGCGCTACATTCGTGACCCGCGTGCTCTCGGTTTTCTCACCGAGGTGGTGCGGCGCGACCCGACCGACGTGCCCGATGACCTGAACTTTGCGTTGCCCGCCTTTGGCGAGGCGGCGGTTGAGCCTTTGTTGAATCTGGCGAAGGAACTCGAAGAAGATCAGGCTGGCGAGGTGGCGTTCTTACTGGCGGGCCTGGGCCAGAAGGGGGTTCGCGATCCGCGCATTCTCGATTTGTTGCTGGACCGCCTGGAGTACGACATGCGGGACGGCGCGCTGTGTCTGGGTCTCTACGGCGATCCGGCGGCCATTCCGGCGATCGAAAAGCTTCTTGCCGAGATGCCCAGCGATAACCAGTTGCTCTTCGCGCTGAACGAGTTGAAAGAGCCGAGCAAGGTGGAGGACGAGCCGTTCGATATCTGGGCCTCCTACCCTGAAGTATCGGCCCCGGACTTTAGCGTGATGGACGAACCGGCGCGGCTGGAGATTCTGCGTACGGGTTCCGACGCCAGTGACCGGGCCGAAGCGGCCCATAGCTTCTTCACTGATGACATGTCAGACGAAGCGGTGACGGCTTTGCTGTTGGCGGCGCGAACGGATCCAGCCGCCGAAGTGCGCGCCCGCGCCTGGGAAGCGGTTGCTTCGCATGAGGACGCCAAGGAGATCCGGCAGGAACTCACCAAGCGCCTGAACGATGCCGGTGTCGATCCCATTGAGCGCGCCGGTTGTCTGGTGGGGCTTGCGCTGCTCGACGCTCCGATTCATGATCAAGCCGTGACGCTTTATGAGAACGCGGAGATCCGGCCCAAGGTGCTGGAAGCGATGTGGCGTTCCCTTGACCGGCGCTTCGGTAAGTATTTCGTGAGTCATCTGGATGATCCGCATTTGGAGACGCAACGAATCGCGATTCGAGGCGTGGGTTATCTGCAAATGCGTGGCGAATTGGCGCGATTGAAAGCGCTCTGGGGCGAGGAAGAATTGCGCGAAGATGCGTTGTACGCATTTGCCCTTGCCGCCCCGGCGGATCCGAATCCGAGTAGTTTGCGGTCCTTGCTGAAGCGAATGAGTGCCGATGCTCAACTCTCAGAAGACGAAACTGAACTCGTCATGCTCGCCCTGGACGAGCGGTTGCGGATGGCCGGGAAGAGCCCGGTATTCCGGCCGCTCGGTCCGGATGACGAAGAAGATTGAGGTTTTTTGCCGCAAAATTTCTATTGATCGCATATGCGTGTAAACCTACCCCTAAAAAGGGGTAGAAAGCGCTTCCCCTTATGCGGGTAATGATGTTACACTCCTGAACAAAAACAAGATAAGGTCTTTTTGGCCGGAGGGTTAACTATGTACGAAGCAACGGCAGTCGGTTTACAACCGATTGTGTCAAAGGGCAAAGTTCTGATTTTGGGCCGCGGCGAAGGCTTAGGCCACGCATTGCGCAATCGTTACTTCCAGGTAACCCAGATTGACGACGCGGAGAATGCGGCCATGGCCGTACCCGGGCAGAGCTATGACCTGGTTCTGATTGAAGAAGACCTTCCGTCAGCCCGTCCGGAGGTCCGGCATCGCATTGAAGCCGCCTTGCCCGGCGTGCCGATCATCAAACTTGCGGCGCCCCCGCCTTCCGAGAAGTCTGACCTCACGATCGACACTTTGGAAAGCCAGCACATCGCCCGTGTGCTGAACCTCACCCATGGCAACTACGCCAAGACGGCCCGCTTGCTGGGGATTGACCGCACGACCCTTTATAACAAAGTGAAGCGGTACGGCCTCTCTCGATAGATCTCCTAGTACTAAATCCTTCGTTGTTGAATGATCCGCGCGTTGAGTGCGTGGCCAAGTCCGGGCCGTTCCGAAATGGCCAGCGAGCCTTTTTGAATCTGCTCGGGTGGCGACAGGACGTCGCTCCGCCAGTCGACTTCGCCCCATTGCAACTCGAGGATCTCGAAATTGGCCAGGGTCGCGCAGAGGTGGGCTGACGCGGCGGTGGAGACTGGCCCGGCTGGATTGTGCGGTGCCACCTTGACGTTCTCCGCGCGGGCCATCGCGGCGATGTGCGTCATCTCCCGGATGCCGCCGCAATGCTTTACATCGGGCATGATCACTTCCACAGCGCGGCGCTGACAAAGCGGAGCGAAACCATCCACCCCAAATAGAACTTCTCCGCCGGCCATGGGCTGTTGAATGCGCCGCCGAATCTCGACGGTTTCTTCGACGCGCTTCGGGTTCACCGGCTCTTCGTACCAGGCCAACTTCACCGGTTCCAGGCGTCGCGCGACGGCGACGGCACGTTCGACGTCGAAGAAGCTATGGCAATCCACCATGATTTTGGTTTGGGGCCCAACCGCCGCGCGTATGGCCTCCAGACAGGCGATGCCGAGGTCAGTGGCCTGGTTAATGGCGGCTTGGCCCGCACCGGGCGGCGGAAAGCCATCGAACGGGGCGGCTTTAAGCGCGCCAAAGCCCTCGGCTACGGCGCGTTTGGCCGTGGCGGCAAAGCCTTCCGGCGTTCGCGGCTTGGTGGTGCGGTTGATATTGGCGTACATGGGCAAGCTTTGGCGTACCGCGCCCCCCAGGAGCGCATGGATCGGCAGGGAGAGGGCTTGGCCGCTGAGGTCCCAGAGGGCCTGCTCCAGCGCACTGTAGGCCGTGGCGGCGACCAAGCCTCCGGCACGGGCGCGTGGCTCGCCTTGCTGCCGGTAGGGTTCAATTTCGAGCGGTGACCGTCCCTGGACGAGTTCGAAAAAAGCATTGAGTTCGGCTTCCATCTTCTGTGCGTTCACCTTAGACGTGGAAGCGAAGCCGAAGGCGTCAGAGGCTTCGCCCAGCCCGGTGAGGCCGCGATCCGTGCAGAGGCGGATGAATAGCCACACGGTGCGCTCCGTGGCCCGAATGGGAATCACTTCCAGCTTGGTGACTTTGAGGCGGGGACGGGCGAACGCATAAAGCAAAGAGCGGCGGGTCATCGCCTTCTAATGTATCGCCGAGTTAGTGGAAGTCGTGCGACTGCATCAAGGCTTGGCCCAGACGTAAGGGCGTAATCCGGCCGACTTTGACTGAGGTGGCGCCGCCTTGATTCTGTAGCACGCCTTCGAGCATCAGGTAAGGTTCACTAATGAGCACGCGTCGATGCTTCTCAAAAAGGGCGGGGGCGACGATCGCGTTGGCGATACCGGTTTCGTCCTCCAGGCTGAGAAAGGCGAAGCCTTTCGCGGTTTCCGGACGTTGACGGCAAATGACGCAGCCGGCGATGCGGACGATGGTGTTATTGCGCGCCTGCGCGAGGTCGACGGCGCGCCAGACGCGCTGCTTCGCGAGAGCCGCGCGATGATGGGCGACAGGGTGTTGGCCGACCGTCATGGAGGTGCCGGCAAAGTCGGCGACGAGGCGTTCGCCGATGGTCATCGGTTGCAGGGGGGACCGGCCGTTGGCAGGCTCAAGTCCGGCGAGGAGCGGTCCGACGGGTTGTAACGCTAACTCGGATTGCCAGAGAGCATCGCGGCGATGGCTATCTTCCAACTGATTGAGCGCACCAATGGAGGCGAGTAAACGGACTTCATCTTTGCGTAACTCCGGAATGCGGCGGGTCAGGTCGACGATGCTGAGGAAAGCAGCGCGAGTACGCTCTGCGACAATGCGGTGAGCGACTTCGGAGCGTAAGCCGCGCGCGTAATTGAAGCCGAGCCGGAGAGCTCCTTGTTCGAGGTTACAGCGCCAATCGGACTTCGTCACATCGACCGGCAGCACGCGAACTCCATGGCGTTGGGCGTCCTTCACCAAGGTCGCCGGATGGTAGAAGCCCATGGGCTGTTGGTTAAGCAGGGCGGCGGTGAAAGCGGCCGGGTAGTAAGTGCGCAACCAGGCGCTGGCATAGGCGAGTAAAGCAAAACTTGCGGCGTGCGACTCGGGGAAGCCATACAAGGCGAACGAGGTGATCGATTGGACGATCTTCTCCTGGGCCTCCAGGTCAATGCCGTTGGCGGTCATTCCGGCGCGCAGGCGGGCTTCGATATCGAGCATACGTTGGGCCGAACGCTTGAAACCCATGGCGCGGCGCAATTCCTCGGCTTCGCCGCCGGTGAAGTTGGCGACGATCATGGCCATGCGGAGTAACTGCTCCTGAAAAAGCGGCACGCCGAGGGTACGTGCCAGGACGTCATCGAGTGAAGGGTGCAGACTGACGGGTGCTTCAAGGCGGCGGCGGCGGCGGACAAAGGGATGGTACATCTTGCCGACGATGGGTCCGGGGCGGATAATCGCGACTTGCACGACTAAGTCGTAGAATTTCTCAGGCTTCGTGAGTGGGAGGCTGGCCATCTGGGCCCGGCTTTCTACCTGGAAGAGCCCCACGGTGTCGGCTTGCTGCAACATGGCGTAGACTTTGGGATCGTCCGCGGGGAGTTGCGAGAGGTCGACTTCGTCGCCGTGGGCGGTACGGATCAACTCGATGGATTCTTCGAGCGCGGCCATCATGCCGAGGCCGAGTAGATCGACTTTGATGAGCCCGAGGTCGGCGCAATCTTCTTTGTCCCATTGGATAATGACGCGGCCGGGCATGGTGGCCGGCTCCAGCGGCACGACCGAACTGAGGGCATGTTGCGAAATCACCATACCGCCGGAATGTTGCCCGAGGTGACGTGGGAGGTCCTGAATTTGACGGTAGAGCTGAATGAACTTGGCAATGCGCGGGTCGGTGGGCTTTTGGCCGGCTTCTTCGAATGGTTTTTCGACCGGTTCGCCAGGGTTTTGGTAACCCCAACGGGAAACGAGCGTGGCGATGGGGTCAAGGGTTTCCTTGTTGTAACCGAGGGCTTTGCCGACGTCGCGAATGCCGGATCGGCCTCGGTAGGTGATGACATTGGCGGTCATGGCGGCGCCGTGTTGGCCGTAGCGCTGGTAGACATACTGGATGACGCGTTCACGCTGGTCGCCGCTGGGGAGGTCGATGTCGATATCCGGCCATTCGCCGCGTTCTTCGGAGAGGAAACGTTCGAAGAGTAAGTCCATACCGACAGGGTCGACGGCGGTAATCCCAAGTGAGTAACAGACTGCGGAGTTCGCTGCCGAGCCGCGGCCTTGGGCCAGGATGCTTTGTTCGCGGCAGAAGCGGACAATGTCCCAGACGATGAGAAAGTAGCCGCCGAGTTCGAGCTTTTCGATCAACTGTAATTCGCGCTCGATTTGACGGCGAGCCTTTTCATGATAGGGCCGATAACGTTGGCGAGCGCCTTCGTCGGTACGCTTGCGCAGAAAGGAATCAACTGTCTCACCCGGGGGCAGTGGGTAGCGCGGGAACTGATAACCGAGATCGGCGAGCGTGAAGCTGAGGCGTTCTGAGAGAACCTGGGTATTGGCGAGTGCTTCGGGGTAGTCGGCAAAAAGACGTTTCATCATGCGCTCGGGCTTGAGATAGTGCTGAGCATTGGCTTGCAGCAGTCGGCCGGCGTGGTCGACAGTGGTTTTGTGCCGTACGCACGTGAGGATGTCCATGAGCTCGCGCTGATCGGGTTTGGCGTAGCGAACGGCATTGGTGGCGAGCAGCGGGAGTTGATACCGATCGGCCATGGCCAAGACACGTTGGTTACGGACTTCGGATTCCTGACGTAAGTCGCGGGCGAGTTCGGCATAAACTTGGCCACGGCCGTAGATATCGAGAAGTAATTGCGGATCGCGCTCGCCACGGGTGAGACAAACGACGCCCTGCGAGTAAGTGCGAAAGTCTGCCTCCGTTGCGGCGGCTTTTCCTTTCGGGGCGCGCAGTTTCATGGTGCTGAGGAGACGGCAAAGGTTCTGGTAGCCGGTGCGGGTCTCCGCGAAGAGTGTATAACGGCCTCCCGCGGCGGCGGTAACTTCCACGCCCAAGTGGGCTTTCAGGCCGGCCTTCTTCGCGGCCATGTAGAAGCGCGGCGCGCCGGAGAGGTTGTCGAGATCGGCAAGCCCCAGGGCGGGGAAGTCAAGGTGGGCAGCGGTATCGACTAAGTCTTCAGGTGTGCTGGCGCCTTCGAGGAAACTGAAAGCGGATCGGATGTGGAATTCGGTATACATGGGGTGGATGCCAAGCCTCAGTCATAGGAGGCGTCTACCAGCCATTCCGAGGTGCGGAAGGAGAGGCGATAGAGTGCGCCGTCCATGAGGGAGACATCCCAATCTTCACGCGACCAGGCCAGATTGGACCACCAATCACCGGAGGAGCGCCACGGCCCAGCGGCGTGGATGATGCGGCCATTGATGCCGTTGGCCGATAGCTTACTCGGTCGGCCGCGTTCGGTCTCGACGTTGGCGGGTAATGGTGGGCGGAAATAGCGCAGGGCGAGCCGTAATCCAAACTCACGTTCAGCCTCATGCACTAACGGCGCTGCGGGCCGGCCGGCGGCGGTGCGCATCTGCCACGCATCGGGCCGGTGCGTGTCGATTAACTCCGGAAAGCCCGCATTCTCTGTCCCGACCATGGCGCGGATTTTGGTCAGCGTCAGTTCCAACCGCTCCGGCACGGGCGATGGTGGTGTGTAGAGATGATGCTGGACGACGCGCGGTTCCACCGGGACGACGGCCACGGTCAGCCGCCGGATGGCGGCGCGGGGTGGATGCGCTTCTAAATCGAGTTGGATTAGCTTCAGGAGCGCGTGCGCGTCGTGGGTGGCAAACGGAAGGGCGAGCACACGGGTATGTGTGCTGTTGTCGACTAGGGACAACGACACCTGTAGCTCGGTGGTGGCGCGCGAATGCTGACGGAGCCGGTCGCATAAGTCGTTCAGTAGGCGGGCGATGAGAAACAGCAGGGGCTCGAGTAAGTCCACCGGATACTCGAGCGCGAAGTGCTCCTCGTAATTGACGGCTTCGATTTGGGAGTGAATTGGCCGGTGGACCTCGCCGCGGGCGATGGCCAGCAGGCGCAAACCGTTAAGGCCCAACCGTTCCGCGATGCCCGTGGGGGGCAGGGCACAGAGTTCCTCCAAGGTTCGCACACCCCAGCGATCAAGCACGGCGAGCAGATCGGGATCGGCAGGCAGTGCGGACACGGGGAGTGCGCCCAGGTAAGCTGCTTCGCGGCCCTGTGGAATGACGGTGATGCCGGCCAGGTATTGCGCCGCAATGATGGCCGTATCCGGATTGGCCGCCACGGCGATGTTGCCTTTCAAGTGGCGTTCCTGCGCTCGACGGGCCATTTCACTGGCGATTTGGGAGGGGGAGCCCATCATACGGCGTAGAGCGTCGATGGCGAGAACAGCTGTGCGCGGTGAGGCCATCTCCACGAGCGGAGAGAACTGCTGGGCGAGAGTGAAGAGGGCGGCCGCGGCGGCGGCTTCAGCGTTCGTGATGTGGATGGCGGCATACATGGGTTCACGCACCTGTCCCGATGAGTTCGGCGACAAACTCAGCGGTGCCGCGCTGTGGTTTGTACGGTTCCACTCGATAGCGCGCGCGTGCCAGCAGTTGATAGGGAAAAAGTCCGGTAAAGACGGTCTCCTGGCGGGAGGTGACAGCTTGGAGTGCGGCGGTTGATTTGGCTTGTGGTTCCTGCGCGAGGACCAGCAGGATCGTGGAGCTTTTTTCGACGGCGCGTTGGAACCGGAACCAGTAGGAAGTGGGCAGCCGGCGCAGATGTTCAGGATTGACGCCGCAGAGGTCGAGGGCGATGACGCCGAAGCCACCTGAATGCAGCAGGAGGTCGGCCGAGCGAATGGCATGGTCGAGTTGATGCCCGGCGCGGACCCAGAGGAGGGTGTCGAGGTTGACGCCCGCCTGGGCGGCGGTATGGGGATCAAAGGATTCGGTGGGGTCGACGACGGCGCAGAACTCGCCGCGGCGGGTGGCGGCAGCGAGCAGTTGGTGCAGGAGGCTGGTGCGGCCGGAAGAAGCGGGGCCGGTGATTTCAGTGAGTCGGCCACGCGGGCAGCCGCCGAGGAGTTGATCGAAAGAGGCGATCCCGGTTGGCAGCGAGTCGAGTTGATGAGTGACGCGCCGCCAACCGAGGAGCGGAGCGATGTGGTTTGGGAGAGTGGCCATATTCGCTTTTTGTTCGCCTTGTGGGAACAGTTTGGCTGAGCGGATGGCACACTGTCAATGGAGACTTTTTAGGTGAGTCGAATCAACAAATTAGGGTCAGCGGTGGCAGATGGTGCGTTTGCTACAGGCCATACCGATTTGCTCAGAAAATCGGAAAAACACTCTGAAATATTGATTCTAAAGGGTTTATAACTTAGTCGGACTAACATCTAAACCTTGCTGAATCAATGGGCTACATGTTGATTAA
>JALHNI010000184.1 GCA_022843605.1 Bryobacter sp.
ATCCCAAGGATCTGCTCTTCACTAAACCGACTCTTCTTCACCTTCTCCTCCCTTTCCGGCCTCTCCGCCTCTTGGGATTTCCAGTTTAGTTTGGTTCAGTTTCTCCGGTACAGGTCACTTGGCCGAGGAGCGCCCGATTCTCTTCTGGCCGATGCGTGATTACTTGATTCTGTACAAATCAGGAACAAGCCCGCTTGAGATCCTCTCCATCTTTCGCGGCAGCAGGGATGTGCCTGCCTTGATCGGACGCCGCAAACTGTAGACAGCCCGAAAAGGCCGCAGTCCCGCATTCCGCCGGCCGCACCCGAGTACGAAAGAGCGGGTCTGCTGCCCGGCGGACAATGCGACCCTTTTCGACCGCCTGTTGATCGCCCAAGCCTAAGCCGCCAATCTTCCCATCGTCAGCAATAAGCGGATCTTCGACGAGTTCCATGTCCGCCGCACTGGTAGCGGTACGCTCGCGTTCCGCGGCCTGCTGGAAACGGAGGGGGGCCGCCCTCCCCATCTCTTTTCCACCCGGTTAAGTGATTGCGCCTCTGCGATTTACCAGCAGATAGGGTTAGGAGGGTGTGACCCCGAACCCCTCCCGCGACCGGATGCCATGACCAAGCTGATGGTAGCGGCGGGACTCCCCACCGGAGGTCCGCGGCCCAAGATCATCGATAGTTACGAGAAGCCCGCCGCTCGCCCTGCTCCCACTGCGCCAGTGAAGTGATGGCGGGTGGGTTCCTGTGACCGCAAGGTGGCTTTTCTTGGGGCTTTTCTTGGGCTTTTCTCGGGCTTTTCTTGGGTTCTGATCGGCACCATTATCTTTTGGATTGAACGAGATCGCCAGGGTCGTTTTCGGAAAAAAGTTTTCAGGCGGCGCGTTGCTGAATCGGGGTGGCGGGGCCACCACAGCAGCGCTTGTATTTGAGGCGGCTGCCGCAGGGACAGGGCGCGTTGCGGACCGGCTGCTTCTCCTGTTCTTTCTCCTCCATATTCTGATTGGTTCTCGGGCTGGGCGATATGGGACTCGCGCTTGTATGCGCCACCGACGCGAGGTGCATCTCTTCGAAGACGCGGTCGGTGGCGAGGTCGCTTTTCAGCTTGGCCAACTCGGTGGGCCGCTGATTCTGGACGAGTTTGACGATCTCCATAGCGGCTTTCAGACGCGTGGCGGCGGGCGTGTTCGGGTCGCTCAGAAGCTGTCGAAAAGTGTCGAGCGCGAGTTCGCTCAGATCGCTGAGTTCATCGAGCAGCGCCTCGGCGCGGTACTGGCGGGCGGCGAGGAGGGCACGGGAGAAGGGTGGATGGTGGCGGGTCCAGAGGTGGATGGTGCTGCGGTGGACGCCCCCTTGCCGGGCTGCGGCGCTGACGGTGGAGCCTGCGGCGAGAAGCTTGAGGACTTCGGCCTGAGTGGGCGTCAGGTTGTCGAGAAGTGTCGAGTCGAGGTTTCGGAGTATCGGGCTTGGCATGAGTTTCCTCTGTGGCCGAGGATATCTCGCAGATTCAACGTTCCCTGCCTCGTTCCGATGTTATCTGATTGATTCAGCTATCTTTATTGCGTTTCCGACTTGTGTTATCGTTTGTTCGTTATTGCTTCTGGAAAAGTGCCTGGCCCCCCCAGCCCGCGTTCCTGCTCCCCGCGTCCATCCTACCCCTCCCCGAGCGTCACCCTGACGCCCTTACCCCCACTTGCGCCTCTCCTTGCCCCCTCATTCCCATTCTGGTATCCCCTGCCGAGTGTCAGGCACCAAGATTCCCTTTCCGGCCTCTCCGCCTCTTGGGATTTCCAGTTTAGTTTGGTTCAGTTTCTCCGGTACAGGTCAACGCCACTGATCTGGGAGCATGTGAACCCGTACGGCCGTTTCGAACTGGATATGGATGCCCGGCTGCCGCTCCTGTAATCCAAATGGCCCCTCGTGACACGACTGTTGGGTCTACCCCGTGTGAGCGTGTTTGAACCCGATCGCTCTGGTCGAGGGATGGGTGGCGGGAGGCTGGTCGATTTTGCCAGGTCGTGCCGGACACGACCTGGACCTGCCGGGTTATCCCAGCGCTCTGCCGGTCACCGTCTGGACCGAACTCCGCTCTCCCCGGCTACCTCACCTCGAACGGGCAAGGTCGGGCGTCGTACGACCGTCCGGGAGTACCGCGGATTCGAATATAGTTAGGCATCGTATACGGCTCATAGTGTTTGACACCGAGTTCTCTCGTGTAGAATTCTATCGCGTCGTCGTCTTTGATTGAGCCGGGCAGTTCCACCTCCCACAGGTCCATTGGTGCGCCAGCACTCCGGAATATCTCTTCCAGCACTTGCCCTCTGGCTGTATTTCGGTCTTCATCCACCCAGATCGCAATGGCCTTCGCGCCCTTCAACGCGGTAGCGCCATCTTTTTGGAAAAGGGCGAGGCAACGCTTCACGTTTTCCGCAAAGGCAGCTGAGTAGACGTAGAGGATTAGGTCCTCAGGCCCCTTGTAGTTACTGACATAGTTCCTTATCTCTGCCATGCTCACTTTCTTCATACCTCTTTGAGCGGGCGATACGGGTGCACTTAAGGAGAGCGGCCTGTCGATTGCAGTCCTAACTTCCGTGCCGTCGCCGAACGAGATCATCTTAATAACGTAGCTGGTTTGACTGGCCTGGTACTGTGGATCGGTAAAGCGCTTCACGTTGAGCACTTGGCCGTTTGGCAGCACGCCAACAATTGCGGCAGGTAGGGTAATATTATCCACTACGAGGAGCTCGCCGGAAGCCAGAAGCACCTGCGTCCCTCCCTCAGGCGCCCGCATATCGCGGTTGTACGCAGATGGGAACTCGAGACGTTTGATCTCCGAAAGGGGGATAGCGACAGTGCCACCCTGTGCCTTGATCCCTACCAGATCCTCTGCGGCGAGTTCGCTGTTCGGGATAAAGGGTGTCTGAGCGAAAGTGGGCTCTTCCACCCGGACGGTGTGGTTCTCGCGGGTGCTAACCACCCATACTGGCTCACTGCAGCTTATCGCTGTAAGCGCGCCAATCGGCAACGTGTAAGGCTGCCGCCGGCCAGCTAGAGTCCGGTAACCTTTAACCATGAGCTCGGAACCGATCCAAGTCTGACCGAGGTATCGGCCCGACAATAAATCGCCAGACTTCAGCGTTACCTTGACGAATCGCTCGCTGGAGGTCAATCCGGCGCTAAAGGATATCGCAGCGACACGGTTGAGGGGCACCATAGTGAACAGGCCATCCTGAACGATCGGCAAGTGAAGCTCATCTGAACTTCGCGGCACTTCTAGCCCAAGCTCGGAAACCTTTGCAGCGCTAGGCGGCCCCGGCTCTCCGCTCATTTGGGCCCAGCCCGTGAATCGTAGATCGTGGACGAGCAAACTCTTACCACTTGCAAACTCAACGACAGCCCTCGGCATACCCGGCCTCCCACGGTAGGTTGATGCGGACTGTTGCGGCGAGCTTGGTCGCTGCTGCGGGAAGAGCGGGATGGCCAGTGTGAGGCAAACGGCGATAAGGAATACCGAGAACCGCGCTACAGAGGCCTGATCGTGCTGTGGTGGCACCAGCGAGTCCGAAAGCATTTGAACTATTCTCTCCTCAGAGTGGATTTCTGCCGTTCTTCACTTCTTGAGCGGGGGCCCTATGATCGACAGTGTGGCCATGCCACAAGCGGCCCATTAATTTCCTCGCGGCTTGATTAATCTCTCGCGACAATCCGCATTCCGTAGACGTCGAGATCAGCTACTTGCCCTCGGTTTCCATCGTGACGCACTGAGAGCGAAATACCCTCGCCGATCGCTATGGCAATACCGTTGCAGTCTCTTCTCATCACGTTTCCATTCGGATGATAACAAACGCAGTTTCGCTCCCCGTTCCAAGCTAGCGTTCCGTCGAAATACCACACTTTGACGCTTCCATTGCAAGAGGACGCTCCGTTGCAGAAGGCAATTCTCTCGTTAGAATGACGCACAACGGAGCTACTGTTGCAGGACAACCCTCCATTGCAGAAGGCTATTCTCTCGTTAGAATGTCGGACAATGGGGCTGCTCCCGCACGAGTACGCACCGTTGCAATAGGCGACCTTCCCTTTCGGATGGCGAACTGCATCGCTGTAGCAGAACGTGGGTAAAGTAGCCTGCAAGAATAATAACACAACAGCAAGTCTCATGAGCATATTTGTGTCTCGATTCACCTAAACGACTTTGCGAGCCATATCAAACTTCTCAATACTATCATCCCGCCCACCACAGTCCATTGCCGGTCCCAGCGGAGCTGCCCCCTTGGCGGCGCCGGGCATGTACCTTTGCCTCAACTCACCAATGCTCGATCATCAACCCTAGGATCGCGATGGACTGAGCCCACCGGGGTTGGTCCATCATTTCGCGTTTGGCGTCGCCAAGCTGAGCACCCGTGCGAACCGGATATCGGTAAAATCCGAGATGATAAACGCTGTAGGCCCACTTTACTGGATCGTCGGAAACGTACGGGGCAACGAGTGCCGGAATCGGCGCTAGAAGAAGGAGCACGACAAGTGTTTTGATCGCCAGTCGAAACCACATGCATGAATTGTAGGCTAATAACGATAATCTTAGCCCACAGGCACGCGGAGGGCAGGAGCCTTCCGACAGCACTTCCTCACCGGTTCGGGCCGACTATGGAGCTAAGGGAAGATGGGCACACAACTTGTGAACTTGCCCTCAGAGCCGGATATGAATTCGTCTTGTTGGGCAGGTACGGCTTGGTGTCGGCCCAAGTCGCGTATGCGCGTGGCGAAACGAAATCCAAGTAAGTGCATGAGGGCGAATGTAAGGGCAATGGCCGAAGAAGCCGGAGGGGAATCACCCGGCCTGCACGAAGCAAAGCGTAGGAAGGTTGGGGAAACCGGCTGCGAAGCCGGAGCGAAAGCGGAGGGACGCCTTGACCGCGCCAGGGGCAAAGCCCCTTAGCTCTTCACGGGGCGTTGCGGTGTCCCCGCTAGAAGGGGTGGTGGAAGACGCAAGGGTCAGGACCCGAAGCGGCTGAAGCTAGGGGAAGCCTTTCCCCACTTGAAGGATTTGGAGTTAAGAAAAAGGAAGGAACTTTTCCGAGAAGAGCTTCACCCACAGGCACGACGAAGCACCGTTGCCGGTCTCCGACAGCAACTTCCTCACCGGTTCGGGCTGACTATGGAGTGAAGCTTTCGCGGTGGATCCGCGAGTTTACATAAACAGGGATTATCGGAATCCTGGCGGGAAGCTCGGTGTAACATAGTGCCGACGTCAGACACTAAACCATCGAGATGTACAGCATGATTCGGCCACCCATTATTGGAAGCTTCAAAACGCAGTTCGTGTCTAAGTGCGGTGATGCTATCATCGCGGAGTATGAGAAGAGCAATCTCAATCGCAATATTCACGGTCGCCCTCGCATTTTGTGCCGGACCGATCAGACACGAGAATGGAAAGGTAGCTTGGTTCGGTCCTGGTCACTACGATAAACGGATTTGGCACGCCAATGAGCGCGTTGCCTGGTTCGGTCCTGGTCACTACGATAAACGGTGTTTCCACGCTAACGGCGAAGTGATGTCTTCTGATTGCAAGGGCGTAAACATTCGGCTTGGTGAAGGCATTGTTCTCTCCGCCCGTGACGATGGGAACAACGGATTCGACGCCGCAGTTGATGTGTACGGAACCCAAATCAAGGTTCCAGGTCGATAGGGGTTCTTGAGCGGCCTCTGTCTCGTCTTGTGCATCACATGCTATAGGCCATGGCAAACGGTGGCAAAGCGGTCGCGTAGTCCTTCGATGACGACACGCGCGATCCGAACGAAGTTCAAGGAGACGCAGATCGGGCCTTTCGTCTCTTCGACCGCGCGGTCGTACAGACTTGGTACGACGCTCTCTCGGGTCGGTTGACGACGCACCCAGTATGCATCATTAGAGACGTTATGATACATACTCTTTGACCCAACGAGAGGAGCGTGGCCGACGAGATCAGCACAAAAAAGCAGCATGAACTAGGCGATCTGGGATTTGCCGGTGTGCCGAAGATGGTCTCCGCTGCCGGTAGAAAAGCTTCCTTTCGGTCTGGGTGAACTGGATGATTTGATCGTCAGGCTAATCAACTACGACGAATGGAAGAATGAACAGAACAATCCTTAGCGATGGAACTCTAGCCCGGCGGAGAGCGGTTCGACTAAGTCCCAAATACGTCGTGAAACGCGACGTGCGAAATCCGGTACTCCCCGCATTCCTTGCTACATCGGACGCGTTTCTCCCTGGTATCGAAGACCACTGTATTGACTTCGGCGGGTGCATAGCACTTCGGGCACTCCTGACGCGGGTCAGTCATCCGGGCTTTGACTTGCATGAGAACTTCTCCAATCAAAGCGTATCGCGCATGGCGAAGGAAAAGCGAATCTGCTACAATTTCCACATGGGTGTTTTCCGCTGCATCCGCCAAACTTGCGGAGTATCCCCAACCGAGCACTTGGGAGTATCGGTTAACCACATGAACAAGTACGAAACAACAGTCACGAATGTTATTGGAGCGCTCAAAACCGATTACGGTGTGGAACGCCATCCTTTCTTCCGGGAACAGTTCATCTACGATGTCAGTTCTCAATACCTTGGTTGTAAGCTCTATAAACCCGAATGTCCTGAACGTGTGATGAGTCTGAACCTTGCGCCTGAAGCGTTCAATGCTTCAGGCGATAAGCTGAGTGAAGCCGCTGGCGAATACATCCTGGAACACATTCGCGATTTCTGGCGGGGCAACTCCGATGAGCGACATCGCCTTTGTGAGTTCCCCGAACGTCGTTAATCAACCGGGCTTCCAGCGCGTGAATCCTGGATGTGCTTCGCCTCAAGTCCTATGGCAACCTAACCACGAAAAGGAGATCACTTAATGAAGTTCCCCCGCATACTCACGTTGATTCACGGCCAGTATGAGGTAGCAACATTGTCGCTAACCGAAGTCGCTCACTGCCCACGGAAGGGCGAACGAATGACCATTGATGGGGAACACTACATCGTTAGTGATGTAGACCATCAGGTCAAGGACGCTGAGCTTGAAGGGATTCGAATTGAGCTGTCGAAGGTAGATTAGCGTCCTAGTGAGGGCGATTTGGGACATCCGTGTCCCCCTTCTTCTCCCCTTCCCGCCAGAGCCTCGAAACCGCAGGGACCGCCGCTATCGGACTTTGCGCTTCTGGAACGGCCGCGTTTCCGGGATAAAGCCGTCGCGGTTCGGCATGCGCACCTGGGGCAGGGTCTTTTCGTTCAGTTCCTGTGTCTCGGTGACGATGCCGTTCAGGTAAAGAACAACGGCGGTGACGGCGTAGACTTCATCGGCCGTCAGGCTGCGCGGATGGTCGAAGGGCATGGCGCGGTGGATGTGGTCCCAGACGGTGGTGGCGTAGGGCCAGTAACTCCCGACGCTCTTCTTGGGCTTCGGTGTGGCAAGGGAACCGATGCCGCCGACCAGGCCGGGATATTGGTTTTCGCGACCTTCGCCGCGGTCGTTGTGACACTCGGCGCACTTGGCCGCGTAGATCGGCGCGCCGGCTTTGGCATCGCCCCGGCCCGGGGGCAGTCCGCGACCGTCGGGGAAGACCGTGAGGTCCCGCTTCCTGGCCTCTTCCGCCGATACGGGCTTGCCGAAGCCGAAGGGCTTCTGCTGGGCCTGAAGCAGCACCGCGAACAGGAGGAAACTACACCGCCACGACATGGCCATCCGCCTTCACCTGCCAACACTTGATGCCGTTATAGTGATAGCCCGCATTGATGCCGCGCAGGGCGATGAACTCGTCGCGGCTGGGCTGCACGTAACCAGACTCGTCCGTACAGCGCGACTGGATGATGGTCTCCTCGCCCTTCCACTCCCAAGGCAAACGAAAGCGCACCACGGACTTATCGAGGATCGGCTCCTGCAGCGCGGCAACCTGCCAGGTTTTGCCGTTGTCGGTGGAGACTTCGACCTTGGTGATTTTGCCGAGACCCGTCCAGGCGAGGCCGGTGATTTCGTTAAAGCCGTTCAGCACCTGCTGGCCACCGGACGGGGAGGTGATGACGGAACGAGCCTCCATGACGAAGGTAAGGACTTCGGCCTTGCCGCTGGGCAGGAGTTCGGTATAGTTGGCGGTCTCTTTCACGGACATGGCCGGCTGGTCGGTGACGAGCAGACGATCGAGCCACTTGACGTTCATGTTGCCTTCGAAGCCCGGCAGAATCAGCCGTAGCGGATAGCCTTGTTCCGGCCGCAGCGCTTCGCCGTTTTGCCCATAGACGAGCAACGCATCGTCGAGCGCTTTCTCGACGGGGATGCTGCGGGCCATGCGGCTGGCGTCGGCGCCTTCGGCGATGAGCCATTTGGCTTCCGGCTTGAGGCGGGCTTCTTCGAGCACCATTCTGAGCGAAACGCCGGTCCACTCGGTGCAACTCAGCAGACCGTGGCTATCCTGGACGGTGGGCGGCGGATTGCCGCGTAAGTCGCCAATGACGTTGCCGCTGCACTCGAGGAAGCAGGTCCGCGACACCGAAGGAAAGCGACGCAGCGCGGCCATGCTGAAGGTGAGCGGCTGCTCGACCAGCCCGTGAACCAGTAGTTCGTGCTGGAGGGGGTCGATCGCCGGCACGCCCGCATGGTGCCGCTCGTAGTGCAAGTCGGAGGGGGTGATGGTGCCGTAGAGATGCTGAAGCGGCGTACGGCTGGAGCCGGTACCGGGGCTGGCGGTGAGTTCGCGGATGACGCGGGCCACTTTCTCATGGGGGGAACGGAGTCCGTGGGGGCGCATGTGCGCGCCGGATTCGGAGGCCGGCTTCGTGGTGGTGCAGGCCGTGGTGCTGAGCAGCCCGGCGCCGAGGGCCAGGAAGCGGCGTCGGTCTTCGTCTTTCACTGACATTTCACAGGCCTTTCACTCTATCATCCAAATATGTCTTCTCGACGCGCTTTGCTTGCCGCACTTGCCGGCAGCGCCCTGGCCACCAAAGCCGGCGCCCAGAACATCGGCTTCAAATCCGACATGATGCCCCGCCGTTCCGAGTGCGGCGTTGGCGCGCTGATGCCCTGGGCCGACGCGCTCTGGGCCGTCACCTACAACAGCCACATGAAGAACACGGGCACCGGCCTGTCGCTGTATCGGATCGACGAAGAGCTGAAGACGGCGAAGCTGCACAACCACGATGGGACGCACGCGAACCGGATGGTACACAAAGAGTCGAATCAGCTGTTCATTGGCCCCTACGTGGTGGACGCGCAAGGCGATTGGAAGCACATCCCGGAGTTGGACGCCTACCGCCTGACTTCTACCATGCGCCACCTCACCGATCCGGCGAACCGCATTTACTACCAGACCATGGAGGGCCATCTGATCGAGATGGACGTGCGCGACCGCAAGCCGCGGGTGCTGTTCGACCTGGTGAAGGAGATGAAACTGGCCGCGCGGCCGCACTTTAAGGGAGCCTTTACGGCGCAGGGACGCCTGGTGGTGGCGAACAACGGCTTCTACGAGTTCGGCGAAGAGCAGGCCGGGCTCTTCGAGTACGACGGCAAGAGCTGGAATCGTCTTTCGGGCAAGCCGCACATGGACGTCGCCGCGCGGCAGGACTTCGGCTCCGTAATGTTCGCCACCGGTTGGGACGAGGCCTCGGTGCTGCTGTGGGCGCTGGTGAAAGGCAAGTGGCAGCGCTACCGGTTGCCGAAGGCGACGCACGCGATGAGCCACGCCTGGCAAACGGAATGGATGCGCATCCGCGAAGTGGAGACGGAGCACTACCTGATGGACATTCAGGGCATGTTCTATGAGTTGCAGCCGCTGGCGTTCGAAGGCCGGATCTGGGGCGTGAAGCCAATCAGCCAGCACCTGCGCATCATCCCCGACTACTGCGCCTTTCGCGGCCAACTCGCGCTGGGCGGCAACCAGACGACGCCCAATGCGGACAACAACGCAGTTGTGGGCCAGGCGCAATCGAGCATCTGGTTCGGCAAGACGGACGACTTGTGGTCCTGGGGTCGGCCGCAAGGATGGGGCGGGCCGTGGTGGAAGTCCGAGGTGAAGAAGGGCGTCGCCTCCGACCCGTTCCTGATGACCGGCTTCACGCACAAGATGCTGCACTTGACAGCCAATCGCGCCGCAGCCGTCGACGTGGAGATCGACTTTATGGGCAACGGCACCTGGCACCGCTATGAGACGTTGAAGGTTCCGGTGGAAGGCTACACGAAGCACATCTTCCCGGAGGGTTTCTCTGCGCATTGGATCCGTTTGGTGCCGCAAACGGACTGCCAGGCGACGGCGTCGTTCTTCTATACGTAGGGGCACGCCGAACAGCGGAACCCTCACGCCGGAGCCCAGGAGACAAGGGCCCCGGCGCAAGCACCGCAGGTTGAAGGCGTTACCTGGCATCGACTAACTTTTCTGATTTGAAAGAGCTGGCGCAGAGGACAGCGCGGACTTGCGTCGGAACTAGTCGGCTGGCGCGTGCGAACGAGAGGAAACCTGAGAGGGGGGTGGCTTTTGTTTTGTTGAAGATCGCCGGGATTGTTTTCCTATTTTTTGTTTTTCGGCAAAGCGAGATTGGCGGGGCGGGGGTTGGTGAAGCCGCGGTGCTCTTCCTGGACGCGGCGGAGGGCGTCGATGACTTCCGATCGAGCGGCGGGGTGACGGAGTAGGCAGTCATGGACAGTCCTGGTGATGATGGGCCAAAGTTCGGCCTCGGTTGGGGAGTAGAGCGGGTCACTGGGGACGAGGATGACTTTGTGGTCTTTGGGCAGGGTTGCGAGGAGGTCGCGCTCGGCTGCTGCTTCGCGGGCGGCGCGGCTGTTCGGCGAGGCGGGCGGCGGGGAGTTGGATCCAGTGTAAGTCGAGAAAAAGGTCGGCGACGGGGAAGGATTCGTAGTCGATGTCGGTGTAGTTTTGCATAGAGGTTTCCGAGCATGAGGTTAGCAGGCGCAATCTACCGAAAACGGGTGGGCAAGTGGTTAACTCATTGAAGAAGAGGAGTTTGTCAATTTTTCTCGATTCGTGAACGCCCTCTGGTTAGCCCAAACGCTTTGAAATGCAGGGTATTGGCGAGTGTTGTTTCGAGCGAATGGTGGATTTTTACCCGCTCATTGCGGCGGAGGTTCCCCAGGCGAATTCCCGCGGGAGAAGTTCGCGCCTTGAGAGAAGAAGCCGCGGCGCGGCGGGCGTCGACGAGCCGGCGGCATTTGTTGGCGGGCCGGAGCTTGAGGGCTCTCGACTTGAGGGGGACGGATACGATTGGTCGGTTGCGCCCCGAATCTTGCCGGAGCCGAGGCTGCGGCGCGAGACCTCTCAGTCAATGCCAGACCTCGAAGTTCGTAACGGTTGCGCGTCCTACGGCTCTTTGATTTGGTAGTTCAAGGCGCCCGCCTGGATCCGGACCTTGGTGTCCTCTATCGAATCAGCGCGTACATGCCGCTGAAAGCAGCCCAGATATGGCCTTTGGGGGCTGCGCGCATCGACCGCGCGGTCAGACGGTGCGAAGGGAAGCCGGTTCACGGATAGGATATAGCTCCTGATGTCCCAAACAGCTGTTCATCACCAATCGAACCAGGTCGTGCTTTTCGTGGATCTTCTCAACCACTTTGAGTACCCTGAGGGCCATCTGTTGCTCGCTCAGTCGCTGAAAGTGGCACGTCACCTG
>JALHNI010000185.1 GCA_022843605.1 Bryobacter sp.
CGTGTGCTCTTCCGATCTGCTGCCGAGTAGACTTACTTTTTCGCCTTGGGTTGCCAGTCAGGCTTGACGACCTGCCGCGATCGCCCCAGCGCGAGGGTGCCTTTCGGTACGGACTCTGTAATCACGGATCCGGCCGCCACATACGCTCCCTCACCGATCTCTACCGGCGCAACCAGAGTCGAATTGCTCCCCACGAAAGCACCAGCGCCGATCACGGTTGCGTGTTTCTTCCGGCCGTCATAGTTGCAAGTGATCGTCCCCGCACCTATGTTCACCTCCTCGGCAATCTCGGAGTCGCCTAGGTAGGCCAGGTGCATAGCTTTAGATCCGGCGCCCAATTGCGTCTTCTTAAGCTCCACGAAGTTGCCGATATGGGCACCCTCCTTGACGGTCGCATTCATCCGGAGGCGGGCAAACGGGCCAATGTGGGCGCCAGTTTCGATCGTGCAGTCGGAGATGACACAGTAGGGATGGAGTTCCACCGCATCGGCAGCAATGACATCCCGCAGAATGGACCCGGAGCCGACCCGGCATTCGCTCCCCAGACGGCTCATGCCGCGGATCTGCGCAAAGGCCTCAACGACGGAGTCCGGTCCGATCTCAACAAACTTGTCGATGGTGACGGTCTCCGGCCGTTCAATCGTTACGCCTTCAAGCATAAGCTGCCGAACCTTCCGATCCCGGAAATGACGATCGGCTTGCGCCAGTTCAACGCGAGTATTGATGCCAAGAATTTCAGCCGGGTCAGCGACCCGCAGCGTCTTCACCGCGTGGCCATGGCGGCGAAGAATCTCGATCATGTCGGTGAGGTACAGTTCTCCGGAGACCGGATTCGGAACGATCTCCGGAAGATGACGCCAGAGCAGGGAAGCGTCGAAGCAGTAGATGCCTGAATTGATCTCGCGCACTTTGAGTTGTTCCGGCGTTGCGGCCTTCTGCTCGACAATGGCGAAACAGTTCCCGTCATCATCCAACAGCATTCGCCCGTAACCAGTGGGGTCGTCCAGAAGCGTCGTGATGACGGTTGCCGCGGCGCCGGTCGACGTGTGGCGCTCAAGTAGACCGCGAATCGTGTCGGCCGAGAGCAGCGGACAATCGCCGTAGAGCACCACCAGCAGTCCGTCACGGTGGGTGATTTGGTCAGCGGCCACCATCAGCGCGTGGCCGGTTCCTTTCTGCTCCGTCTGCCGGGCGAAACCGGTTCCATAAGGGGCCAAACGGGCCTCGACTGTGTCGGCACCATGGCCGGTGACGACGATGATTCGGTCGGCCGGCGCCATGGCGATCGCTGATTGCACCACATGTTCAACGATCGGGAGCCCACCGGCCTCGTGGAGCACCTTGGGGCGGGCGGACTTCATGCGAGTCCCCATACCGGCGGCGAGAATGACGATCGATAAGTCGGTCTGCATTTGGGTTATTCCTTATAGCGGGTAAGCCGTTGCTGGCGCCCTCGCAGCGCAAGCTCCAGCACCACGGCGGCGGTAAGCGCGGGGTCATGCCGCACCTTCTCGCCTTTTGTGAGCAGTAGATTGCGCTCAATGATTTCAATGCCGTGCTCGGCGAGCCTCGGTGTATCGTTTTCCACCGAGAAGACTTTCTGGGCGGCGTAGAGACGGCGCAAAGCGCCGGATATCGGGCGTTTGTTCAGGATCGCAAGATCCAGCAACCGTGCGCCGGCGTGCCGGTGGATGGCCTCCACATGATCATAGGCACTATAGTTCATGGTCTCCCACGGCTGCCACATCAGATTGACGAAGTACGCCTTCAGTGCGCGGGAGCGGCGGATGGCGGTGGGAATGCCATCCACCAGTAGATTGGGGATCACGCTGGTATAGAGCGAGCCTGGCCCCATGGTGATCAGGTCAGCGTCTTCAATCGCCCGCAGCGTCTCAGGCAGGGGCGGACAATGCTTTGGACGCAGGCGAATGGTCTTGATGCCGATGCGTGCGCGGCTGATGCGGGTTTCCCCTGCCACCAGCTTGCCGTTCACCAATTCAGCTTCCAGCGTCACATTGCGGTCAGTCGAGGGGAAGATTCTGCCCCCGGTGGATAGGATTTCGCAAGAGAGTTTCACCGCTTGGGCGAAGTCACCCGTCAGGTGCGTGAGCGCGGTGAGGAACAGATTTCCGAAACTGTGCCCGGAGAGCCCCTTGCCGGCCGTGAAACGATACTGGAAGAGCTTGGCGAGTAGGTCGCTTTCGTCGGAGAGGGCAACCAGGCAATTGCGGATGTCGCCAGGCGGTAGGATATCCAGTTCGCGGCGCAGACGTCCTGATGAACCACCGTCGTCCGTGACCGTCACGATTGCCGTAATGTCGACGGGTGGTAGACCATCCTCGGGCTCCACATACCGTTTCAACCCACGGAGCAGCGATGAGAGGCCGGTACCACCGCCAATCACCACCACCCGGAGAGAGTCCATGCGCCGAATTGGGCGCCGTGTTGGCATTCGAGCCCTTAGCTTCCCATCAGCAAATCGCGAATCGGCGCATACTTTGCCAACTCGAGGAAGTCAGGATCTGTCATGGCCATCGAACGATTTCGCGGTTGCAGTTGGATGGCGCGACGCAGATGCTGCACCGCAATCTCGAACTGACCCAAATGGCCCAAGGCGGCCGCCAGCGCATAATGCGCGTAGTCTGTCTCCTGCTGTTTCAGTGAGTACTCGAGCAAACTGGCGGCGTGTGCGTAGTCCCGCAAGTTCATCTGCGCGACCGCAAAGGTGTAATTGCCCTCGGCGTCGCGGGTTTCTGGATCCGACTTGGCCAAGCGGCTCTCGCACATTCGGAGATGGGTGCGCGCGGAGAAGGCCATCTCGCGCACTGGACCTTCAGCGGCAGTCTGAAACAGCGGCATCGCCCGCCGAAAATCGCGCTGGTGAAAGGCTTCCATAGCCTGAGTGAACGTTGCGGTTTGGCGCTCTGGCTCGGACAGCGCGACCTCCGCCGAGTTTATTTCGGGGTGCTTGTTGTTCTTCGTTACCAATGTTTTCATCCGGTTGGCAGACCTGAACATTCAGTCCCTGCACCGGCCTCCGTCCGGGTGTGTCATCACCCGTGAAACCTCGATTATGTCAGATCGCATCGGCCGCTTGATCCTGATCACTTGGTAGCGAAGCACAGCTGGCGAAAGTTACCATGGAGCGTGCATCGATTCCTCTTACCCCTCCTTGCGCCGCTTTTGTTCGACCAAGCCTTTGCCGCCCGGAAGCCTGTAACGATTGACGCTGTGATGTCCGTGACGCCGCCTCCCGCGGCCAGTACTCTATGGTCCCCGGATGGCATGGCCTATGCCTCGCGCGCTCAGGACAAGCTGTCGGTGCATCGGCTCAGCCGTGCAGGAGAGCCCGCAGCGGAAATCTTGGTCGCGGACATGAAGGAACTTGAGGGCAAGGCCATCGCGGTTAAGTCGACTGGCCCCTTCGATTGGGAGAACAGGCGCGTAACTGAACGGCCGCTACAATGGTCCGCCGACGGCCGCAAGCTGTTGGTGATCGCCGGCGGCGATCTGTTCCTCGTGGATGTCGAACAGAAGTCTAGCCGCCAACTTACAGCTACGGGCTTTGCTGAGCGCGACCCGAAGCTTTCAGCGGACGGGAGTATGGTTTCTTACCGGCGGGATCACGATCTCTACACCCTTCATGTCGGTTCCGGCAAAGTCACCCGCCTCACCTCCGATGGCTCCGCCACTCGCATGAACGCCAAGCTTGATTGGGTCTATCCGGAGGAGCTCGAACTTGGAACCGCCCACTGGTGGAGCCCGGACGGAAAATGGGTCGCCTATCTTCAGTTTGAGGTTAGCGCGGTAAGTGTCTACTCACACGTAGATTATTCGAGCGTCGAAGGCCAGAGCGAGCCGGAACGCTATCCGAAAGCCGGCAGTAAAGGTTCTGTCGTGCGTTTTGGCATTGTGCCTGCCGGTGGCGGCAAGACGCGTTGGATTGACCTCGGCAATTCGGACGAGTACCTGTTCGCCCGTGTCAATTGGACTGCCACCCAGGTGCTAGTAACTCGGCTGACTCGGGTGCAGAATCGATTGGACTTGTTGGCCGTAGACCCTCGGAGCGGCAAGATCGAAATTGTGCTGACCGAGGAAGATCCGCATTGGATTAATCTTTCTGATGACTTTCACTTGCTGGCCGATCAGCGAACGTTTCTCTGGTCCAGCGAAAGCAGCGGCTTCCGCCATCTCTACCTGCGGACCCTCGCCGGCGGACCGGCGAAGCAGATTACTTCCGGCGACTGGGAAGTGACTGACGTTGCTTGCGTGGACGAGAAGGCGCGGCAAGTCTTTTTCACCTCCACCGAGGCATCTCCGTTAGAGCGGCAGCTTTATTCCGTGAGCCTTGAAGGCGGTGCTCGCCAGCGCATCAGTCAGGAAGCTGGCACGCACGTCATCTCGATGGCTCCTGGTTGCGGAGCCTACTTCGATACCTACTCGAGTCTCACTTCGCCGACCCAGCGTACGCTACGCCGCACGGATGGTACGCAATTGGCGTTGCTTCGACCTCCTGACTCCAAAGTGCTGAAAGAGTACGACATCCTACCGACCGAGCTGCATCAGGTGAAAGGTCCCGATGGCACGCTTTTCCATGCGCGTCTGATCAAGCCCGCGGACTTTGATCCGGCTAAAAAGTATCCAGCGGTGGTGATGGTTTATGGCGGACCGCACGCGCAAACAGTGAGAAACCTATGGGCGGGTATGAACTGGGATCAGGTGCTGGCTCATCAAGGTTTCGTCATTTGGCAGCTTGATAACCGAGGTTCAGCCGGCCGAGGCCACCGTTGGGAAAGCGCGGTGCATCGGCAGTTCGGCAAGCTGGAGTTGGCTGACCAACTGACGGGTGTGGATTATTTGACGAAGCTTGGTTTCGTCGATCCCGCGCGAATCGGCATATACGGCTGGTCGTTTGGCGGCTACATGACGCTCTACAGTCTGTTGAACGCGCCGGACCGCTTCGCGGCCGGGATCTCCGGCGCCCCGGTGACAGACTGGCGGCTTTACGACACCATATACACTGAGCGCTACATGGATTTGCCGCAGCGGAACGAAGTCGGCTACAAGGACAGTTCTCCCGTACATGTGGCGAAGAATCTGAAGGCGCAACTGCTCCTGGTGCACAACATCGGCGATGACAACGTTCTCTTCCAGAACGGCATGATGATGACGAATGCCCTGCAGTTGGCCGGTAAACCCTTTGAGATGATGCTCTATCCCCAGAAAGCGCATGGAGTCACCGGGCCAGCCAGACGCCATCTGCTGGAAACGACGACGAATTTCTTCGTGCGAACGTTGAGGCCCTAGCCCTGCGTCACCGTCGAATGCTGGCCGATTTCGCTTCCTTGTTGCATACTCAACGCACTCCAGCGCTGTTCACTCGTCAGCCGGCCTTGCCGGACAAGATACTCGCCCAGGGGAATGTCCGCGGGTTTCACTTGTAGGGCTCGTCGCACCTGGTCGCGTGTGACATAGCCAATGTCAGCGAGGATTTCGCCGAGCGGCCGTTTGTGCAATGTGAGGGCCGCTCGAGACGGATAGGCGTGCGCGGTCTTCACCCAACGCAATGGCTCGCCGCGCCGCTTCGCCCTGATGAATTGATGCACCGCGCGCGCCGTCGCCAGCAGGTTGATCGCGTTGCCCCACAGGACTCGCAGCGGGGCTCCTAATGCAAACCATAGGCCATAGATCCGAGCCGAGTAGCCGATGCGGATCACCATACGATACATCTGAAGGAAGAAGCCAACCGCGATCAGCGAACGGCTGCTGCCCGGCATGTGGTGGACCGGCGTTTGCCAACCGATCAATCCAGCAAAGAAGCAAAGGTTGCAGACCGCCGTGAGCGGATTTCCCAGGAGCCCCTTTCGGTCGCGCCACCACCAATAGCGGCGCACCCAGTTGCCCCGCCATCCATTCATTTCCCAGCTCTGCAGCGCGATGCCGGTGATCCACCGGGTCCGCTGCTTTACTGCCGGCCAGAACTCTCGGGGGAAATACTCCCGCGTCGCCATGAGGCGGCCCCGTTCCCAGCGGACGGGCAGCATGCGCTGACGTCCCCCAAGTTCCTGAACTCGGCGGCCGAGTTCGTAGTCCTCGGTCAGCGAACCTGGCTGGAAGATCTGGTTCTCGCCGGTTTCCGCGATGCGTTCAATCATCTCCCGGGTTAAGCCCGTTCCCACACCGCAGGATGGTAGAAAGCCTCCCAGGTAGATGCGAGTCGGCAAGTCCTTAGCTTGGGTTTCAGCGAACTCGTCACAGTAGACGCCGTGTGTGAGATTCATGAACGGGGTCGGCAAAGCGATCACCGGAACCTGCACCATTTCGGCATCCTGCATCTCGGCGGCCAACCAGCGGAGTTCACTGGGGTGGATCATGTCCTCGGCGTCATGCACCACCACAATGTCGAAACGGCGACGGGCGGTCTCTTCATGCAACATCAGGTGCTGCATGGTCCAGTTCAGGCAATCGGCTTTGTTTGTTGGGCCGTCATGCGGACAGACAGCGAGATGAACTCGTGTGCGTTTGGCCTGGACGGCCTGCACGGCGAAAAGCGTGGCCGGGTCATTCGGGTACGCGCCGACAAAGAAGTCATAGTGAGCGTAATCGATCACCGACAGGTTGTGTTCCAGCATCTGCGCGATGACGTCGGACTCATGCCAGCAGGGGACGAGAATCGCGATGCGAGGTGGCGGATCCAACCGCAATAGTGCCGCCCGCGTGGACGGACGGGTGCGTCGTGTGCACCAGCGGTGAAACGCGGCAATATCGAGGATCAGGTCATCCAGACCACTGATCGCGATCCATAGGGCAAGTCCAGCGAAGATCCAGCCAGCGGCGATATCGAATAAGAGCACCCGCTAATAAGTGGATTGAGCGGCCCATTATTCTCATAAATTTTTCCGGAATTCGCCGGATCCGCAGCCAAGTCGTTGAAAGATCTCACCTAATTGAGCGGGCCACATCGAATTCGGCGCGAAATTCGGTCAACAATCGCTCCGCCTCACTTGCGAGTCCCATGCGGTCGAGAGCTGCGGCACACAGTTCGGCATCAGTCCTTTCTGGCAATCCATCCGGCTCGTTCACACTGAAACCGAGCCGGTTGGCGCATTCATCGGCCACGGAGACGATCATGCTGAGATCGCCTGCGCATGGCGTATGGTGCTGCCTCACGGCGATCTGCAGCGCCTCGGGCAATCTCCAGATGGCCAGGGCATCCGCCGAGAGCGCTGCATGATCGATCTCCAGAATCAACTGCTCCGCCTCAAGACGACTGCAGCCGGTGCGCGCGGCATGAGCCTCAATGTCCAAGTGGTCGGCGGGAGATGCCATAACAATCAATAGCTTGCCAAGATCGTGCAGGAGCCCAGCCAGGAACGCGCCCTCCGGAAAAGCAACGTTCGCTCGCTGGGCAATTGCGTCGCAAAGGATGGCCGTAGCCAGTTCGTGGGTATTGAATCGCTCCAGTGACCAGCCATTCGCCACCTTTAGGCTGCGCCACATGTTGGCGACTGAGAGGGTCAAGACCAGGTTCCGCAGCTTGTTCACTCCCAGAATGGAGATCGCCTTCGAGATCGCCATCACTTCGACGCGCCGACCGTAGGCGGCTGAGTTCACCATACGCAATACATTCCCGGTCAAGACTGTATCCTGTTCAATCAATGAGCCAAGATGGCGGTAGGAGAATGATTCGTCACCCAGAGAGGCCAGGAGCTTGTTGAGAACAGGTGAAAATGGCGGCAAGTCGTTCAACTTGGCGAGGATCATCTGTTGAGTCTTCGAGCGATTGGCGGCAACGGTGAGTAAACTCATGGCAACCCTCCTTATCGGTCGAGGAAACCCCGATAATAGGTGTAGCGAATGCCGGAATTGTCTCTCCCCTCCGATCTCCCGATCGCCGACGCACCCGCCATCGCGGTTAGAAGTCTTTACAAGACCTACGGCGAAAAGCATGCGGTGAACGGACTGAACCTAACCGTTCCGCGTGGGTGTTTCTACGGATTTCTGGGGCCCAACGGAGCTGGGAAGACCACCACGATCCGCATGCTGATGGGGCTGATCCCTGTCACTTCTGGCGAGATTGAGATTCTGGGCTTTCGGATGTCAAGAAACTCGCTCGACATTCGGCGGCGCCTGGGACTGGTGCCGGACGATACCCTCCTCTTCGACCACCTCACGGGTGGCGAGTTTATCGAGTTCGTCGGGCGACTCTATGGCCTCTCGCGTAGCGAATCCCACGAACGTAGTCTTGAGCTGCTTGCCCTATTCGAACTCGACGGCAATGCCAGGAAACTGATCGCCGAGTATTCAAAGGGCATGCGCAAGCGTTGCGCGATGGCCGCCGCCCTGATTCACCGGCCTCAACTCTTTCTGATGGACGAGCCGTTCGAGGGCGTCGATGCCGTCGGCGCGCGTCTGATGAAAAACATCCTCATCGACCAGGTGCGGCGGGGGGCAACCATCTTTTTGACAAGCCATGTGCTCGACGTCGTGGAACGACTGTGCGACCGCGTCGCCATCATTCACGAGGGGCAACTGGTGGTTGAAGGCTCTATGGAGGAGCTTCGCCAAGGCCGCGAGACGCTGGAAGAGCTCTTCGTGCGAACCGTTGGCGGTGCGCCATCAACCGAAAATCTCGAATGGCTGGCATGATTCACCAGGCCGTTGCCGGCCCGATGCGCGCCGTGCTCTGGGCGCAGTTTCGGATTCTGCGAAACTTCTATCCGCGCTCCGGCCGCATGGCCACAGCCTTCGCCACGGTTCTCACCTTCTTCTGGTATTCACTCTGGACCGCGTTGGCCGTGTTCATTGCTGGCGTTCTGCGCCACCCGGAGCCAGGAGTCGACCTTGCCAAAGTGCTGTCGAATGGCCTGCTTCTGGTGTTCGCCTACTGGCAACTAGTGCCTTTGATCCTGGTATCGAGCGGTATGTCGCTCGATCTCCGGCGCCTTGCCGTCTACCCAATCTCCGATGGCGAGCTGTTCTGGATGGAAGTGCTGCTGCGGATCACCACCAGCCTGGAGATGCTGATTGTTCTCGCCGGTGCGGCTGTCGGCCTGCTGGCCAATCCGTATTTTCCCGCCTGGACACCGCTGGTGCTGCCAGCCTTCGTCTTGCTTAACCTGCTTGTCGGCGTAGCGGTGAAGGATCTCCTTACCCGGCTCCTGGCACAGCGCGGATGGCGCGAACTCGTCGTCCTGCTGTTTGTGTCTCTCGCGGCGCTTCCCCAGTACATCAGCGCTTTCGGCATGCCGGTCTGGGTGAAGGGCCTTCTCAAGATTGCTCCGCCGATCTGGCTGCCGTGGTCAGCCACGGCCAGCCTGCTATTGGGCCAGCCGCTCGCGATCCCACTCTCCGTACTTGCGGGTTGGCTTAGCCTGACCTATTTGTTTGCCCGTTGGCAGTTCGCGCGCAGTTTGCGTTTTGACCGGGATGAGACAAAAGCCGCGGAAGACGTTGGCGCTCGTTCCGGCCTCATTGAACATTTTTATTGCCTCCCGCGCCGATTCCTAAGCGATCCGCTGGCGGCGCTGCTCGAGAAGGAACTTCGCTTTCTCAGCCGGGCGCCCCGCTTCCGGCTTGTGTTTTTGATGGGCTTTTCCTTTGGCCTCATGATCTGGTTGCCGATTGCCCTCGGTCGACTGGGGCCGAGTTCGCGCTCCAGCTTTCTCACCGACAACTTCCTTACCGTCGTCTGCATCTATGCGCTGACGTTGCTGGCGGAGGTCGCATTCTGGAATCATCTCGGCTTCGATCGGGCAGCGGCACAGCTCTACTTTCTGGCCCCAATCTCGTATCGCACCGTCATCGTGGCCAAGAACCTTGCCGGTTTTGCCTTTCTGATACTAGAATTGGCCGCCATCTTCCTGGTGATGGTTGGCCTGCGGTTGCCGCTGCGGCCGCAGCAGTTTCTGGAGGCGATCGCCGTCACACTCGTCCTGGGACTGTTTCTGGCTTCCGTAGGAAATGCCGGTTCTACTTTGTATCCGCGGCCGATTGATCCCAGCCAGTCCTGGCGATCGAGTTCGGCGGGGCGATTTCACACCCTGCTGCTCCTCTTTTACCCGCTTGCTTCAGCACCGATTCTGTTGGCCTATGCAGCCCGCTATGTACTGGAAAGTGCGCTCGCCTTCTATGGAGTCCTGCTCCTCGGCGTTGGCGTTGGCTTTGCGATTTACCGCGCGGTGCTCGAGTTCGCCGCCACTCGCGCGGAACGCGATCGCGAAAAGATTATCTCGGCGCTTTCGGCGACCGCGGGTCCGGTAGCATCCTGAGCCCCATAGCATCCTAAACTAAGGAGAGCTCGTTTGAAAATCTCCGCCGCCATCATCACCCTCAACGAAGAACGTAACATCGCTCGCGCGATTGAAAGCCTTCGTTGCTGTGAAGAGATCGTGGTGGTAGATAGCGGTTCGACGGACCGGACGTGCTCCATCGCCGCTAACCTCGGCGCGCGAGTGGTGGAGCGTTCTTTTGAAGGCTACGCCAGCCAGAAGAACTTTGCGGCCTCGGTTTGCGAGCACGATTGGGTGCTCTCGCTCGATGCCGACGAGGCTCTCTCGGAGTCACTCGAGGCCGAGATCTGGCACTTGAAAAAGTCACCGCCGGAACATGACGCCTACACGGTCCCGCGGCTGGCCCAATACCTCGGACGTTGGATCCTGCATTCCGGCTGGTACCCGGACCGAAAAGTGCGTCTCTTTGATCGTCGCCATGCCCAATGGCGCGGTGAATTCGTGCACGAAAGCGTCAGCGTTGAGGGTAGGGTTGGCCGGCTGGAAGGAAATCTCCTGCACTTCACCTGCGACTCGTTGTCCGAGCACCTGCGGACCATGGACCGCTATACGACCCTAGCCGCCGAACAACTCATCGAATTCAAGCGGCCCATTGGCTATCGTCACCTGGTCGCCGATCCACTCTGGACGTTCTTAAAGACCTATGTCCTGCAACGCGGCTTCCTGGATGGGCCCGAGGGTCTAGCCATCGCCTACATGGCGGCCCACTATACTTTCTTGAAGTATGCGAAAGCCCGTTTCATGAGTCCTCAAAGGTAACTATGCGGATCCTGCACGTCGATACTGGCCGCGAACTACGCGGCGGCCAGATTCAAGCCATCCTGCTCGTGCGCGGCTTGCTCGCCGCCGGACATGACTGCCGAATCTATGCGCCTCCTGAGTCGCCGCTCCATCGGCAGGATCTTCCCACCGCACCCCTGTCGTCGCTGAGGAGGCATTCTAGCGAGGCGGATCTGCTCCATGCACACGACTCCCGCTCGCATTCCTATTGCCTCTTCCTTGGACCCAAGATCGTCGTTTCACGCCGCGTCGCCTTTGAACGCCGGCCGAACTTTATCTCGCGATGGAAGTACCGTCGTGTCGACCGCTTTCTTGCCGTCTCCGCTCACGTCCGGGATCTTCTCGTGCGCGAAGGTATCCCGGAGCACCGCATTGGGGTAGTGCCAGACGGAACGCCGTTACTTCCCGAATCTACCCGCGAATCAGGACGCATCGTCACATTGGCGTCTACTGACCCCCGCAAGGGCGGTTCGTTGATGGAGGAAACAGAAAAATTGCTTGGCAATCCCATT
>JALHNI010000186.1 GCA_022843605.1 Bryobacter sp.
AGCTGGTGAAGGAAGACTATTACACTTCGATCCATATCGAGGAGTTCGAAATCGAGGCCCGCGACACGAAGCTGGGTCCCGAAGAGATCACCCGTGACATCCCGAACATCGCCGAAGGCTTCCTCCGGAACCTTGACGAATCGGGGATCATCCGCACCGGCGCCTCGGTGAAGCCGGGAGACATTCTGGTTGGCAAGGTGACCCCCAAGGGCGAAACTCAGCTGACTCCGGAAGAAAAGCTTCTCCGCGCGATCTTCGGCGAAAAAGCCGGTGACGTGAAAGACGCCTCTCTCTACTGCCCGCCGGGCATCGAAGGCATCGTCGTCGATGCCAAGGTCTTTTCCCGCAAGGGTGCTGATCTGGATGAGCGCTCGAAGCAGATTCTCGAGTCGCAGGTAGAACGTCTTCACCGCAACCTTGAGGACGAAAAGCGCATCCTGGGTGACGAACGCGCCAAGCGCCTCGCTAACCACCTGGAAGGCAAGAAGGTTCTTGCTGACCTCCACGACGAAAAGACCAACCGTAAGCTGATCTCGAAAGATGCGGACATCACCCGCGACTTCCTCGACAAGTCGAAAGCCCGTGACCTCAAGCGCATCAAGATCGCCAATCGCGATCCGCGTCTGAACGAAGTGATCGACGAAATCGAAGAGATGACCTCGCGCCAGATCACCGTGCTCGAAAAGATCACCGAGGATAAGATCGCCAAGCTTCGCAAGGGCGATGAACTGCCCCCCGGCGTGATCAAGCTGGTGAAGTGCTACATCGCCATGAAGCGCAAGCTCTCCGTCGGCGATAAGATGGCCGGCCGCCACGGGAATAAGGGTGTCATCGCCCGCATCGTGCCGGAAGAGGACATGCCCACGCTCCCCGACGGCACGCCCGTCGAGATCGTGCTGAACCCGCTCGGCGTTCCGTCCCGTATGAACGTCGGTCAGATTCTCGAAACCCACTTGGGCTGGGCGGCCAAGGCTCTTGGCGTCAAGTTCGCCACGCCGGTCTTTGACGGCGCGACCGAGCACGACATCAAGGCTATGCTCGCCAAAGCCGGATTGCCTGGTTCGGGCAAGATGCGCCTGCGCGATGGCATGACGGGTAACGAGTTCGAACAGCCGGTTACCGTCGGCTACATCTACATGCTCAAGTTGTCCCATTTGGTGGACGACAAGATCCACGCTCGTTCCATCGGACCGTATTCGCTCATTACCCAGCAGCCGCTGGGTGGCAAGGCCCAATTCGGCGGCCAGCGCTTCGGCGAAATGGAAGTCTGGGCTCTCGAAGCTTATGGCGCAGCCTACATTCTGCAGGAACTGCTCACCGCCAAATCTGACGACGTCTACGGACGCGCCAAAATCTACGAAGCCATCGTGAAGGGCGAAGCCGCCGCCGAACCCGGCGTTCCGGAATCGTTCAACGTATTGATCCGTGAGTTGCAGTCGCTCTGCCTTGACGTCGAACTCATGAAGAAACCCAAGGAATCCGTCGACACGGCCTTGGCGGCCGACTAATTCGAGACCGAGGAGGAGAACCCATGTACCGATCATCACCGTACGACCGCGCAAATTTGATTGCCGACTTCGACTCAATCCGAATCTCGCTCGCCAGCCCCGAGAAGATCCGTTCCTGGAGCCATGGCGAAGTCACCAAGCCCGAAACCATCAACTACCGGACTTTCAAGCCGGAACGCGATGGGCTCTTTTGTGCTCGCATCTTTGGCCCGATCGCCGACTGGGAATGCTTGTGCGGCAAGTACAAGCGCATGAAGCATCGCGGAGTGATCTGCGACAAATGCGGCGTCGAAGTAACCCTTTCTCGCGTTCGCCGCGAACGCCTCGGCCATATCGAACTGGCGAGCCCCTGCTCGCATGTCTGGTTCTTCAAGGGTCTGCCGTCGCGCATCGGTTACTTGCTCGACATCACCTTGCGTGAACTTGAGCGCGTGCTTTACTTCGAAGCCTATGTCATCGTCGATCCGGGCGATGTGGCGGAACTTTCGATCGCCGAAGTCGTCACCGACGAACGCAAGCGGCAGCTCGATACCGAGTTCCCCGGTAAGTTCGTCGCCATGATGGGCGCCGAAGGCATTAAGGAACTGTTGAAGAAGGTGGACGTCGAATCGCTTTCCGTGGAAATCCGCGAGAAGATGAAGACGGAAACCAGTGCGCAGAAGAAGCTGAAGTTCGCCAAGCGCCTCCGGGTAACCGAAAGCTTCCGCAAGTCGGGCAACAAGCCGGAGTGGATGATTCTGGACGTGCTGCCAGTCATTCCGCCGGAACTGCGCCCGTTGGTGCCGCTCGATGGCGGACGCTTCGCCACTTCCGATCTCAACGACCTGTACCGCCGCGTCATCAACCGCAACAATCGCTTGAAGAAGCTGATGGAGCTGCACGCTCCGGACGTGATCGTGCGCAACGAAAAGCGCATGCTGCAGGAAGCGGTCGACGCCCTGTTTGACAACGGCCGCCGTGGCCGTGTCCTTCGTGGCGCCAACAACCGCCCGCTCAAGTCCCTCTCCGATACCCTGAAGGGCAAGCAAGGCCGCTTCCGCCAGAACCTGCTCGGCAAGCGCGTCGACTACTCGGGCCGTTCGGTCATCGTGGTGGGTCCTGAACTCAAGCTCCACCAATGCGGTCTTCCCAAGAAGATGGCGCTCGAGCTATTCAAGCCCTTCATCTACCATCGCCTTGAACAGCGTGGACATTGCACCACCATCAAGCAGGCCAAGGAATTGGTCGAACAGCAGGATCCCGTCGTTTGGGACATCCTCGAGGAAGTCATCCGCGACCATCCGGTCCTTCTGAACCGCGCACCCACGCTTCACCGCTTGGGTATCCAGGCTTTTGAGCCGGTGCTGGTGGAAGGTAAAGCCATCAAGGTTCATCCGCTCGTTTGTACGGCCTTCAACGCCGATTTCGACGGCGACCAGATGGCCATTCACATTCCGCTGTCGCCCGAAGCGCAGATCGAAGCTTCCACGCTGATGCTCGCTTCGAACAACATCCTGTCGCCTGCTCACGGCGCGCCGATCACGGTTCCCACTCAGGACATGGTGTTGGGCCTCTATTACCTCACCAAATCGCGTCCCGGCACCAAAGGCGAGGGCCGTACCTTCGCTTCGATGGAAGACGTTTTGATCGCGCTCGAAATGGGCGAAGTCGAGACCCTTTCGCCAATTAAGCTTCGCTACACCGGACGGGTGCTCGACCTGGTAAAGGCTTACGATTCCCAGAACCTGCTTCACTCCGAGCCCATCGAGTATGTGAAGCAGTATATGGACACCACCGTCGGCCGCGTCATTCTGAATGACGTGCTTCCTGAGGAGATGCCCTTCATCAACGGCCTGCTCAAGAAGAAGGGCCTTTCGCAGATGGTGCAGTATTGCTACCTGAAGCACGGCCTGCAGATCACCGTCGGCATGCTCGACCGCGTGAAGGAACTTGGCTTTAACTACGCGACGCGAGCCGGTATCTCCATCGGCATCGACGACATGGTGGTGCCCGCCTCGAAGAAGAAGCTGGTCGGCGACGCCGAAAAGCAAGTCATTGAGGTGCAGAACCAGTATCAGGAAGGCGCCATCACTCAGGGTGAGCGCTACAACAAGATCATCGAAATCTGGTCGAAAGTCACTGAGAAGGTCTCCGAAGAGATGTTCAAGGTGATGGAAGAAGACGACCGCACGGGTCGCAACCTGAACCCCATTTACATCATGGCGGACTCCGGTGCACGTGGTTCGAAACAGCAGATTCGTCAGCTTTCCGGTATGCGCGGCCTGATGGCCAAGCCCTCCGGCGAGATCATCGAAACCCCCATCACGGCCAACTTCCGTGAAGGCCTCAACGTGCTCCAGTACTTCATTTCGACGCACGGCGCCCGCAAGGGCTTGGCCGATACGGCGCTCAAAACGGCTGACTCAGGCTACCTCACCCGTCGTCTTTGCGACGTGGCACAGGACGTCATCATCTCCGAACTCGATTGCGGTACCGGTGACGGTATCCATGTTGAGCCGATTATCGAATCGGGCGAAATCATCGAGCCGTTGCGCGACCGCATCGTCGGCCGCGTCGCGCTCGAAGATCAGCGCGACTTCGAAGGCAAGGTCATCGTGGCCGCCAACGAAGAGATTGACGAAGACAAAGCCGCCGGTATCCAGGCTGCCGGTATCGAACGCGTGAAAATCCGTTCGGTGCTCACCTGCGAATCCCGCCGCGGTGTTTGCCAACTTTGCTACGGCCGCAATCTGGCTTCCGGCCGGATGGTGGAACGCGGCGAAGCGGTCGGCATCATCTCCGCCCAGTCCATCGGCGAACCCGGCACGCAGCTCACCATGCGTACGTTCCACGTTGGTGGTACGGCTACCGGTTCCGCTGAGCAGTCGAAGCAGGACGCGAAGACGAACGGTACGGTGAAATACCTCGGCATCACCACCGTCCGCAACGCCAAGGGCGAGATCATTTCGATGAATCGCTCCGGCATCGTGGCCGTGCTTGACGACAAGGGCCGCGAAAAAGAACGCTATCCCGTCGTCTACGGCGCCCGCATCCTGCTGGATGACGGTGCTCCGGTCCGTGAGAATCAGGATCTTCTCGAATGGGATCCTTATACGTTCTCGATCCTTTCGGAAATCTCGGGTGTCGTTCACTTCAAGGACATGGTCGATGGCGTCACGATGAAGGAGCAGGTCGACGAAGTCACCGGCCTCTCTCAGTCGGTCATCGTCGATTCGCCTGACGAGAAAAAGATCCCGATCATGATCATCCGCCCCGTGGGCGGCGGCAAGGCCGATGAGAAGCGCTATCTCATGCCGACCCATGCCCATCTGATGGTTCGTCACGAGGAAACCATCCACGCCGGCGACGTCCTCGCCAAGATCCCTCGCGCCACCACGAAGACGAAGGACATCACGGGCGGTCTACCGCGCGTCGTCGAACTCTTCGAAGCGCGCAAGCCGCGCGACCCGGCGGTGATCGCCGAAGTCAGCGGCATCATCAAGTACGGCGAAGTCGCCAAAGGCCTCCGCAAGATCTCCATCACCGCCGACGACGGCACGGTGAAGGAGTACTCAATTCCGCGCGGCGTCCACATCAACGCGCAAGATAACGAACGCGTGGAAGTCGGCGATCCGTTGCAGGATGGCCCCATGAATCCGCATGACATTCTCGCCGTGCTCGGTGAGAAGGAACTGCAGAAGTACATGGTGAACGAAGTCCAGGAAGTCTACCGGCTTCAGGGCGTCAACATCAATGATAAGCACCTGGAAGTCATCGTCCGCCAGATGATGCGCTGGGTGAAGATCGACAAGATCGGCGATACTGAGTTCCTCCCCGAGGAAGTCGTTGACCGCTTTAAGTTCAAGGAAGAGAACAACCGCGTGATCGAAGCCGGCGGACAGCCGGCCGAAGGCCGGGCGGTCTTGCTCGGCATCACGAAGGCGTCTCTCTCCACTGACTCCTTTATCTCGGCCGCATCCTTCCAGGAAACCACCCGTGTTCTCACCGAAGCCGCCATCAACGGCAAGGTCGACTACCTCCGTGGCCTGAAGGAGAACGTCATCATGGGCCGTCTGATTCCGGCCGGTACGGGCTTGTCCTACTACCGCCGCGTCAAGATTGCCGGTGAAGATATCGTCGAGGAGGAGCCCATCCAGGAGCCCGATCCGCTCATGGAAGGCATCCCCGGCTACGACGAAGAAGCGCGCACGCTTTACGCGGGCGGACTCAGCGAAGACACAAGCGCCCCTGGTGCTTCCGAGGACTTGGCCGAGGTCGAGTAACTTCGCATCCAAAACAGAAAAGCGCGGGCCCCTGGGCCCGCGCTTTTCCTTTGGGGCCTTGATCCGGCCGCAGGAAGCAATCGGGTCTATATCGACGGGATGACGAGCCGGATCGAAAAGATCGAGTCAGAAGTCATGCAGCTCTCGGCTGAAGAGGCCGCTTTCCATGCGTGGTTCACGGAATACGATTTCAATGCCTGGGATCGCCAAATCGAGGCGGACGCGAAAGCCGGAAAGCTGGATCACTTGGCGGACGAAGCGATGCGCGAGTACGAAGCCGGGTAGACGACGGAACTTTGATCCACCGAACCTCGTCCGCCTTTTGGAAGCTCTACCATCGGCTTCCTCAGGCGGTGTGTAAGAATGCGGACAAGAATTTTCAGTTATTGAAGAACGATCCCTGGCATCCCTCGCTGCACTTCAAGCCAATCGGTAAATATGTCACGGCGCGGGTGGATTTGGGTCATTGAGCCGTGGGAATTCCGCTCTCCGATGCCGTTCTCGGGTTCTGGATCGGGCCGCACGATGAGTACGAGCGGCTGATTGGCTAGCCTTGGCCGAATCACAGTGGGATCCGGCTTCGTCCCCATGCATGAACACTGCCCTCACGCGCGGTCTTGGTAAAGTGGGGCTGTGACATTTGAACGATTGAATCCGATGACGGGCGAGGTTGCGTCGACGGCGCGTGCGATGACGGTGGCGGAGGCGACGGCCGTGGCCGAGCGAGCTGACGCGGCGTTTCCGGCGTGGTCGGCGACAGGGCCGAGCGTGAGGCGCGCTTTGCTGACCAAGGCCGCTGACGCGTTGCTGGCCAAGGCGCCGGCGTTCGCCGAGGCGATGATGGCCGAGACCGGAGCGACGTTTGGCTGGGCGATGTTCAACGTCGCACTGGCCGCGGACGTAATTCGGGAAGCGGCCGCTTTGACCACGCAGATCGGTGGTGAGGTGATTCCCTCCGATCGGCCCGGTTGCATGGCGATGGCCTTGCGTGAACCCGTGGGCGTGATGCTGGGAATTGCGCCTTGGAATGGGCCGGTGGTTCTGGGCGTGCGCGCGATTGCGGTGCCGCTGGCGTGCGGAAATACCGTGATTCTGAAGGCCAGCGAGACGTGTCCGCGAGCGCATCAGTTGATTGTGGAAGCGTTCGAAGAGGCAGGCTTTCCCGAAGGTGTGGTGAACATGGTGACGAATGCGCCGGGCGATGCGGAAGAAGTGGTGGGCGCGCTGATCGATCATCCGGCGGTGCGGCGGATCAACTTCACGGGTTCAACGGCTAAGGGACGGATGGTGGCCCTTCGGGCGGCGGCGCATCTGAAGCCGGTGCTGCTCGAACTCGGCGGGAAGGCGCCATTGTTGGTTCTCGAAGACGCCGATCTGGATGAGGCGGTGAAGGCCGCGGCGTTCGGGGCGTTCATGAACCAGGGCCAGATTTGCATGTCGACGGAGCGGATTATTGTGTTGGACGCCGTGGCCGACGCCTTCGCGGAGAAGTTCCGGGCGAAGGCGGCTTCGCTGCCGGTGGGCGATCCGCGGGAAGGGAAGACTCCGTTGGGCGCGGTGGTGGATGTTCGAACCGTGACGCATGTTGCTTCCCTGATTGGCGATGCGCTGTCGAAGGGCGCGGTGTGTTTGACCGGTGGCGAAGCTGAGGGCGTGCTGGTGCCGGCGACCGTGATCGACCGGGTGACGCCCGCCATGAGGTTGTTTCACGAGGAGAGCTTTGGTCCGGTGGTGGCGGTGGTGCGCGCCGCCGATGAGGCCGAGGCGATCCGGTTCGCGAACGATAGTGAGTATGGTCTGGCGGCGTCGGTCTTTACGCGCGATACGGCGCGCGGCCTGCGAGTGGCGCGGCAGATCAAGAGCGGTATCTGCCACGTGAACGGACCGACGGTGCATGACGAGCCGCAGATGCCGTTTGGGGGGATGAACGGTTCCGGCTACGGGCGCTTTGGCGGTAAGGCCGGCATTGATGCGTTCACGGAGTTGCGCTGGATTACGATCGATACGCTGCCGGGGCAGTATCCGATTTAAGACAGTTAGTGGCTATGTGTGAACGGCGGAGAACGTTCCGGTTGCCCCGCAATGCCACGAGAATCAGGCGGGCGTAGAAATCGCCCCTTTTTCTTCTCGGCGTACCCGAAACCCACCTTCCCCCTGTCGGCGTCATACTATTCATAAGGTGCTGGCGACTCTCATCTTCGCTGTTCTGTTCGTGCAGGATCCTGCCGCGGCGGGGCTCAAGGCTTTGGAGTCTGAAAAATACGCCGAGGCCGCTGACCTGCTCGAGAAAGCCATCGCGGCAGACCCCAAAGACCTCGGATCTCAGTTCAATCTCGCCCTGGCCCGTACCTTCCTCAACCAGGACGCGGCTGCGATCGCTGCCTACCGGCGCACGCTCGAACTGAAGCCCGGCCTGTACGAAGCCTCGCTCAATTTGGGAATGGTGCTCGTTCGTGCCAAGCAGCCGCTGGAAGCGGTGAAGCCCCTTACCGACGCCGCCGCCGCAAAGCCAAAGGAACCCCGCCCGCGGCTCTACTTGGCGGAAGCGCTCTCTGTTTCGGGTGCCGAGGCTTCGGCGGTAGAAGCCGCCTACCGCGAGGCGATCGCTCTCGACCCCAAGTCCGCCTCTGCCCAACACGGATTGGGCCGTGCGCTGGCTAAACAGGCGAAGTGGGAGGAGGCCGGCTCCGCATATCGCCAGGCAGTGGAGCTCGATCCTCAATACAAAGACGCCCTCGGTGAGATTGCCCAACAACTGGAAGCCGCGGGCCGCAAGTCGGAGGCAATCGCCTTCTACCAGGCGCTCGATAGCCCTGCCGCCCGAGAGCGCATCGCCATGCTGCAGTTGGAGGCCAATGACTTTTCTGCCGCCATCGCCTCCCTGGAGTCGGCCGTTAAGGCTTCACCCACGCCCGCCAATCGCCTGGCGCTGGCCACTGCTTACCTGCGCAACAAGGAGCCGGAAAAAAGCGTCCCCCACATCGAGGCGGCACTCGCTCAGGAACCCAACAACCTCGACCTGCGCATGATGTACGGCCGTCTTCATCGCGATCAACGCAAGTTCGATGCCGCAGCCCAGCAGTTCTACTTCGTCGCGAAGCAACAGCCACAGAATGTACAGGCCTGGCGAGAGCTTTCCGCCATGCTGATCTCTCTCAAGCAGGACGAAAACGCCCTCGCCTGTTTCGCCAAGCTCAAGGAACTTGGTGACGACGCGCCCGCCCACGACTTCTTCCGGGCGGTCATCCTCGACCGTAACAAACAGTACCAGCCTGCACTCGATGCCTACCGGAGGTTCCTCTCTCGAGCCGAAGGCAAGT
The DNA here is from genome assembly GCA_022843605.1 of Bryobacter sp. GTDB lineage: Bacteria > Acidobacteriota > Terriglobia > Bryobacterales > Bryobacteraceae > JALHNI01. The sequence continues at coordinate 9,091 of JALHNI010000186.1, forward strand.
TCCCCGACGAGGAATTCAAAGCCCGCCAGCGTGCGAGGATCATCGAAAAGGAGCTTAGCAAGCGCTAGCCCTATGTTCAGTCTCCTGTTCATCGCCGCTCTGGCCATCGACTTCGAGGCCGTCAAAGCCGAACCCGTGCTCGAGAAACGAGCGCAACGCGCGCTCGACTTCGCGCAGGAGCGCCTCACCGAAGCCCGCAAACACTATGACGCCGGTGGAGATCCCGGCTTCGTCCGATCGGTGACCCTGGTCGCGGACGGCGCGGAGTATTGCTTGTCCTCGCTTGAGGCGATGGGCAAGCATCCCTCCCGCAATACGCGCCATTACAAAGCCGCTGAAATGCGCCTGCGAGAACTCCTGCGCCGCCTCACCACGTTGCGCAACGACGTCAACGTTGACCTTCGGCCCCAGGTTGTCGAGGCGGAGAACCGGGTTTCGCGGGTGCACGAGAAACTGCTCGACGGCGTTATGTCCAGAAAGCCACGCTCATGAGACTTCTACTCTGCTTCCTGTTGACGCTGCCTTTGCTCGCGCAGACAGACTTCCTTACGCCCGACGAGGTCGAGCGGATCCGCGAAGCCCAAGAGCCGAACCTCCGACTGGCCCTCTACACCAACTACGCCAAACTCCGGCTCGACCTCTTGAAGCAGCTTTTCGCTAAAGAGAAACCCGGACGCTCGATCCTCATTTACAACCAACTCGATCAGTACACCAAGATCATTGAAGCGATCGACACGGTGGCAGACGACGCTCTGCGACGAAAGCTTGATCTCACTCTGGGCATTACCGAAGTCGCCAAAGCTGAAGAGAAAATGCTGGCGGAACTCCAGAAGTTTGCCGCCTCCGAACCCAAGGACATCTCCCGATACGAGTTCGTTTTGAAGACTGCGATCGAAGTCACGCAGGATTCGCTTGAAGTTTCTCAGCAGGATTTGAAGGACCGCGGTCGAACTGTCGCTGAGCGCGAAGCCTCCATCAAGAAGGAACGCGAGGCGCTACTCACCACCGAAGACAAGAAGGAAAAAGCCGAGTCCGAAAAGAAATCAGGAGAAACGGATCGCAAGACCCGCAAGGCTCCCACCCTACGCAAGAAGGGTGAAAAGCTTCCCAATGAGCCCAACCAATAAGTTAGCCTTCGCGCTGCCCGGCCAAGAGCTTTGCGCGAAGGCCTTCGTTTTGGCTCAGCGAGTTCCCACACGTGAGCCACTAAGCTAAAATACGACCGAAAGAGTCCTGCTGTCAACTAATTCTGCAGGTGGCATGCAATATTTCGGCTAGATGCTCCAGTCGAGGGCCTGAACCAAAAAAGCCGCGCAGATTCGCGCGGCTTCTGGCCAGTCAATGGCGGCTACTACTGGGCAATCAAGGGCTTTAATGCCTCTTTGCCATCAAGATAGCGCTGACGGCACTCGACGATCGTCTTGCGTGCCTCCATTGGCCCGCCCCAGCCATCAAGTTGCATCACAGCTCCCTGGAGTTCCTTGTAGATCGAGAAGAAGTGCTCTAGCTCGCGAAGGACATGAGAGCCCACTTGGTCCATCGTATGGATTTGGTCGTAGCGGGGATTCTTCGTAGGAACCGCCAGCACCTTTTCGTCGCCTTCACGCTCGTCCTTCAATCGAAGGATGCCCACCGGCCGCACTTCGATCAGACAACCCGTAAAGCTGGGGTTCTGGACCAGGCACAACACGTCGAGCGGATCGTTGTCTTCCGCAAGAGTTCCCGGAATAAAGCCATAATCACCGGGGTAGTGCATGGGCGAGTACAACGCCCGATCGAGGCGAAACATTTCCAGGTCGCCATCGTACTCGTACTTGTTGCTGGATCCCCGCGGAATCTCGACAATCATCCGGCAGATTTCCGGGCAATTGGCGCCCGGGTCTAAATCATACAATTTCATAGCTCTTCTTCAGCCTAGCAACAAAATATCGGTCGTCCCTTTGCTTTTGGAGCGACACCCGCATCTGCCCCGGCCAATACCCTCAATCGATCCCCGTTTTTCAAGCTTAGGCACCCTATCCAGGCACCCAAACTCCCGCGCACGGGGGGGAGTCCAGAGTTGCAAGCCGCGGGCCAGAGCTTTTGATCGCCGTTTTCCGAATACTCCCGCGTGAAATTGAAACCTCACCTATCGACGGATTTCCATGCGCCTAGCCTCCAACTCATGCCAAAATAAGGACTTCGCATGCGCATTCCCTTCACTAAAGCCCACGGCGCCAAGAATGACTTCCTGCTGACCTGGGAGGCGCAAGCTCCGGCCGAGCATCTCTCCGCCGTCGCTGAAGCGATTTGCGATCGCCATAGCGGCGTGGGCGCCGATGGCTGGCTCCTGGTCCGTCCCGGTTCGGATGGTGCCAACGGTGGTATCCGGCTTTTCAATCCCGAT
>JALHNI010000187.1 GCA_022843605.1 Bryobacter sp.
GCGCCCATGAAGGCGAGTAGGTAATGGTAGGGAGGACGGAGGACTCCCAAGAGGCGCTTCGGGATCAGTCGTTTCAGATAATAGAGGAGTGTATCCATGGACAGAATCACCCACAGTATACAGGACAGCGGAGGTCTAGCGCGAGAGGCTGCGGAGCGCTTCCTTGACCCGTGCGTTCGTGTCAGTCACGTTCGGATCGAGTCGAAGTACCGCATCGCGCGCTTCGCGCTCGCTGTAGCCAAGGGCAATCAGGGCGTCCATGAGGTGGATATTGCGCGCTGGGGTCTTGGAGTCACTCATCCCACCAAAGTCAGCTCGATCGGCGGAAAATTCATGTTCGACGACGATCAGGAAACGCCCAATACCTTAAGTTCGAACTTCGAGTTCGAGGTGAACGGCAAGAAGAAGATGATGGAGTTCGAAGTGCGGCACTGGTATAGCAACCATGAGGCCGGCATCGGTGGCGAACGCCAAGGCAATACCATCGGGAACACCTTCTACGGATCGAACGGCTACCTGGTCATTGACGGCTACAACAAGTACACGAGCTTTCTGGGCCCCAAGGGTGAGCCCGGTCCGGCACGCACGGATCGCGACAACCACTTTGAGAACTTCATCGCCGGGGTCCGCAACCGTAAGCGCGAGGGGTTCAATGCCGAGATTGAAGAAGGCGCCATGTCCTGCGTCCTCGTCCATCTGGCCAACGTTTCTTACCGCCTGGGCCGCACTCTTCACTGGGACGAAAAGACGTGGACGGTGAAGAACGACCCCGAGGCGAACAAGATGCTCACCCGGGAGTACCGCGCGCCATACATCGTACCCGCGAAGGTCTAACCTAGCACCACATTGGGCCCAATCAGCAAGCAATTCCTAAGCGCGCTGGTTGGGCCTTATCCTTAAAGTTTGCCGTACAAAGCCAGCAGCCGGCCCCATGCCTTCTCGGCAAGTGGCTCACTATAGACGCGCGAATCCGGCGGACAAAACCCATGAGCGCCAGGATACACTTCGATCTCGGCAGCCAGTTTTGCCTGCGCGAACGTCTCCCTTAAGACGTCTTTATCGGTGGGTGCCCGCTTGTCGTCGTTGTCGGCGACGACCACCAGAAAACGGGCCTTCGTCTTCGCCGCTTGCAGATGCGGACTGCTCGGCATATCTCTCACCAGTCCGCCGCCGTGGAATGAAGCCACGGCTCCGACACGATCAGACGCCGCCGCCGTCCGAAAGGCCATCGGGCCACCCATACAATAGCCCTGCGTGCCCATCTTCCGATTCTTCGCCACTGAGGCCTGTTGGTCAAGCCAGGCGACGAACGCTTTTGCGTCTGTCATGTGCGTAGTTTCGGTCAACGTTTGGGCCATCGGCCGCACTTCATCGATCGGCGTCGCCCCACCTGCCGCCGCCGTGGGAGCTTTCTTCGTGCGATAAAACGGATTCACCACCAGCACCGAATACCCAGACTCTGCTAGCCGCTTACCCATCTGGCGAAACGCAGGACGCAGGCCAAAGATATCTGGCCACACGAGCACACCAGGCGCCGTGCCACTGGCCGGATGCACGAAGTAGGCATCCGCGGTGCCGTCCGGCGTGGATACCGTCACATCGGACTCAGTTACGGTCGCGGCATTCGCTACCTCTGGCAAAACCATCGATACTCCCGCACCGAGCAGGACGCCGAACTGCTTCCGCGTAATAAAACTCTCGTACGCGCGCAAATCTTCTTCGAAATGCTTCTGATCGCACATGATTCACTCCTTCGCCACGCCGCGACTGTTTCCGGTACAAATGTTCCGGCGCGACCCCATGCTAGGAGTATTCTAGCGCCACTTAACCGAGTTTCAGATCCTGAATCACTTTACGCATGTAGGCAAAGGACCTCTGCATGCCCGGCAGCGGGTCTTTGCCGTTGATTTCATACTCGAGCGAGCAATAACCCTGATACTTCTGCTTCGCCAGTTGCTTGAAGATCGCCGGTATTGGCAAAACGCCATCGCCGACATCCACTTGGCTGCCTCGCGCCGTGTTCAGGTCAGGATTGTGCGGATCCTTCAGGTCCTTGAAGTGCATCTCGTATAGGCGCGGACCCGCCTTCGCCACCCACTCGACAATGTCGGCTCCGGTCCGCGCCGTGTGCCCGATATCGATGCACAGGCCCATGCGCGGATCCATGTCTTTCACCGCATCCAGCACGCTCTTCGGCGTCGGCATGTGCTTGTCTTCCGGCCCATGGTTGTGAATGGCGATCTTGATGTTGAACTCCTTCACCAGTTTCTCGATCTCCGGCAGTTGCTCATGAGTCGGTGCGCAGATAATCGTCGGGAAACCGCAGGCCTTCGCATACTCGAATGCCCTCCGTAGGTCCTCGGGCTTCTGCATGCCAACGTTGCCGCAGCCGATCAGCTTGATACCCGCATCCCGGAACTCCTTGGCCCCTTCCTTCCAACTCTCCTGGGTGCCGTCCTTGATGGCCAGGTGCACATCCTTCACGTCGGCAAACTTGATGTTCAACTGCTGAATCATCTTGATTGCTTCCGGACGCTTAAAACTGCGCAGCGAATACGTGGCCACCGACAGCTTGATGGGGCCGGTATCGCCAGGTAAAGTCGGCGGCATCGCACTCAGCGCGGCAGGCATCGCGGCAGCGGCAGTCGTGGCGGCTAGGAAATTTCGTCGATTCAGGGTCATTTGTGTCCTCGCGGAGGTGCAGGAAACTGACCCGCACCAACATTCTGGCCCTGATTATGTCATTTCTCGGGACTCCATGGGACGGCCGGTCCGGCCGCAGTGCGTTACTCCAGAAAACGGCGCTGTAACTCAGGCGACGGTAACCAGCAAACATCCCTCCGCCCAAACCACCGGTACCGGTTCCGAGCAACCAACCGATAGAGCGCGTCGCGAAACGGAATGAAGCGCAAGACCTTTAGCCAACTCCAGGGAACACCCAGCCTCGCGGCAATCCTCCAGGCAGCTTCGCTCTCCACATAAGCCCGCCCATCCTCGACGAGCACCACACTGTCAACCGCCACGTTGTGCTCTGCCCGCAAACGAAGCCCAGTCGATGACTGAAGGGAAGCAAACTGAAAGATTCCCGCCGGATCCCGCCGGATCACGAACTGAACCGAACCCTCGCAGAGGTTGCAGGCGCCATCGAAAAGAATGATCGGTCCCAAACCTCAGGATAGCTACAATAGCCCAATGCGCGTACTCACGCTGTTGCTGCTCGCCGCGAACTTGAGCGCGATCGATCCGTCCGCGGTTGATCGGTTGGTCGAAGCGTCTCTCAAAACCTGGGCCTCACCCGGCGCCGCCATCGCCATCATCGAGAACGGCCAGATTGTTCATGTCAAGGGCTATGGCGTACGCGAAGCCGGCAAGCCCGAACCCGTCACGGCCGATTCGCTCTTCGAGATTGCGTCCACTACCAAGGCCTTCACCGCCCTCACAGTCGCGTTGCTCGCTGACGACGGCAAGCTTGATTGGGACGATCCTGTTCGCCGCCACTACCCCGCTTTCCGCCTACTCGATCCGTTAGCCAACGAGAACGTCACCGTGCGCGACCTGTTGTGCCACCGCACGGGCCTTCCGCGCCACGACGCATTTTGGTACAAGACGAACCTCTCGCGCGCCGAAGTCATAGAGCGTATCGGCTCCGCCAAGCCGAACAAGCAGTTCCGCCAGCAATACCAGTATCAGAACATCATGTTCCTTACGGCCGGCGAACTGGTCGGGCGGGTGGCCAGCACCACTTGGGATGACTTCATTCGCCAGCGAGTATTTGCTCCCCTGGGTATGTCCCGCACCACCACCAGCTACTCCGAGGCTGTCAAGCGGACCGATCGCGCTATGCCCCACCGCAAGGCCAAGAGTCAGGTGACCAGCTTCGACTGGGTGAACTTCGACAATGTCGGGGCCGCCGGTTGCATCAACTCCTCCGCTCGCGATCTGGCGCAATGGGTAAAGCTGCACGTTTCCAACGGAGACTTCGATGGCCGCCGGATCGTCTCCGCTAAGAACCTCGAAGAGACCTATCAGCCGCACATGGTGATCCGGGGGGATACGGCAGCAAAGCTCCTCAACCCCGATACAACGCAAAACACCTACGCGCTCGGCTGGAACATCGCCCACTACCGCGGTCACCGTATTTTGGGCCATGCTGGGGTACTCGATGGGTTCCGTGCCCGCATCACTCTCATCCCCGAGACGAGAAGTGGCATCGTCGTGCTGGCGAATCTGGGCCGCACCACCTTGCCGGAATCGGTCACCAATTCTTTGGTCGATTTACTCTTGAAGCTACCCGCTAAAGATTGGGATTCATACCTGAAAGCCGAGGTCGACAAACAGGACGCCGAGGAGGCCAGAAAGCAAAGTGAGAAAGTTGCCAAACGTGCCAAGTACACCAAACCCGCCAAACCCTTGGCTGACTATGCCGGCACCTACGCGGAACCAGCCTATGGCACGGTCGAGGTGAAGGCAGACAACGGGAACTTACTGATTAAATGGCTCAACTTCACCGCCAAGTTGGAACACTGGCACTACGAAACCTTTCGCGCCAATGCGACAAACCCCTTGCAGAACGAAGACGCGGTCTTCGCCTTGGACGCGTCGGGCAAACCGACCAGCCTGCGTTTTCTTGAAGCTGATTTCCGGAGAAAAGACTGAATGACCACCCTTCTCATCCTTACCCTGGCCGCGCAGGTGCTCGATGCCGAGTTCGAGCGTGTCGGCAAACTGCCGTCTGGTGTGATCGGCGCTACGGCGATTCACGTCGAGACCGGGCGTCGAGCCTCGTTCAATGGTGGCGAGCACTTTCCCATGGCAAGTAGCTTCAAGGTGCCCATCGCCATCGAGTTACTCTCCCGGGTCGATGCCGGCCAGGAAAAGCTCGACCGAATGATCACCGTTCGCCAAGACGATTTTCATCCCGGCTCGGGCACCCTCACGCCGCTTTTCAACCCGCCTGGCGTCGACCAACCCGGTGTCGCGCTCTCACTCCGCCACTTACTCGAACTCATGCTGCGCATCTCCGATAACTCGGCTACCGACATTCTGTTGCGAGAGGTAGGCGGTCCCGAACCAGTAAATGCCCGTCTGAAGCAATTGGAAATCTCTGGCATCGCGATTAGCGGCCCGACCAAGACCATGATCGAGAACTGGCGCGCAGACGCCGACGCCTTCAATCGTGATCGTCGTGATTCAGCAACTCCCGACGGTATGGCCCTATTGCTTCATCGCCTGGCTCTCGGCAAGACTCTCGCTCCGGGCAGCACCAATCTTCTACTGGACGTGATGCGCCGCTGCGATACCGGCGAATCGCGTTTGAAGGGGCTGTTGCCCAAAGATACGGTCGTCATGCACAAGACTGGCTCTATTGGAGGCACCACAAACGACGTCGGGATCATTCGCCTTCCAGGCGATGCCGGCCATGTGGCGATAGCCGTGTTCATCAAAGCTTCGGGTTCGCCCGTGGCGCAGCGCGAGCGCGCCATTGCCGAGATCGCTCGTGCCGCGCACGATTACTTTCTGTTCGTCAAAGCGCACTAAGGCGGTCGATTACGCTCGTCAGGATCGCCCGACTCGCCGAATTCGCCCGCCCCGTCGACTCGAGTTGCGTCAGTGTCGCGCGGGCCCGATTGAACCACTCTCGCGCCTGGGTCACGTCTTTCCGCAGCGCATAGAGCTCGCCCAGTGCCGCGCAGCTTTCGGCTACCTCACCTTGAGCCCCGGCATTGGCTGGACTCCGCTGAGCCAGCCGCTGCCGCATCTGCAGCCCTTTGGCGAACTCCCGTTCCGCCGCCACTGTGTCCTTCTTCTTTAGCCATGCCTGGCCCAACCGATGGTGCGTAGACGCAAGCATGGAGGACACACGAAACTCGTCCGGATCAGCCGCCACCATCTGCTGATAAATCTGATTGACTCGCTGAAAGTGTTCGATCGCCGCTTCAGGCCGGTCGCGCTCTAATTCCAGGTTCGCGAGTGACCTCAGCGCCGCCGTCTCGGTCATCCGCAATGGCTGGTTGCGCCCAAAGTCCCGCAACCCCTCGCGCGCCACTTCCATGCTGCGATTCAAATTCTGGACGGCTTCCTCGTAATGCTTCTGCTGCGTAAGGATGGTCCCCATCCGCATGTAGGAAAGCGCGAGGCCATTGTAATCCTCGGCCGTATGCACGCCTCCGGCAATCAGTTCCAGGTACTTGGCGAGCGCCTTATGCCGGTAGAGCAACGTTCCATCCCAATCACCGATTTGGGTCATTCCCACCGCCATCGACGAATAGCTTTCCGCCATGTTGCGAACCATCGTCAGGTCGCCAGGTTTGGCTGCAGCCAATCTCTCGCGGATGGCCAGCGCGCGCTTATCGTACTCGATGGCTTGCGCGAATTGTCCAGCCACCTTCAGTGCTCCACCTAGACGAAGGTATAGGGCCGAGAGCTCCTGGTCTCCGCCGCCACGCTTGGCTAATGCCTCCCGCAAGGCTAGACTCTTCCGGTAGCTCGCGATGGCCGCGCCGGTCCGCCCAAGGTTCGGACCATCGGCTCGTCCCTGAACGTCGCCCATCTTCTCGTAGGCCACCGCCAGTTCCAATTGCATCTGCGGATCGTCTCCGGATTCCCGGTACAGGTCGTCCAGGAAAGTGAGAGCCTGCTGCACCAGCCGGCCGCGCTGCGCGGTGCTGCCCGGGATCATCGCGAAGGCGTCATGCTCCACGATCAGGGCGTTGGCCAGCTTTCGCACGTCGTTGAAGCGACGCTGCGCAATACGCGCCTCACGCGTGGTCGCCGCAATTCCACCCAATAGGGTCAAAAGCACCGCCGCCGCCGCCAGCACCACGCCTTTGCGCCGGCGCACAAACTTCGACACCCGGTAAAACATCGTGTGGCTGCGCGCGCTCACCGGCTGACCGCTTAGATAACGCCGAATATCCTCGGAAAACTGTTCCACGGACGGATACCGCTGAACCGCATCTTTCTCCATGGCCTTCGCCAGAATCTGGTCGAGATCGCCGGCCAATTGCCGATTCAGCGTACTCGGCCTCAGCGGCTCCACCTCGCATACCACCCGTTCAATCTCACCCGGCGTATTGGTATTGAAGCGATGCGCCTTCTTGCCCGTCAGCAATTCATACAGCAGCACTCCCAGCGAATAGACGTCCGTTGAAGTGGTCACCGGTTCGCCACGGATTTGCTCGGGGCTGGCGTAGTCGGGCGTGAGTGCCCGCATCATCAGGGAAGTCTGCGCCGGTGCCAAATGCGGATGGTCCGGCAGCAGCAGTTTGGCAATGCCAAAATCGAGAAGTTTCGGCGTTCCGTCGTCCGTGATAAGAATGTTGGTTGGCTTCAGGTCCCGGTGCACGATCAGGTTGCGATGGGCATACTCCACCGCGGAACATGCCTTCAGGAAAAGCTCCAACCGCTCGTTAAGGTCGCAGGCATGGGTCCGGCAGTAGTCGTCAATCGGCTGTCCCTGAACGAACTCCATCACGAAGTACGGAAGGCCGTCTTCGGTTGTCCCGCCATCCAACAGGCGGGCGATGTTTGGATGATTCAGAAACGCCAGAATCTGACGCTCGTACAGAAAGCGGGACCGGACGTATTCCGAATTCACTCCCCGGCGGATCAGCTTGATTGCAACTTCCTGCTGGAATTCGTCGTCGTCACGAACGGCGCGATACACGGCGCCCATTCCTCCCTGCCCAACCACTTCCAGTGTCCGGTAGGGGCCGAGTCGCCAACCAATCGCGTTTGACGCCTCAATTGCCGGGACAGTGAGGAAGGTGCCCGAGTCTTCGTCTGCCAACAGCAGACTCTCCACCTCCAGGCGGAGTGCGGTATCTTCGCCACAAACCTCCTTGAGATAAGCGGCCCGCTCAGTGAATGGGCGATCCAGGGCCTCGCCCAGAATCTCCTTCACGCGTTGCCAGCGTTCCACCTTCATGCGTCGTTCGGCACTTGGGCATCCGTCCGGTTCAGTTCCCGGAAAAGCCACGCGCGTGCCGTACTCCATTCACGCTTCACCGTGGCCGGCGAAATCGACATTACCTCGGCCGTCTCCTCAATCGAGAGACCGGCAAAATAGCGCAGCTCAATCACGCGGCTTTGCTGCGGGTCGAGCTTCTCCAATTCCGCTAACGCATCGTCCAGCGCCACCAGATTGACGTCCCGTTTCTGGCCAGGCACGCCGAGCGCCTCGTCCAGCGAAAGCTGCGCCGCCCCGGAGCCGCGTTTGGCCGCCTGATGCCCGCGCGCATGGTCCACCAGAATGCGCCGGATCATCTGCGCCGCCACGCCAAAGAAATGCGCCCGATTCTGCCACTGCACATTGCGCTGATCGATCAGCTTGAGGTAAGCCTCATGCACCAGCGCCGTGCTCTGCAGCGTATGGTCATGCCGCTCCCGGCGCAGGTAGGCGCCGGCCAAGCGGCGCAATTCGTCGTAAACCAGTGGGGTTAGCGCATCAAGCGCGGCGCGATTGCCTTCCTGACTCCAATCGAGCAGCAGGCGGGTTACATCTGGAGCGGACATTCCTCCTGAGTCTACTGCAATTGAGCTGTCCGTGAGGACGCCGTTGGTTGTCGAATGTCTCAATCAGATAGTACGTGCCAGCGGACGATTCGTTGGCGAAAAAAGCTCTTTGTTACACTGGGATGGAATGTCCTACGACCTCGTGATTATCGGATCCGGACCAGGTGGCTACTCGGCGGCAGTACGTGCCGGTCAGTACGGCCTCAAAACTGCAATTGTGGAGAAAGACCCCAAGCTAGGCGGTACCTGCCTGCACGTGGGCTGCATCCCAACAAAAGCCCTACTCCATTCAGCGGATGTTTGGGATTACTTCGTCCACGGCGAGGACGAGGGCGTTGAGTGCCAGAATCCCAAATTGAACTATCCGAAGGTCGTCGCCCGTAAGGGCTCCATCGTCTCCAAGCATGCCAAGGGCATCGAGTTCCTCATGAAGAAGAACAAGGTCGAAGTCATCGCGGGCTACGGCAAGCTGGCTGGCCCTGGCAAAGTTGAAGTCACTGCGGCCGACGGCGGCAAGAAGGTTCTCGAGACGAAGAAGATCGTCATCGCCACCGGCTCCGAAGCGCGCATGATCCCGGGCTTGAATGCCGACCCTGAGTTCATCCTCACCAACATTGAGATCCTGAACCTTCAGAGCGTCCCCAAATCGCTTGGCATCATCGGTGCCGGCGCCGTCGGCTGCGAATTCGCCTCCATTTTCCGCCGGTTTGGTTCCGAAGTGACGATCCTTGAGATGCTCCCGCGCTTGGTGGCGGTGGAAGATGAGGACGTCAGCAAGGAACTCGAGAGAAACTTCAAGAAGATCGGTATCCGGGTCGAATGCGGGGCCAAGGCCGAGAACATCGAGCGGACCGGCACCGGCGTAAAGCTACAGGCAACGCTATCGAGCGGCAAGGTCGAAACCCTCCAGTTCGACAAGCTACTCATCGCCGTAGGCCGGAAACCGAACACCGAAAAGATTGGCGCTGAAGGCACGCGGATTGAACTCGACCGTGGCTTCATCAAGGTGAATCAGAATCAGGAAACGGCCGAGCCTGGCGTCTATGCGATCGGTGACGTCGTCGCCGGCACTCCGCAGCTTGCGCACGTCGCGACGGCCGAAGGTATGGTGGCAATCGCCCACATCGCAGGCAAGCCGGTCTCGCCGATCAAACGGAACCGCATTCCCGGCGCCACGTACACCGCCCCCGGCATCGGCAGCGTCGGCCTCACCGAAGCTCAAGCCAAGGCCCAGGGCTTCGCCGTGAAAGTCGGCAAGTTTCCCTTCTCCGCCAACAGCAAGGCTTCCATCGTCGGCCATCACGAAGGCTTCGTGAAGATTGTCAGTGATCAGAAGTTTGGCGAGATCCTCGGCGTGCACATCATCGGGCACCACGCCTACGAATTGATCGCCGAAGCGGTCGCCGCGATGGAAGCCGAGGCCACTGTGGAAACGATGATGAACACCATTCACGCCCACCCAACGCAGTACGAGGCTCTGGGCGAAGCCTTCAACGCTGTCCATGGGTTGGCCATCAACGCCTAGATGCGCACCTGCGAAGTCCACGATCTGGGCCTAATGCCCTTCGCAAAAGCCTGGGACCTGCAACGGTCTCTCGCCGAGCGCCGCAAGTTGGGGGAGATCCCCGACCAATTGCTGATCGTCGAGCATCCACCCGTCATCACCATGGGCCGCAATGGCCGGGACGAGAACCTTCTCACCTCGCCCGCCCAACTTGAGGCAGTTGGCATCGACTACGTCCCGATTGATCGCGGCGGCGATGTTACCTTTCATGGCCCCGGCCAGATCGTCGGTTATCCGATCCTTGATCTGCGAGAATGGAAGCGCGACGTCGGTGCCTATTTGCGTGCCCTGGAACAACTTTTGATCGACGCGCTCGCCGACTGCGGCCTCGTCGCTGACCGTTGGCCAGGAAAAACCGGAGTTTGGATCGACGGCCGCAAGGTCGCCGCTATGGGCGTCCACTTAAGCCGGTGGGTCACCACCCATGGCTTTGCTTTGAATTTAGACACTGACTTGACTTATTTCCGCCACATCGTTCCGTGCGGCTTGTCGCTCCCCGTTACTTCCATGCGGGAATGCGGCTCGCAGGCCGTCCGTTCGCAGGTGATCGATGCGTTGATGCACCACTTCGCCCTGCAGTTCCACACCGAGATTCTTGTTCCCCAGGAGAGCTTTTCATGATCGACGTCATCATGCCCCAAATGGGCGAAAGCATTGTTGAAGGTACCCTGACGCGCTGGCTCAAGAAGCCCGGCGATCCGGTAAATCGCGATGAGCCACTATTCGAAATCTCCACCGACAAAGTGGATAGCGAGATCCCGTCACCTGCCTCGGGCACGCTTTCGGCCATCCTCGTCGAGGAAGGCAACGTGGTCGCGGTGAACGCGATCGTAGCTAGGATTGACGACGGCGCAGCCGGTTCGGCCACTCCCGCGGCTGCACCTGCCCCGGTTCCGGAGCCCGTGTCGGCGCCCCCACCCCCGCCCCCCGCGGCTCCAGTTGCGGCACCCGTGGCGGCACCCGCACCAGCGCCTGCTGCGCCCTCGCCCTCCACATCCTCGGCCGTCCCCGTGGTCATGCCCCAAATGGGCGAGAGCATCACCGAAGCCACTCTCACCAAGTGGCTGAAGAAGCCCGGCGATGCCGTGAAGCGTGATGAGGCTCTCTTTGAGATCTCCACGGATAAAGTAGATAGTGAAGTGCCTTCGCCAGTAGACGGCATTCTTTCCGAGATTCTGGTTCAGGAAGGCGCTACCGTTGGCGTGAACGCGATCGTCGCCAACATCTCCAGCGGAGCTTCAGCCGCCGCGCCGACACCAGCACCTGCGGCCGCCGCCCCAGCACCCGTAGCCGCCGCCCCGGCACCGGCCGCCTCCGCCGCCCCGCCGGCACCGCCCACTACCCCCGCTCCGGCCCCAATCGCTCCGCCTGCAGATTCGGATCTCCAAGGACC
>JALHNI010000188.1 GCA_022843605.1 Bryobacter sp.
AATCGCATAGCGGTAGGCATCGCGGAACAGATTGCCTTCGATACGATTGTTCCAGGCTTCGAAATCGAGCCAGATGCCAGGACCGGAACCACCGTCGAGCGTGTTGTAGCGATAGACGAGGCCGGAGATTTTGAAGCTCTTGCTGCTGCCGGCGGACCAGCCGAGTGAGAAGCCACCCCAGTTATTACCGGTGACGTAATTGTGTTCGAAGATCGCGGAACTGCGTCCGGGGGTGGTGCTGTCGATGGTGTCGGCGGTGAGTTGCTCCGAGACGCCGGAACAGCCAAAGCCAACATTGCCCGGATTGTAGATCCAGTTATTGCGGATGACGGTAGCTGGAGTGGTGCTGTCTTTATTGGCGTTGCAGGTGACAGCCACGGTTTCGGCACCGGTGAGCAGCGAACTCTCCAGCAGGTTGGAGTAGCCTTGGAGCGCCACCAGGGGCTGCTGCTGATAGTGCGTGCCGTTGCGGACGGCGAAGCCGCGGATATAGGTGTAGTCGCCTTTGGCAGTGACAAGGCCAAGCAGGCCGGTCGCGCGGGCGGCGAGTTCGAGGTTATGCTCATTCGGATTGGCGTTTCCGGGAAGGCGAACGTAGATGCCCCGGTCGGGGTTAGCAGGAAACGGTCCGAGGACCAGATACTGGGCGACAGTGCCAAGCGCGGGCTGACTATTGGGCTGATTGAGTGCCGTGGGCGGATCCGCGCTGGTGCGGGCCGTAACGCCCTGGGGGAAGTTGAACCGCATGCGGGTATTGTCGGGACGGATGGTGGTGTCCATCTGGAACACGAGATGGTTCCAGCCTTCCTTCAAAGGAAAGTTGAACCATTCTTCAAAGATACCGGCGTTGCGGTGGGGATGGGGCTGAAAGATCTCGACATTGGCCGCGGTGGAGTAGACCGTGGAAGGCAATAACTCGCCATTGACCCAGATGCGATTCTTGTTGGCCTGATCCACCAGGCGGGTGCCGGTGGAGCGATAGGCGCGGAAGTGCCCGTCGATGAAGAGCGAAGCGGGAATGGAGGCGGCCTTCGCGGGATCGAAGGTTGCGGGGTTCGCGGGCTGAATCCAAACGTTGGTGGAGAGCCAGTAAACGGAATTGCCGGCGGAGGTGCCATCGAGGCCGTTGAGATTCAAGAAACCCTCTCCGTCGAGTCCGACGCGGCGCCAAGTGCGGTCGGCAAACTGGTCACCTTCCTTAGGCTTCGTTTTCGGGTCAACGTTCAAAGTCAGGAATTCTCTGGAGCCGCGATTCGAGGCATACTCTCCCGGCTGGAGGGCGCTGGGAAGATTGCGTTCGATGAGGGGCACGGAGTTGAGCGAGACGGGGCCTTCGTAGCCGGTGAACAGGTCGGCGCGAAAGACGCCAGGCCAGATCGTGGGCTGCCAGGAGTTGGCCGGAAAAGGCTCGTTGCCGTCGATCACGGGCATTCCTTCCGGACCGCGGATACCTTCGAGGCGGATGGGTGCTTCGGCGGTGCCACTCGCTTCGATGAGGACGTTTTCACGGTAGACGCCGTAGTGGACATGGATGACCTCGCCCGGGGTGGCGCGCTTCACGGCGGCACTAATGGTGGCGAGGGGAGCATTAGTAGTACCAGGGTTACTATCAGAGGCATTTTCGGCGCGCTGGTTGACGACAATCGTTGGGTTTGGAGTCGGTTCGATGGGGGCTGGTCCGGTGGGCGCGGGCGGCTCGGCCGCCGCAGTACCAGGAGTTTTTAAGTACCAGTTCCAGACATACTCCTGCGGAACGTCGAAGAGCAGTTGGCTGAGACCCGCGATGGGTCCGTCGTAATTTTTGACTTTCTCGAGCGGGTAATTGACGATCCACCAACCGGGCTTGTTGGAAACGAGCTTGCGGGCGTTGGGATCGTAACTGACCTCGACACCAGATTCACTGAGCAACAGGCGCTGTCCGCCGGGGGTAATGGCCATAGGCGCCAAGCGAGGCGCGCGCGTCACGTTGGTGGACGGAAAGGGTAAGTATTGCGAGAACGCGGACGTCGAAGCCAGCAGAGCAAGGCTGCAACTCAAGGCGACTCTCATCAGGGTCCCGGTGTAGCGGCCAAGACAGAATTCCATAACAGGTTCCTCCGAAATAACATCATCAAACCACCGGGGCAAACGCCGGTGGGCTTCTTGTTCTTGATTTAACCCCAGGACGCGGGGATTTGAACGAGGCGAACTTTTTACCGCAGCTGATCAGGAGGATGCGGAAGATCCTCCGACTCGTCATCCGACGAAGCTGGTTTATCAATCATACGATCCCGCTTCCAAATTGGATGCGGCTCAGGTAACGTTAGTTCCACAGAAGTGGACGGAAGAGTAAGTCCTTCTGGACGGCCAGGACGCACGGGACTCCAGGATTGCTGATAGGGAGCATGATACGCGGGCACCGGCTGGACGCTCATCCATTGTTGTTGCTCCAATTCGGCTTCGGCGGCCTCATCTTCGAGCAATTGGGCTTTGGCTTCATCCTGTTTGATGGCAATTTGGGCGATCGACATGCCCATGATGACGTAGAACGGAATGGCGCCGAAGGGGTTTTCGAGGAGATTGCCCCAGGAGGCGTTGACGAGAGTGCCCGTGTAAAGGGCGATGCCAAACGAATAGCCGGTCTTGAGGTAGGTTTGGAGCACGGCAAAGCCGAGGGTGATCTGAAACCAGACGAAGAGAACCACGCCGATCCAGCCGCTGTAGCCCAGCGCATAGTAGAAGATGTTGTGAGGTGTTCGAGTGGCGACGATCTCCGTGCCGATGTAATTCACGAGCGTGGCGAGTGGGTAACCGTAACCCAGGCCCAGCATGGTGGTCTTGAAGTCACGATGAACGGCCTCCCAGATGGCCACCCACCAGTTTTTACGCCAACTGAGAGTGCCATTGTAGAATTCGACATCAGGCGAAAACTCCTTCGCTAAGTCCTTATCGATGCCGGCCAGTCCGCGACCGATCATGGCGCGGGCAGAGGTCTCGCCACCGCGGCCCGCGACGGCCGGTAAGCGCAAGTCAGTAATGAGGCCAATCACGAGCATCAGCAGAATGGCCGCAACGCCCTGAAAGACTTTGCCAAGATTACGCGTAAGCGCGCCCCAAATGACGAGGCCGGTGGCAAAGGCGGCCCAGTCGCCACGAACCTGTGTACCCAAGATGACCACGGCGTTCATCAGGATCAGCATCGTTGAGTAGGCATCCTTGCGACCCAGGATGATGAGACCGAGGAGGGAGAAGACCGCGCCACCGGGTTGGCCGAAAAGCAAGACTTTGGGGGAGTTCGGAATTTCAATGGTGAGGCTATTGAAATAGCCAATAAACGCGATGCCGTAAAAAGCATTGATGAACGCGACGACGTAGAGCAGTTTGACCAGGATGTCGGGCCGGCGGCGGGCGAACCAGAAGCCGACGAAGACATAGACCGGGTAGATATTGAAGACGAGGTTGAGGATCCCCGACATGACGGGGTAGCCGAGGTCGACGCCGCGCACGACCTGAAAGATGCCGTAACTCAGGAAGGCAAAATGGCTCCACGCGAAGAGCGTGAGCGGCCGGGTGTTGACCATGCTGTCGAACCAGGTGCCCATGAGGGCGCTGGGCCAGGTGGCGACGAACATGACGAGGAAGATCTCGCCGATAAAAATTTTGAGCGGAGGGATGCCAAGGTAGGCGAAACTACGCCCGGCGCCAAGGTATCCGGCGACGAGGAAAATGATGAAAAAGACCCAGAAAGCTGATTCCAGCTTGCGCAGCTTGCTTTCCCCAAGCGGGGTCCGCCATACGGTGGGATCAGTGGGATTGGCGTAACTCAAATGTGCGGGCCTGCAAGCTCAATTATAGAGCCATTTCGAGGGGATCTGGGAACTAGCGCGGGCTGGTGTAGAGCTTGCGCCAATCCTCAGCGTAGCGATCGGCAGTGTATTGGCGGATACATTGGGCAGCGCCGTCGGCCATCCGCTGGCGCGCTTCGGGAGGCGTAGCGGCGAGGCGTTCCAGCCCTTTGATGACGCCGGCGGGATCGGCACTTACCTGGATGCCATTCTCGCCATCGACCATAAACTCTTCGACACCATTGAGCGGCGAAGTCATCAGCAGGCAACCGGCGGCGGCGGCTTCAAGCGCGACCAGGGGAAAGACTTCGTAGAGCGAGGGGAGGACAAAGGCGTCACTGGCCCAGAGGAAGGGACGGACGTCTTTCTGGATGCCGACGAAATTGACCCGATCGGAGATGCCCATTTTGGCGACGCGGGCTTCGTATTCGCGGATCAGGTCAGGCTGGCCGCCGATGACGACCAGCTTACAGGGAAGATCCTTGCGCTGGGCCATGGCTTCGAGGAGGAACGGCAGCCCTTTGCGTTCGTATTGACCCATGGCGATGAAATTGAGCATGATCTCGTGCGGGGCGACGCCGAGTTTCTGCCGGTAAGCGGCACGGTCAAAGTCGGCGGGACGAGCCATGGCGGCGGCGTCAACGGGATTCGAGATGACGACGATTTTGCCGGCGGTGTAGGGATAGAGGGCGGTGAATTCGCGCTGCAGACCCAAGGAAGGAACGATGATCTTCTTGGCGCGGCGGAGCACGAAGGGCTCGAAGAGAGCATGCAAGGCATGGTCAATCCAGCGAAACGCGCCGCGCACACCACTGAGGCCGCATCGCTTCCAGTGTTTCTGGAGGAACCAACGGTGGCAGAAGTGGGCGTGGATGACATCAGCGAAGAGGAAGTTGCTCTCCACGGCATAAACCCACTGATAGGCGCCCTTCTTCCAAATGCCGCGGGTGAGATATTGCCACGCGGCCAGAAAATGGTAAGTGATGTAAAGCAGGGCGAGCGGGCGCTTCACCGCCGGAATGCGGAACCAGCGAATGCGACCCGGCAACGGGTCATCGAGCGTGCACGAGAAGAGCGTAAAGTCATGCTCCTGCCCCAGCGAACCCATCATGCGGCGGACGCACATGCCAATGGCATTGTTCGGGGTAACGACATAGTCAAAAACCGCAATTTTCAAGCGCAAAGACTCCTGACAAGAAATCGGAGGAATGCCGGGGCGTCCATTACGGTCTCGCCTCCTGGCTGACTTCGGTGTGCCGCTTCATCCGGGACTGCTGCCAGATCTGATCACCGGCAATGAGGACGTCCCGGATCAGCTTGTGGGTATTGGCGACCGCGTAGAGAGCAACATTGGCGGTACACCAGAGTTTGTTGCCGAGCGACGCGGGGCTGCGCCAAGCGGCGCAGAAGTACTCACGAACGACTCGCCACATGTGAAAGCTCAACTTACGGCTCGCGTTGGGTGCGTTGAACGTGTAGGCAGGTACGCCGTTGCGGGTGAACCACTTGGAACGGACTTTGCGTCCCTTCAAATGCTCTGGTGCGAGGGCGACGGACTGACGCTCGTGACGACGGCTGCGGAACAGGAACTCCGGAACTTCATGGAAGCGGCCGTGGAGGGCCAGTTCGGCGAGCAAGACCTGATCAGAACTCGGATAGATGCTGAGCAACGGCGTTTTCATCAGGATCTCGCGGCGAACCACGCCGTAAATCTGGAAGCAATGATGGTGAACCCAGACGAGGTCATGAAAACGGGTGCGAGGGTTCGGGGATTCAGTCCGCAGGTGCCAGGGATTGGGTTTGACGTCTTTCCCCTGGCCATCCATGATCATGGTCTTCGTGTGGCAGTTGACGACCTCCGGGTCGCGGTCCAGCACTTCGACACACCGCTCGAGAAAGGTGGGCAGCAGCATGTCGTCGTGGGCATAGAGCTTAAAATACTCGCCGCGAGACAAGGTCATGGTGAGGTTGTGATTTGCCGCGGCACCGATGTTGGAGGCGTTACGAATGTACCGAACCCGGGAGTCCCGCTCGGCGTAGGAACGAACAATCTCTTCGGTGGAGTCATTCGAGCAGTTATCGCACACGACTAGTTCCCAGTCCGTAAAGGTTTGGGTTAAAACCGAGTCAATTGCAACGCGAATGTAATTGTCGCCATTGTAGACAGGCAGGCCGATGCTGACTCGAGGTAGTTTCTGGACCATGATTAAATTTCTCCGAACAACTTAGGAGCGGCAAGGTGTTAGTCCAGAAGTCTGGCGAGCCGCCAGACAACCGGTGTATATTTCGATCAAGCGTGCGTAAGTACGAGCACCGGTAAAGTGTTGCTCGAACTGTTGCCGCGCCCCCACCCGTAGCCTTGCCTCTATCTCCGGGTTGGTCATAAAGTCTCGCACTTTGGCCGCCAAGTCAATAGGCTGGCCAGGTTCAAAAAGCAGCCCGGAAAGACCGGGCTCCACACACATCGCCAGATTGCCGAGCCGGCTGGCGATGACGGGTACACTGCTCGCGAAAGCTTCCAGCACCGTAAGCGGGAAACCCTCATACCAGACGGAAGGCACAATCAGCACGCGAGCGTGATGGAGTAAGTCGATGACTTCAGGCCGGGTCTGCATCCCCAGCCATTCGATTCCCGGATGATTGGCAACGGCCTCGCGGACCATTGGCGCCAGGGGACCGTCGCCCGCGATCTTTAGCGGGAGTTGGTTGCCCAATTCTTTCCACGCTTCCAGCAGAGTGGCAATTCCCTTCTCCTCGGAGAGACGCCCCAGGAAAAGAGCAAAGTTGCCTTGGCCGCTGCTGGGCCCGGGATCCGGATGCACGCAATTCGGCTTGATGTGGACCTTCGCCGGTGGCAGACCGCCGGCAATGGCTTTCTGCGCGACAAACTCGCTGACGGCGATGTAGGCGTCGACCTGATCGCGGTAGGTGCCGAGGGCATGATGCGTGGCGAGCATCGCGGTGACGGCAGTGGTCGCCAGCCGGTTGCCGCGATAGCAGCCATGCACGATGGCCGGCCACTTGATACGTTTCTCGAGACATTCCTCACAGACTTTGCCGTCGCGGTAGAGCGTGGCTCCCGGACAAAAGAGACGGTAGTTGTGCAGGGTCTGCACCACGGCGGCCCCGGCGCGACGCGCGGCAAAGTAGACCGAAGGGGACAGCAGGGGGAACGTGTTATGGAAGTGGGCAATGTCCGGTTTCTCTTTGGTCACTAACTCGGTGAACTCAGAGTAGGAATCACGGCTCCAGACAGTACGCAGCCCGAGGGCGATGGCTCCCTGCCCTTTTACTTCGTTGTTGTGAATCGTGTAGTCGATGACCTCGTGGCCCTGGTCACGCAGCAGCTGGGACTCGAGGCGGAAGACGCCGTCTTCGCCGCCCGGCTGCTGGTAAAAATTGTGGACCACGAGGACTTTCATACAGGCCTAAGCGAGCTGCGCACCTTTGGCGGCCAGCGAGCCGTTGACGGCGGGCTTGGCAGCGGTGAGGGGCTTACGCAGACCGGTGAGGCGTTGGATGTTGTTGAAGCTCGAGTCCGGCAGGCCAAGACTCTTGCAGAAACCCACCCAGCCGTAGTCGGCATCGTCGGAGAGCAGGAAGCCACCGGGGCTAAGCTTCGGATAGACGAGATCGTATTCCCAGCGCATGTGAGAAGGAACGTGGAGGTCGTCATGAAAGAAGAAATCGAGCGACTTCATGCCGGCGAGAATGCGCGGCAAGGCGGTGCGGACATCTTCAAGAACGAGGGTGTGGCGGTTGGCGATGCCCTCTTTGATGGACTGGGGAATGGCCCAGCCGACGCCCGAGTCCGGCCAGGCGAAGTGGCAGCCATCCCATTGGCCGGCGTGAGCCTGATCGACCGGCAGTTCGATGGAGATCAACTCACCGGTGCCATTCTCGAGCAGCGCGGCGCTGATGAACGAGGTGGACATGCCGGCGGCGACGCCGGTTTCGATGACATTCTTGGGGCGCATGGAACGGGTGATGCCATAGAGGACGGCTCCGTCTTCCATGCTGATTCCGCCCTGCAAACCGGAGCGGTCCTTGATGCGCTGGCAGGCATCGGCAAGCATCGGTCTCCAGCGCTCGTATCCGTCCATGGCCACCTTGGGATCGACGCCCAGTTGACGCAGGAACTCGAGCGGGTCTTCCATGCGGTGCTTCTGATAAACCCACTTGGCGTAGGCGTAGCGCATGACTTCATGCGGACGGGTCCGGTAGTAGGGTGCGTTGAGCACTTCCTTCACAAATTTCGCTAGATCCACTGGTACACTCCTCGGCGTATTGCCTCTCGGGCCGTTTCTATATCATTAGTTTGCCGGTTCATCCGAATCGACTCAATAGTCATTCGGTTGGGTTACTCGGCTATCGAACGTGGGTCCCGCGACGAAGCGGTCCTATAACTTCCGTTCATCCCTTACCTGGCATCGCGATGGGATTCGCGTCAAGGCCTTTGGCGGACTGATTACGGTCCTCCCGGGCGAGACGAAACGGACTCAAATTGTTGCGCTTAATCAACCAAAGCAGGTTTCCGAGAACGAAGAGCTCGCTCAAGGTAACCGCCGCCGCCATTCCGAGATGTTCGTAGCGCGGAACGAGCAGCCAGGCGAGGAAGGCGTTCAGCGCCACCGCCGCCAGAATGGAGCGGCTGTAGGCACGCTCCAGCCCCATCGAGACGGACCATTGAAGGCCCAGGACGATGTTGACCGGAATGATCATCACCATGAAAGCGATGATCTGCAGGGCGGGAATCGCCGGCTCAAAGCCGGGGCCAAGAATCAGATTGATGACGAGCGGGGCCAACAGATAGCAGCCGAGCCCCATCACCAAACCGGCCCCGCCCATGATGGCCAGGCTCCGGAGGACCAGCCGTGCCCCGGCGGGAAGGTCGGTGTGGCAGAGATGATTCACCCGGGGATAGATGGCCTGATTGAGCGGCCACAGAAAGCCACAAAAGGCCCGGCCCAGTTTCTCGGCACCAGCGTAGTAACCCACGACATTGGCGGGAACGAACAAACCCAGCAAAACCACATTGCCGATACTCAGCGTGCTGGAGGCGCTGGTAAAGACGAACATATCGAAGCCCTGAATGAAAGCATCCTTGACGCGCCGCCAGGAAGGGAACGTGACACGGTGACGCCGCAGGATCTCGCGGCAGGCGATCGTCAAAACGATCAAGCCAGACGTACCCTGCATCGCGAGCATCTTCCAGCCGTCGTCTTTCGTGCGGACGAAGATGAACAGGCCCAGGACGGTAATCATCTTGCCGGCCATGTCGAGCGTGGCGACGCGGCCCATCCGCTCCTGCCCTTGGAAGAACCACATCGGCAGGACGCCACCCATCAAGCCGGCAAAAATCGCCACCGCCAGCAAGAGCGGATCTTCAGTGAGGATGGGAATCCAAAACCAGCTGACAGCGACCGCGCCGAGAGAAGTAACAACGGCGAGAATGAGCTGTGCACCCAGGACGTCCGAGAGAATTTCAGTGATGCGGGGAGAGTTATCGCGAAAACGGGCCACCTCGCGGGTTGCCGCGAAGGGGAAGCCGTAGTTGACGATTAGCTGCACAAACAAAGCCACAGACTGCGCGACGGCAAGTTGTCCCCACTCACTGGGCCCCAGGATGCGGGCCAGATAAGGAATCGTCAAGAGCTGCAGGACTTGGTGGGTCGCCTGCACGCCGTAGAGGGCAATAATATTGCGGAACAGCCCGCTGCGGAAAAACTCCCGCAGCGGGCTTAGCAGACTCAACATCAGCAACGTTCCTTGGCGAAGAACGGCAGGAAACTCACCCGCTGTGAGTTACCCGCGACGTTCCGCCTCAGGCGTTGGTCTCCACAGGGGCCGACTTCTTTTTGGCGCCCTTCTTCTCGAGCTGGCCGTCGATCCACTTGTAAGTGATCGCCAAGCCGTCCTCGAGCGACATTTGCGGCTCCCAGCCCAGCACCTTGCGCAGCAGGGTGTTGTCGCTGTTGCGGCCGCGAACGCCCTGGGGCTTGGTGAGGTCGTGCGAACGATAGATGGTTTTGCCGGCGATCTTGGCGACGACGTCGACCAATTCGTTGATCGACAGCATACGGTCCTGACCGAGGTTGAGCGGTTCGTGGAAGTCCGAACGCATTAGACGGTAGATGCCCTCGACGCAATCGTCGATGTAGCAGTACGAACGGGTTTGGTTGCCATCTCCCCACACTTCAATGATATCGCCGTCGTTGGCCAGAGAGATTTTGCGGCTGATGGCAGCCGGGGACTTCTCGCGGCCACCGTCGTAGGTGCCCAGCGGTCCGAAGATGTTGTGGAAACGGACGATGCGGGTATCGAGGCCGAAGTCCTCGCGATAGTGACGGCAGACGCGCTCCATGTAGAGCTTCTCCCAACCGTAACCGTCTTCCGGATCGGCAGGGTAGGCTTCTTCTTCCTTGAGCGGAATGACGTCCGGATCCTTCTGGCGATAGCCCGGGTAAATGCAGGCGCTCGAGGTGAACAGGAAGCGCTTACACTTATTCTCGCGAGCCGCTTCGATGGTGTGGATGTTGATCAGGGTGCTATCACGAACGATGAGACCCTTGTTCGACTCGATGAAGCCGATGCCGCCCATGTTCGCAGCCAGGGCGTACACTTCGTCGACGCCAGCGGTTGCCTTCTGGCAATTTTCCCAATACTTGAGGTCCAAGACAAGGAACTCATGCGCCGCAGTCGCTTCGTACTCCGGCTCTTTGATATCCACTCCACGCACCCAGTAGCCCTTGGCCACGAGGTATTTCACCAGATGATGGCCGATAAAGCCGCCAGCGCCGGTCACGACGACTCTTGTTTTCTCACTCATTGAAAGAATATGCCTCCTGAAACAATCAAAACATGGGCCAGGCGAAGCGCCCAGAACCGTTAGTCCCAATTACTGGGTGGGGGAGTCCTGGAACCTTTGGAATCCGAGTTTTTGCATCCACCAGAGCGGAAGAAAACGGGGAGTAACCAAGACGTAGCGCTGCCAAAGACGGCGCGGCTCCATGCACAGACGGAAAAACCATTCGAGACCATTGCGCTGCATCCAGGCTGGCGCCTGGCGTAGCTTTCCGGCGTGAAAGTCAAAAGCGGCGCCCACGCCGATCATGACCACGCCGGGGAAAGCATCCCGATGCTCGGCCATCCAGCGCTCCTGTTTGGGAGTGCTGAGTCCGACGAAGACTAACTCGCAGCCGGAATCGCGAATCATCTTGATGATGTCGCGGTCCTCGTCGGCGGTGAGCTTGCGAAAGGGCGGCGAAAAGGCGCCGACAATCTTGAGACGGGGGAACTTGGCCTGCAGGTTGGCTTGTAGCTTGTCGAGCGTATCCTGGCTGGCTCCGTAGAAATAAAGCTTGTGACCGGCGATTTCGGCGCGGCGGCAGAGTTCGAGGGTGAGGTCGGGGCCATAAACCCGATTCTGTTCCCGATGCCCAAAGGAGTGC
>JALHNI010000189.1 GCA_022843605.1 Bryobacter sp.
GCGCAGTCAGCGGCACAACCAATGGATGGTGGTGCCATTTGTCTGCCACGGCGAGGAGTTTCTGGTGCAGGTGATGCTGGCGCCGAACCAAGGGCAGTCTGCGTTGGTGCAGGCGGCGCCGGTCCTGCAGGCAATTGCCGATTAGGGTGAGCGGGCGGTGGCCAGCCGCCCGAACTTACCCCGAGAAATCGACCGGCATATGTAAGAGCGGCAAGGGCCTGCCGATGGACTTACTGGAAGGTGTTAAGGCCAACGGGCCAATCGTTGCGGCCCGCGAGAGAAGGCACACATGCAGGATGAGGAAATAGTTCGGGAGTTTCTCGTGGAGAGCCACGAGAACCTTTCGCGTTTGGATCAGGAGTTAGTGGAGCTGGAGAAGCACCCGCAGGATGCGGGGCTGCTGGCGAGTATCTTTCGTACGATCCACACCATTAAGGGGACCTGCGGATTTCTGGCATTTACCACGCTCGAGAAGATTACGCATCAGGCCGAGAACTTACTGAGCCAGTTACGGGACGGAAAACGGGCACTGACGCCGCAACTGGTTTCGTTAGTCCTGGAGACGGTGGACGCGACCCGGCGGGTGCTGGGGGAAATCGAGAAAGACGGAACAGAAGGCACGGAGCAGTTTGGGTCGCTGATCGAGCGGTTACAGGCAGCCACACGAGCGCCAGCGACGGTCAACCTGGCCACGCCAGCGGCTCTGGCCACGGTTCCGGCCACACCGCCCTTGGCCGGGGAAGACGAAGCGGGGAAGGTGTCGGCGGTGGCCGAGGCGAACGTCCGGGTGGATGTCGGCTTACTGGACAAGCTGATGGATCTGGTGGGCGAGTTGGTGCTCACCCGGAATCAGATTCTGCAATTCAATTCCGAGCGGGAAGATGCGGCGTTGAATGCTACAGCTCAACGGCTGAATCTGATCACCAGCGAATTGCAGGAAGGCGTCATGAAGACGCGGATGCAGCCGATTGGCGGGGTGTGGAACAAGCTGCCGCGCGTGGTGCGCGACATGGGCCTGTTGTTGGGAAAGCAGATTCGCCTGGAGATGGAGGGTGCCGAGACGGAACTCGACCGGACGATCATTGAAGCGATCAAGGATCCACTGGTGCATTTGGTCCGTAACGCTTGTGACCATGGCCTGGAGCCGTCCGAGGTCCGGACCAAGGCCGGCAAGGCGGCGCAGGGGCGGTTGCTGCTGCGGGCGTATCACGAGGGCGGGCAGGTGAACATCGAGATCGCCGATGACGGAGGCGGAATCGATCTGGCGCGGGTGAAACAGAAGGCGCTGGAAAAGGCGCTGCTGCGGCCCGAGCAGCTTGAGAAACTGAGCGAGCGCGAGGCGCTGAATCTGATCTTCATGCCCGGCTTCTCGACGGCGGCCAAAGTGACGAACCTATCCGGACGCGGGGTGGGGATGGACGTGGTGAAGTCCAATATCGAGCGGATCGGCGGCGTGGCGGATGTCTACAGCCAACTGGGTGTAGGAACCACAGTGCGGCTGAAGATCCCGCTGACGCTGGCGATCATTCCCGGGCTGGTGATCAGCAGCGGCGGCGAGCGCTTTGTGATCCCGCAGGTGAATCTGCTCGAGCTGATCCGGCTGGAAGGGGATGCGCGGGAGAAGCAGATCGAGCGCGTGCACGGGACACCGGTCTACCGGCGGCGGGGCAGTCTATTGCCGATCGCGTATCTGAATCAGGTTTTGGGATTGAGCGACCCGCCGCAAAGCGAAGCCATGAGCATGGTGGTATTGCAGGCCGAGGACCGGCAGTTCGGGTTGGTGGTGGACGGCATCAGCGACACCCAGGAGATCGTGGTGAAGCCGCTGGGCAAGCAACTGAAGGGTTTGTCGATCTACGCCGGCGCGACGATTATGGGCGACGGGCGGGTGGCGCTGATCCTGGACGTGCTGGGAATCGGGCAGCGGTCCGGGGTGTTGGCGGAATCGCGGGAGCAGGCCCGCGCCGCGACGGAACAGAAGAGCGCGTCAGCGGCTGAGTTGGAGCGGCTATTGCTGTTCCGGGCGGGTTCGTTTGAGCGGATGGCGATCCCGTTGTCCTTGGTCGCGCGGCTGGAAGAGTTTCCGGCTTCCATGATCGAGTACGCGAGCGGCGAGCCGGTGGTGCAGTATCGCGGCCGGATCCTGCCGCTGGTCCGTTTGCAAGAGGCGTTGGGGGACGGCGAGGCGCCGGCGAAGCCGGGCGAACCGCTGCAGGTCATCGTGTTCAGCGGGGGTGATCGCAACGTGGGCCTGGTGGTGGATCAGATTCTGGATGTGGCGGAAGAGGCGGTGACGGTGCGTCGCCCGTCGCGCCGGGCAGGTTTGCTGGGTTCAGCGGTGGTGGACGAACAGGTGACGGATTTCCTGGATTTGAGCGACGTGCTGCGGGGACTCGCGCCGGAGGGCGCGGAAGGGACCACGGGGCAAGCCGGCAAGCGAATCCTGGTGGCCGAAGAGTCGTCGTTCGACCGCGGCCTGATCCGCGGCGGATTGGATATGGCGGGTTACCAGGTGGTGGAGGCGGGCAATCTGGACGAGGCGCTGCAGCGACTGGAACATCAGGAAGTGGATGTGGTGGTGGCGGCGCTGAGTTTGCCGCCGCTGGGAAGTGGCGCGTTGCTGGCCGCGATGCGGCAACGGCCGGAATGGGCGCGGATTCCGATTCTGGCTTTGGCCGATTCCGCGAGGCTGGCCGAGGCGCCTTCGGTGAACAAGGCAGGCTTTGAGCATTGCCAGACGAAGTTCGATGGCGCAGCGATGCTCGAATCCGTATCGCGACTGGCCAAAGCAATCACGACGCCGGAGCCGGTGCTGGCCGGGGAGAGGAAGTAGGCGATGGCGATCGAGAATGGCAGAGGAGACGTGGCCGGGCAGTATTCGACTTTCTATGTGGGCGAGCTGTTCTTTGGCGTGGATGTGTTGCGGGTGCAGGAGGTGCTGCGCGTCCAGCCGATGACCCGGGTACCGCAGGCGCCGAAGGTGGTGGAAGGGCTGATCAATTTGCGGGGCCAGATTGTGACTGCCGTGGATCTGCGGGGCCGGCTGGGTCTGGGTCCGCGAATGAGCGAAGAGCCCCCGATGAATCTGGTGGTGCGGACCGACGATGGCGCGGTGAGCTTGCTGGTGGACGAGATCGGCGATGTATTGGACGTGGATGGGTCGATGTATGAGCGTCCGCCGGCGAATCTGGATCCAGCCGCAAGGCAACTGATCCTTGGCGTGTACAAGCTCAAGGACCGGCTGATGATGGTGCTCGACACAGAGCGCGCCGTGGACCTCAACCAGGCGCACGCGCGGAGCGCCGTCTAGCGTCCCCCGCAAGTTTTTACTTGATTAGACAAGCACTAGAAAAGGAACACGACTATGTCAGCACAATACAACACGAGCCGAAGGGCACCGGCGGGACGCGGATCCGCCGGTGGAGCGGGCGTTCTGGAACGTCCCGCGGAGATGCCTTCGCGGGCACCGGGTTCGAGCGGCGGAAGGCTAGAGCGGGTGCAACTCGGGCGAAAGTTCGGCTTCGACGAGGAGAATCTAGCCACGAGACGGGCGTTTCTGCGGCTCGGGGAACACGAGCGCAAGGTAGTTGGGCAACTGCTGCCATGGGCGACGGGCGCCGCCCCGGCAATCGTGAAGGAGTTCTACGACTGGCAGTTCGAGTTCGGACCGACTCGGCGCTTCTTCGAGCAGCAGGCACGGGCGAAGAATGTCTCGATGGAGGTGCTGCGCCAGCATCTGGAAGCGATGCAGAGCCGTTACCTGGTGGAGATCTTCGAGGGAGCGGCAACGAACTGGGGTTTTGACTATTTCGAACGCCGGCTATACGTAGGGTGGCTGCATGACCGCATCAACCTGCCGTTTAAGTGGTACATCGGGTCGTACGCCGAGTTGCAGCGGTTGACGAGCATCTATCTGCGGAAGTCGATGAAAGACGCCGCGAAGGTGCATGACGCCGAGCAGGCGATCTTCAAGGTGTTCAACTACGACATTCAGGCGATTGGCGATTCGTTTCTGCTGAACACGTTGGACTCGATGGGGTTGAACGTGGAAGGGGTGGATGAGGAGCGGGGCAGCGACAAGACAGAGCATCTGGCGCAGATCAAGTTGGCGACGGCGACGTTGCTGCAGCAGGCCGATGCGATCGCCGACGGGCGGCTGCGAGAGCCGATTCTCGCCGAACGGCCGCCGACGGGAGGGCGTCTCGGCGCGGCGTTCGAGGGGATCGTGGCGGGCCTGATGACGGTAGCCGGGCAAGTGGAGGCGCTGGGCCGGGGCGATTTGAACAACCCTGCGTTCGAAGGGCTTGCCGGGATGGATGCGGGCGATACA
Organism: Bryobacter sp.; assembly: GCA_022843605.1. GTDB lineage: Bacteria > Acidobacteriota > Terriglobia > Bryobacterales > Bryobacteraceae > JALHNI01. Next base: position 4,331 of record JALHNI010000189.1, read on the forward strand.
AGCCGTGTGTTAAACGCCGGCATGAAGTCGGCACACACGGGAATCTCCAACCTGATTGCGGAGATGAGGCACATGTCGGATGAACACGACCTGGGCGACATCGACGTGATGATCCCGGCGGAGGAGTTCGAAGGGGCATACAGGGTGATGGCGCAGGGGGTGAACGACATGGTGGTGGGGCACATCACCGTCAAGAAAAAGGCGATGGCGTGCGTGGCGGAGTTCGGCAAGGGCAACTTTAGTGCGCCTCTCGAGAAGTTTCCTGGCAAGAAGGCGTTTATCAATGACATTGTCGAACAGGTTCGGGGGAACCTGGAGACGCTGATCGTCGATGTGAACCGGTTGGTGAAATCGGCGCTGGCGGGCAACCTCTCTACGCGGGTGGATGCGACTCTGCATCAGGGCGACTTCCGGAAGATCGTCGAGGGCGTAAACCAGACGTTGGAAGCGATGGTGAAACCGATCCAGGCGGCCGCGCAGAATGTTGAGGCATTGGCGTCGGCCTCGGAAGAGCTCTCGGCCGTGAGCCAGCAGATGACCACCAACGCGGAAGAGACCGATATGCAGGCGGGCATCGTTTCGGCGGCAAGCGATCAGGTTTCGAAAAACGTGACGTCGGTGGCGTCAGCCTCGGAGGAGATGCAGTTCTCGATTCGCGAGATCTCGAAGAACGCGAACGAATCGGCGCGGGTGGCGAAAAACGCGGTGAGCGTAGCGCAACTGACGAACGAAACGATGAAGAAGCTGGGCGAATCGAGCCAGGAGATCGGGAACGTGATCAAGGTGATCACGTCGATTGCGCAGCAGACGAACCTGTTGGCTTTGAATGCGACGATCGAAGCCGCGCGGGCCGGCGAAGCGGGCAAGGGCTTCGCCGTGGTGGCCAACGAGGTGAAGGAGTTGGCCAAGCAGACGGCCAAAGCGACGGAAGAGATCGGCCAGAAGATCGATGCGATCCAGGGCGATACGAAGGGCGCGGTAAAGGCGATCGAGGAGATCGGGAGCATCATCGACCAGATCAACGACATCTCGAACAGCATCGCCTCGGCGGTGGAAGAGCAGACGGTGACGACGAACGAGATCGGCCGCAGCGTGACCGAAGCGGCGCGCGGCATGGGCGACATCGCCAAGAACATTAGCGGTGTGGCGATGGCGGCAAAGAACACGACGCAGGGGGCGAACGATACGCGGAAGGCCTCGCAGGAACTGAGCCAGATGGCGGCGCAGTTGCAGACGGTAGTCTCGCAGTTCACGCTCTGATCGAAACCCGGGGGAGGGGAGGCCGGCGGGTGTCCTCTCCCTCGCACATTGAGAGAAGCAAGGAAAAGAATGGCGAAAGCACTAGTCGTGGACGATTCGCGGGCGGTGAGGATGATCCTGAGCAAGACGCTGAGGGATTTGGGATTCGAAGTTCGCGAGGCCGGGAACGGGCGCGAGGCGATGGAGATCATGCAGGTTGAGAAATCGACAGTGCAACTCGTGCTGGCGGACTGGAACATGCCGGAGATGAATGGGATCGAGTTGCTGCGACAACTGCGGCGTGACCCGGATCTTTCGTCGCTGGTGGTGGTGATGGTGACCACGGAGACCGAGTTGGGGCAGATGGCGGCGGCGTTGGAGGCGGGCGCCAACGAGTACGTCATGAAGCCTTTTACGCGGGACATCCTCGTGGAGAAGCTGCAGATGGCTGGGATCGGCGCGTAGATGGCGCGGGCGAACCAGAAACTGCTGCTGACGGGCCAGAAGATCCGGATCCTGGTGGTGGACGACTCGGTCGTCATCCGGCGGCTGATCACCCAGGCCCTCGAACAGGTGAAGGACGTGGAGGTGGTCGGGGTGGCGTCGAACGGCAAGATCGCGCTGGAGCGGATCGAGCAGTGGCATCCGGACGTCGTGACGCTGGACATTGAGATGCCGGAGATGAATGGCCTCGAGACCCTACAGCGGATGCGGAGGCTGTATCCCGAAGTGCGGGTGATCATGTTCAGCACGCTGACGGCGCGGGGGGCCGCGGTGACCATCGAGGCGCTGACGTTGGGCGCGGATGACTATGTGACGAAGGTTTCGAACGAGGGTTCGCTGGACCGGTCCATGGCGCGACTGCGCGAGGAACTTGTCCCGAAGGTCCGGCAATTTTTCCGCCGGCCCGGGGAGGAAAGACCAGCCGAGAAGAGGGTGGTTGAAACGCGGGTGGAGGGAGGCCGGGCGAGCAGCATTGTGCCGTCGGCGGCCAAGGCCCAACCGCGGGTGTTGGCGATCGGCGTTTCAACCGGGGGCCCGGCGGCGCTGGCGGCGATTCTGCCGGCGCTACCGGCCAGTTTCCCGCTGCCGGTGTTGATCGTGCAGCACATGCCGGCAATGTTCACCAGGTTATTGGCCGAGCGACTGAACTCAATTTGCCAGATGCCGGTGGCGGAGGCGAGCTTGGGCGAGGCGGTGGAAGCTGGAAAGATGCTGATCGGGCCCGGCGACTTTCATCTGAAGGTGGTGGGCGACCGGGGCGCGGTGCGGGTATCTCTGGATCAGGCGGCGCCGTTGAACTCCTGCCGTCCCGCGGTGGACGCGCTGTTTGAGTCAGTGGCGGCGGTGTACGGAGGGGCGGCGGTGGCGGTGGTGCTGACCGGCATGGGACGGGACGGGTTAAAGGGTGCGCAGGTTCTCCGAGCGCAGGGCGCGACGATCCTGGCGCAGGATGAGGCAACGAGCGTGGTGTGGGGGATGCCCGGCGCGGTGACGAAGGCCGGGGCCGCGGATCGCGTGTTGCCACTCGACAGAGTGGTGCCGGAGATTCTAGACATTGTGGGGCACACGTGAGGAGAGCAGGATGTTGACCCAAACGCCAGTCGCCGAAATTCTTTCGGACAATTACAGGTTTCTGCAGGAGCACATCTACGCCGAGTCCGGGATTGTGCTGGAGCAGGACAAGCACTACCTGTTCGAGAGCCGCCTGATGCCGATCGTCAAGCAACTGGGACTGGGCTCGATCAACGAACTCTGCGCGATGGTGAGATCGGTACGGGAGCGCGACTTGAGCCGCCGCGTGGTGGAGGCGATGACCACCAACGAGACTTACTTTTTCCGGGAGCCAGCGCACTACGACGCGATCCGCACGGTACTGTTGCCGCGGTTGAGAGAAGAGCGCCGGGATACGCGGACGTTGCGGTTCTGGTCAGCAGCGTCATCCACCGGGCAAGAGGCCTACAGCCTGGCGATGATGCTGTTGGAGAGCGGCTTTCACGATTGGAACATTCAGATTCTGGGGACGGACTTTTCTTCGCCGGTGGTGGAGCGGGCGCGTTCCGGCAAGTATCAGCAGGTGGAGGCCAACCGGGGTTTGCCGGCGGCGCTACTAGTGAAGTACTTCCAGCGGTCGGGCGTGGACTGGCAGTTGAGTGACACGGTGCGCCGGATGGTGCGCTTCGAGACGATCGATCTGCGCAAGAGCATGCGAGCCCTGGGTCCGTTCGACCTGGTGTTCTGCCGCAACGTGATGATCTATTTTGACGCCGAAACGAAGCGCGGAATCCTGAAGGAACTGCACGGAACACTGTTTCGCGGCGGCTGGCTGCTGCTGGGCGGGGCCGAGGCGGCCTTCGGGGTGGAGGAGTGGTTTGACCGGCAGGCGGTAGGAAGCGCGAATGTCTATGTCGCGCGATGAGAGGAGTGAGTAATGCAAGCTGAACTAGGCCTCAAAATCCATCCGGATGAGCTGCAACAGATTGTGAAGTCAGTCTTTGGGACGATGATGAATCTGGAGGTGAGCAGCGGAGAGCCGACTTGGTTTCCCGGGGCACAAAGTATCTCGGCGGCTGTGCAGTTGACCGGCGATTGGAACGGGGCGGTGGTAGTGGAGTGCAACCGCGAGCCCGCTTGCCGCTTTGCCGGGCGCTTCCTTTCGATGGAGACGCCAGCGGCCGTGGACGACGTGGTGCGCGACGTCTTAGGGGAACTGGCGAACATGATCGGCGGAAATCTGAAGTGTGTGATGACGAGGGGCATCAAGCTTTCGATACCGACGGTCGTGGATGGCAGTGACTACGGACTGCGGGTGTACGGAACGGAGGTGAGCACGCGCCTGACGTTTAACTCGGACGCAGGCGAGTTCTGGGTGACTACTTTAGAAACTCCAGCGTCGCTAGCGCTCCCACCGTCTTCTGGGTCTGGTTCTCGCGAGGAAAGTAGCCGGCCTTAATCCGATTGGATTGCGGGCCGCAGGTGAGTTCCATCTTCGCTTCGCCGTCGGCCGAAAGATTGACATTGGAGGGATCCTCAATCAGCAGGCGGGTGAGGCCAACGCCGGACTGCACGGTGAGGATGGCTTGCGGGTTCTTGCACTCGAGGTTGACGAGGAGGCCTTCAATAAACGATAGCTTCGCGGTGACCAGGCGTGGTCCACCGGAGTCACGCACGACGTCGGTGCCGGCATCTTCGAGAGGAAACTCGTCAGGGATCCGAAGCGGGGGCGAGTCGGTTTCGGCGGCGCTAGAGGCTACGGCGCTGGAGGCTGCTGCGATGGGGGTGGCGGCCGAGGCAGAGTTGGGCGTGGGACGCTCGGGCGGGGGCTCACGCATGGCGTAGGTGAACCACGCCTTGGCCGAGGTCTGATCGGCATCCGTCCGAGCGAGGCCCTTGAACTGGCTGGCGGCAACGCGGCTCTCCTCGAATTTCTTCAAGCGCCAGGAGGCCTGAATGAGGACAGGAAAACAACGGGGCGCCTGGCGGCGGCTGATGCGCTTCAGCTTCTTGATTTCGTCGTAGGACTGCGCGAAGTCACCGGCGTAGAGGAGGTGTTCGGCGAGGCGAATCCGGCCGTCGGTGTAGTCGGGGTATTGCTGCATGAGGGCACGCAGGGCGATGCCGGAGACTTTCGCGTCCCGGGTGAGGGATGGCGAGTGGTAGGCCAGATTCGGGTGGCTCGATTTCAGTTCGAAGGCCTTGACCAAAGCCTCGCCGGAGCGCTCGCGAGTGGGATCTTCGCGAGAGAGCCAGTGCAGAAAAGCCAGGCTCTCCCAGGCTTCAGGGCGCGAGGGTTCCGCCTTGGCCAGCAACTCGAGAAGAGTACGGGCGGCGGCAAACTTGCGATTGGCGGTGAGCAGGTCGGCGCGGGCAATGCTCCATTCGTAGGAGGTGGATTCGCGTGGCTGCACCTTGTCGTAGCTCTTGTCGAATTGGGTGTCAAAGAGGATCGTCATGACACGCTGACCCTGGATGTAATTCTGCAGGTCCTTCTCCACCTGCTGAAGAGTCCGGCCATACACGGAGCGGAAGACCTCATCGGCCGGCTTTCCGACGCCGATCCCGGAGGCCATCTGCTTGTAACCGGCCCGATAGTCCGGGGAGAGGGAGAGCATGTGGACGAGGGCCCAACTGGCGGCATAAAAGGAACCCGCGTGGGCGCGGCGATTGTAGAGCGGGGAGTTGTGATCGACGGCGACGATGCGCTCGAGCGGCGGCCATTCGTTGCGGAGTTGCTGGATGTGACCAGGAATGGGCGTGCCGACCTGAATCTTCTTGCCAAGCGGCTGAATGGTGGAGTAGAGCTCGGCGATGCCTTCGTTGAGCCAGAGAGGAAGATCGAGGTCGGTGTAGCGCGAGAGCATATGCAGATACTCGTGCACGACAAGATGCTGTTCACCGGGCCGCTTCAAACCGCCGATGGCGATGATGTCGCGGTGGGGCAGGGGCGTGTAGAAGGCGGCGGCGACTTCACTCGGCGCGAGTTCGCGAAAGTCCTTCTCGGCGTCAAAAACCACGACGCGTGCTTTCATGAGGGGTTCTTGTAAGGCAAGGACCTGAATAAAGAAAGACCGGACGCGCTCGAACTGGCCGAGCAGGTCCTGGGCGCGGCCCTTGGAGCCATCAGTTATCAGTTCAAAATGATCACTTTCGTAAACAGTGATTTTGTCGCTACCGTGGGCAAGCACCACCGTAAGCGCCGCAAACCATAAGAGACGCACTTACGATGAGGGTAACAAGTTTTCAGAGTAGCCAGGGCGGCAGGCGAGAATGGAGGCAGATGCGCAACATCAGAATATTTGTCGAGTTTGCGTCGGTGGTGATGCCGGGCGCGGTGCTGCTTCTGATGCTGACGTTGTTGTTCGCCCCAAGGGAATGGTTGGGGAGCGAGTTTGCCAGTTCAGGCGTGGGCATCGCCATGGGACTGGTGTTCTCGTTCGCGGCCGGGCACTTGTTGCAGGGATTCGGCCAAGTGGCGATTGAACCGATCTGGCGCCGGGTGCCGATGCGGGCGGCGGCTGAATGGGCGGTAAACCGTTTTACGGGCCGCGAAAAGCAGCGGTATCTCACGAACGAGCAGATCGCGTTGTTGGAGGTGCACTATCCGATGAAGTTAGGCATTCCGTTTCCGACAGAGGGAACGCGGGATGAGGCGACGCTCGAAAGCACGCTGGCCCATGCGGAAGCGTATCTGTATTCCGCGAAGGTTTCCGAACGGCTGGATGATCTGATCGCCGATTACAAGTTAAACAAGGGGCTTTTCCTGGCCTTTTTGCTGATTTCGGTAGCGCTGTTGACCTCGGCCGTGGGTTTGATCGAAGCCAATACGGGTAAATGGACGTGGGCGGCCTGGATGGCAAGCGTGGTGGCGGGCGTGTCGTCGTTTATGCGGATGGACTATTACAGCCGTAAGTATTCGCAGACGCTGTTTCTGCAGTTGTTGTCGACGATGGCCTCGAGCCGGGAGGGCGGCGGAAGGGGCGAAGGCGGTGGAGCAGGAGGCGTGATGCCGATGGGAATGGGACGGGGCGGGGCGGGAGCGCGAGGTCAAGCGCCGCCGGACGACGACACGACTTAGGGTGCTTGGTAGTCTGGAGGGATGCAAAGACGTGGATTTCTGGGGACCCCGTTGATGGCGCTGGCGGCGGAGGGT
>JALHNI010000190.1 GCA_022843605.1 Bryobacter sp.
AATCTAGTGGCAAAGGAGTTCGTCGCTGCCCGCACCGACTTGAAAGGCGTTCTGATTCTGAGTGAGTTCACCGGAGCCGCGCGGGAGCTTACAGAGGCACTCATCGTCAATCCTTACGACCTGGAAGCCAGCAGCGACGCTATGGCTCTGGCGCTGACCATGCCGGAACAGGAGCAACAAGACCGCATGCGGTCGATGCGCTCTATCCTCGTGCACTTCAATGTCTATCGATGGGCCGGAAAAATGTTGGTGGATGCCGCGCGTCTCCGCGATCAGGAACGGGTGAGTGGGCGGCTCGGCGCGCGGAATGGTTCGATTTCTCTCTAACAATGCGCTATCTGCTATCTGCCTCTTGTCGTCCGGTTCTTTCTCGGCTCGCCCAGGAACGGACCCTCTGTGCCTTTGACTTCGATGGCACGCTTTCGCCCATCGTCGAGCACCCCGGACAAGCCTTCATACGGGAACGCACGAGGGGGCTTCTCGCTCGGCTGTCAGCTGTCTATCCGTGCATCATCGTCTCGGGGCGTGCTCGGGCAGACGTTCTCAAGCGGGCCGGCAATGTCGGTGTGCGACACATCATTGGGGGCCATGGCGCGGAGACGGAACACCCCGAGAGCGTTGCCCAGGCTGAGGTTCGGCAGCGGGTTCAGCAATGGAAGGCGACTCTCGAGGATGCACTCGGTTTGGAGCCTGGGTTGTGGATCGAGGACAAAGGAACATCTTTGGCGGTCCACTACCGGCAGTTCCCCAAAAAACTGGAGGCTCGACAGCGGATTGCCGCCGCCACGCGCCAGCTTGAGGGGGTTCGAGTCTTTGGCGGCAAAGAGGTTGTCAACCTCGTCGGGGTCGATTCGCCGCACAAAGGTTCAGCGCTTGCTGCCGAGCGGGCCCGCTTCAACTGCGACTGGGTGCTTTTTGTCGGCGATGACGATAACGACGAGGACGCTTTCGCGCTCGAAGGCAATACCGTTCCGGTGCGAGTCGGGCGCAAGGTCCGGTCCCACGCCCGGTACTTCCTTCGCAATCAGGCAGAAATCGACCCTCTTCTCGAAGCTCTGGTGCGCCTGCGCGAGCCGCTTACGCCTCCTTCGGGTGTTTGAAGTAGACGGTGCGAATGGGGAAGGGAATCTCAATTTTCTCTTGCCGGAAACGCTTGAAGATCCGTTTGCGCAGGTGATGCTGGACGAGATATTGGTCAACAAATTCCGCCACCTGGCAGATGAGAGTGAAGTTCAGAGAAGAGTCGCCAAAGCCCGGAATGAATCGCACCATCGGTGCCGGCTCGGCAAGTAGCCCGGGAATTTCACCCGCTCCAGCCGTTGCCTCTTCTAAAAGAATCCGTTCGATTACGTCGGGATCGTGCTCATAGCTCACCCCGATCGGCACCAGCAACGACATGCGTTTCTCCGGGAGGTGATAGTTGGTCACAATTACGTTGCCCAAGCGTGAGTTGGGAACCACGATCAGGTTGTTAGGGAGGGCCCGGAGCGTCGTGCTGCGCCAACTGATGTCAGTGACATAGCCCTCGTCGCCGGTTTCCAACTTCACATAGTCCCCCACACGCACTTGTCCGGCCAAGCTCACATAGACGCCGGCAAAGAGATTCGAAAGCGTCTCTTGAAGTGCCAGGGCCACGGCCAAGCCACCGACGCCCAAGGCGGTAAGAATGGGGGTTACGGAGATGCTGAGCGTATCCAGAAGAATCAAAATGCCGACGATCGCCACCGCCAGACTCGCCAGGCTGCGAGTCAACGTCGTCACCGGCAACGCCGAACTCAGCTCCCTGCCATAGAGCCCAACCATGGACCCGGCCAAACGGGACGCCACGACAGTCAACGAGACTATCCACAGAATCAGCAGTGCTTTGCCGATCAACTCAGTCGCCCGAGCAGGCAACTCCGAGGATTGCGCCGTCAAATGCAGGGCCAGGATCAAGACCCAAAACAGAAAAGGGCCCCGAATCGCCTGTACCAACACACCGTCAAACCTTCCGGTACTCTTGGCGGCCCACCCTTCGAGGAACTGGAACAGGACTTTGCGAACAAACCATCCCGCCGCCATCACTGTCAGCAAGACGCCTAAGGGCAGTACCAGTGGCCAGTTGCGGCCCACGCTCTCCCAGATGACGCTCATCAGTATGCCTCCTGCTTCCAGTGTGGCATATTAATAATCGTTAACCTAGATGCCGGCGTACCAAGAGTAGTCGGAGGCCTCTTCCTTAAGCTGATCAGTAAACGTGATGCGACTGACGTATTTCAAGCTCTTGTAGCCCAGTTGCCGAGGAACGCGGAGGCGAAGCGGACCACCGTGGGCGACGGGGAGATTAGTTCCGTTCATGCCGTAAGTGAGCAAGGTTTGGGGATGACGGGCATCGTGCATGTCGATGGAATCAACCCAGCCGTCCATGGCATAGGCAAGCATATAGCGGGCCTTCGGTTGAGCGCCGGTGAGTTCGAGCAGGTGAGCGAGGGGCGTTCCGGTCCATTCAGCGATGTAGGACCATCCCTCTTCGCAGATGAGTTGGGTTATTTGGCTGCCGGAGGGGTGGGCCTTGAGGTCGGCGAGTGAGAAGGATCCGGGGCGGCTGACGAGTCCGTCGACTTGCAGTTGCCAATCAGCGAAGCCATTGGCTTGGAGGCGCTGAAAGTCTTGGCTCTGGGGTGGTTTGCCGTTGGGGTGGGGGATCTTCGAAATTTGGTCGCGCGAGAACTCTCGGGCGTTGGCCTGGCCGGTGAGTAAACGTTGCGCGGCGTAGGTGAGCGAATGGCCAACGCCATAGATGCCACTGGAATCTGGTGGCAGTAGGCCGGACTGGCCGGCGAGACGCCAAGCCGCGGTACCGGCGAGGCCAGCGACACCGCCGGCGATGAAGTTACGACGGCCGTTGCTCATACTTGCTCCTCGGGGGCGGGGTAGCGGCTGCTGAGCATCGGAAGCAGGCGCGTTCGTAGACCGGCCAGATAGACCATCAGCACATGGACGACGAAGAACAGGACCAGGGCCAAGGTCGCGAAGAAGTGAATCGTGCGCGCGGACTGGTGGCCGCCGGAGAGCTCGACGACGAAGGGATAGCCGGCGGCGATGGCGGGCGACATGGCAAGTCCGGTCCAGATCATAAGGGGGAAGAGACCGAAGATCACCAACAGATACACAAGACGCTGAAGGAGATTGTAGCCGCCGGTGAAGGGCGGCATGAGGCGAAGGTGATTCGCGAAGGACTCAGAGAGGGTGGCCCAGGAAAGCTGCGCGGGTAAAAGGTTCCGTCGGAGGTGGCCGGAGCGGAGGCTGAAGGCGGCGTAGATGAGGCCGGTGAAGACGACGATCCACGCGGTTTGGAAGTGTAGCGAGCGGCTCCAGCCGTTCTGGTCCGGCAGGACAAAGTCGTAGCCGGTTTTGACGTGAGCTCGGGAGGCTGGGATGGGGATCTGGAACAGAGCCGGCGTAAGCGAATGGCCTTCTTCGCCCCAATAGAAGCGCGGGTGCGAGATGACGAGTTCGATGCCGCTGACCAGCAAGGCCAGGAAGCAAAGAGTGGTGATCCAGTGCGTGACGCGCACCAGGAGACAGTGCCGAGGAGGGTGGGCCACGACGGGATAATACCAGAAATGGGCGTCAATGAGCGACGATGGAAGGGTGCGACTCTGCGGTTCGCTCATCCTCGTGGCTCACGCTTTGGCATTTCAGCCTCAGCCGGCGTCCGGCTTGATAGAAGGCCGCGTGATTGATGCTGTCAGCGGTGAGCCTATTCGCAAGGCGAACGTGACCTTGGCACAAATTCCTATCGTGATGGGCATCCGGCCCAGCGGCCGTTCGCTCACGGATGACTTCTACGATCCCGCCCAGATGCCTGCTTCGCGCGTGGCAAACGCTCCGCCGACTGTCCTGACTACCGACGAAGAAGGCAAGTTCAGGGCGACCGTCAACCCGGGCCGCCATCAGATCCACGCGGACCGCAGCGGGTACCTACCTGTTCCGGCAGGAATCAATTACCTGTCGCTTCTTCCCGGCGAGAAGCTGATGGGGGTCACCCTGAAGCTGAATCAGCACGCCGTCATCGCTGGCCGAGTGGTCGATGCAGACGGCGAGCCGCTTTCCCATGCCCGCGTTCACTGCCTTCGATGGTCGATCCTGGGCCAAAATGGCCAACGGGTGCTGACGCAACAAAGCAGCACCAGCACGAATGACCGCGGCGAGTATCGCCTTTTTGGCCTAACTCCGGGCAAGTACGTGTTGGCTGCGGATTCCGGTTCCAGTGCCACTTTCTTCGCCCCAGGTGTTACAGATCTTGACGTTGCCGCAGCCGTTGTCCTGGTGCCGGGCGCAACCCGCCGGGACGTCAACATTCGCATGCCTCAACTCAACTCTGTGGCGGTGAGCGGGAAAGTGTTGGGTGGACAGGGGCACGGTATCGTCTCTCTCATGCCACGTCATCCGGCATTGATGATGGCCATGACACGACAATATGCGGCACCAGTCGAAGCGGATGGCACCTTCGCGCTGCAGAACGTACCGCAGGGCCAGTATGTCCTCAATGCCGCCGGCACAGGACCCAATCAAGCAAGATTGGCTGCGCGCATTAACCTGGAAGTAGGGGGCCAAGCGGTGACTGGCCTCTCGGTCTCGCTTCAACCAGGCGCGGTGCTTCGTGGCGTGATTCGCGCCGAGGATGCTCCGCCGCTCACCTCGGTCACACTCTTTTTCCAACCGACCTCACTCGGTGTCTCCGGCGGAGCCAACAGCCGTTGGGACCGGGATGGCCGGTTTACTGTCGCACCACTCGATCCAGGAACGTATCGGGTGCAGGCGTATGGCCTGCCGGCGGGCTTCTACATGAAGTCGATCCACCTGAACGGCGTGGAGGTATCGCCCCACGCATTGGAGCTAGTGGCAGGGCCCGGCGAAGTCGTTGTGACGCTGGAAGAAGGTACGGCCGAAGTGAGCGGCAAGGTCTTTGAGAAAGGCGACAAACCAGCCTCTGACGTTCAACTCCTGGTAGTTAACGCTCGCGGTGAATCGGTTCGTAGTGCTACATCCCTCATCGATGGCCAATATCGAATTACGGGCTTGCCGCCTGGCGAGTATCGCGTTTTCCCCGTTGTCGATGCGGACATCTCTGATCCAGATACCTTTGATCGGCTCTCCTCCTCGGGCAGGAAGATCACCCTCGGCCAGTTCGCGCGTGAAGGCCTCAACCTCGTACTGAATTAGTTAGGCGATAATCGACTTCACTGGATCGCCAAAGACGTCGGTGAGGCGGAAGTCGCGGCCGGCGTAGCGATAGGTGAGACGCGTATGGTCAATGCCGAGTTGGTGCAGGATGGTGGCGTGCAGGTCGTGGATGGAGACGCGGTTCTCGACGGCCTTGAAGCCGAAGTCGTCCGTAGCGCCGTAGGCGAGGCCGCCTTTGATGCCGCCGCCGGCCATCCACATCGTGAAGCCATAGGGGTTATGGTCGCGACCGGAGCCGCTTTCTGAAACGGGGGTGCGGCCGAACTCGCCGCCCCAGACCACGAGCGTTTCGTCGAGCAGTCCACGGCGTTTGAGGTCCCGGATGAGGGCGGCAGCGGCCTGGTCCATATCCGGGCAGCGCTTGCGAAGGTTCGTGTCGATGTCTTTGTGGTCATCCCAATCCTGGCCGGCGCTGTGATTGACGTGGATGTAACGAACGCCACGTTCGACGAGACGGCGGGCCAACAGGCAGCCATTGCCGAAGGACGATGAGCCGTACTCGGCGCGAATGGCTTCGGACTCCTTGCGGATATCGAACACGTCGAGCGCTTCGAACTGCATGCGGTAGGCCGCTTCCATGGACTGAATGCGGCCTTCGAGGAAGTCATCGGGGCCGAAGCCGGCGCTGAACTCACGATTCAAGGCTTGAACGGCATCCAATTGACGGCGCTGCGCTTGCGGGTCGAGCACCTTGTTGCGCAGGTTGGCAATCATCTTCTCCGGTTCGATGGCGGTGTCATTGAAGGGCGTGCCCTGGTACTCGGCGGGCAGAAATCCGTTACGGAGGAAGGGGCCGCCGTTGCCGCCCGGCGTGAGGGCGACGAAGGCCGGCAGGTTGTCGTTTTCAGTGCCGAGCCCATATGAGCTCCAGGCGCCGAGCGAGGGACGCGTGGCCAGGATGCTGCCTGAATGAATCAAGCTGCGGGCGGGCGTGTGCGTGGGATTGAAGGTGTACATCGAGCGAATGACGCAGACGTCGTCGATGACGGAACTGAGTTGCGGGAGTAACTCGCTGACATCGACACCGCTTTGGCCATGCTTCTTAAAGACGAAGGGGCTGGGCAGGAGGCCGCCGGTTTGGCGTTCGGTGCGAAGGTCGACGGAGCCGGGTCGCTGGCCCTGGAACTTGAGCAGGGCGGGCTTGGGGTCGAACATGTCGACGTGCGAGGGTCCGCCGGCCAGGAAGAGGAAGATGACGTGTTTGGCTTTGCGCGGCAGGGCCGGACCCGCATAGTGCGGTGTGGTGCCGGCGCGGAGTTGCGGGAGAGCGGCGGCGAGTCCCAGGCCGCCGCTGAATTGTGTGAGAAGTTCGCGGCGTGTCATTTGCGGAAGAGTACCTCGCTGGTGGAAAGCAGGACGTGGGCGTATTCGTCGATTTTTCCCTGGCCCAAGTAACTAAGCGCTAAGTCAATTTCTTTGGGGCTGGGCTCGCGGGAGAGGATCTTGCGATAGAGCTCCTTAATCTGCGCGGTTTGGTCAGTCTCTTTCAAGTTACTCGCGAGAAACTGGGCTTGGCTGAGCAAAAAAGGACCATTCATAACGAATAACTGCTGAAGCGGCGTAATGGTAAGGTCACGGCCAGGGCTTGTGAGGGTAGCGTCTGGGAAGTCGTAGATCTTGAGCAAGTCGTTGATGCGGCCCCGGCCGATGCGCCCATAGATGGTGCGCCGGTAGTTGGTCTCGAGGTCGAGATCCTGGGAGACGCCGTATTGCTTGCCGTCGAGGCGGCCGGCGGCACGGAGCAGGGAATCGCGATAGGCTTCGACGCTGAGGCGTTGCGGGTTCATGCGCCAAAGCAGAACGTTGCCCTGGTCAACCCGATCGCCATCGGCGCGGCGCTGACTGGCTTGCCGGTAGGCGGACGAGAGCATGATCTCGCGATGGAGCCACTTGAGGGACCAGCCGTTCTTGATGAAGCGCGCGGCGAGGTCATCGAGCAACTCGGGGTGAGTGGGCTTGTCGCCCTGGGTGCCGAAGTCACTGGTGGTGGCGACTAGCGGTTTGCCGAAGTGCCAGCCCCAGACGCGGTTGACCATGACGCGCGCGCTGAGGGGGGCGCTATCGGAGAAAATCTTGTCGGCGAGGGCGAGCCGGCCGGAACCTGCGCCGAGATGCGAATCGCCTTTGGCGAGAACGGTGAGGAAATGGCGGGGGGTGACTTCGCCGGGCGACGCAACATTGCCGCGTAACATCACCGGCAGGTCGCGTGCTTCACCGGCTTTGTAATGGATCCAAGTGTAATTGGCGTCCGAACCGTCGACATATTGAGCCGCGTCGTAGACGGTATTCATGAACGGCTCGTCGGAGGCGGAGGGGCGGCGGCGGGCGGCGACGAAGTCAAAAGCAGGCTTAGCGGCCGCGACCGGCTTGGGTTCGGGAACGGTGGGTCGCGCAGGGCGCTCGCGCCAATACTTCTCGAGGTTCGAGACGAGTTTCGGATAACGGTCCTTCAGGGCTTCGGCTTCAGCACGAAGCGCGGCGATCTCGGCTTTCCAGCGCACGACACGTGCTTCCGCGCCATCGACAGTGGAGGCCTCGCCGGTGAGTAAGTTACGCGAGTATGCGAGGTCAAACAGCCGGCGTTCAAGCCATTGATAGCGGGCTTCGACTTGCGGGTCGACTTCGAAAGTGGGCCGCTCAGAGCGCATGGTGGAAGCGAAGACGCCGGCCAAACCGTAATAGTCCTTGGTGGGAATCGGATCGAACTTGTGATCGTGACAACGGGCGCAGGCGACGGTGAGACCGAGCAGACCGCGCGAGACTGCATCGACCCTCTCGTCCCAGTCGTCGGTGAGGAACGTATAGATCACATCGTAGGAAAGGCGCTGATCCTTGTGATAGATGGGTGCGGCGCCGAGATAACCAAGTGCGCGTAGATCTTCGCGTTTCGTGCCGGGGATCAGGTCAGCAGCGAGTTGAAGTCTGACGAAACGGTCGTACGGATCGTCTCGGTTGATGGCTTCGATCACCCAGTCGCGGTAACGCCAGGCGTAGGGATATGGAGGATTCGTGGCTTCAGAGGTGGGGTTGTCCTCGGCAAAGCGAGCAACATCCAGCCAGTTACGGCCCCAGGCTTCCCCATAGTGCGGAGAGGCGAGTAACTTGTCGATGAGTTTCTCATAAGCGTCGGGCGACTTATCGTTGACGAAAGCCTCTACTTCTTCGTAAGTGGGACGGAGACCGAGTAAGTCGATGTAGGCGCGCTGGACGAGCGTGCGCGAATCGGCTTGGGGTGAGGGCGCTAGCTTTTTCTCTTCGAGTTTCGCGAGTAAGTACGAGTCGATCTTGCGGCGCGGCCAGTGGGTAGCCTTCACCACGGGCGCAGTTAACTCTTTCACTGGCTGGAAGGCCCACCATTTGCGGCCGTCATCGATGGACATGCCCTTGAGGGGCGTCGTAGCGGCGGCAGCAGGGGCGTCGACGCGGGGGTCGGGCGCGCCGGCGGCGATCCAGCGTTCGAAGCTCTCGACCACCGTGGGAGCCAGTTTGCCGCTGGGCGGCATCTGCAAGTGCGGATCAGTGAAGCGGATCGCCGTCAGCAGGCGACTTTCCGCGGGCTTCCCGGCCACGACGACCGGCCCGGAGGCGCCGCCCTTCAATAGACCGGCCTTGGTGTCGAGCACCAGGCCGCCCATCGGCGACTTCATCTTTGACGAATGACAACTGAAACAACTACTCGCGAGCACCGGCCGGATCTTGGACTCGAAGAGAGTGGCGTCTGGTGTTTGGGCGTAGGCAGTCAGCCCGACGAGCAACAATCCGGTGCGGTACATAGGTTAGCCTCGGGTGCGAGTGACGTAACGTTTGGCTATGAAACGGGCTCCAAGATACTCGCCCATATTCAAGTCGCCGGTAAGTTCGTCGCCCTTTAGGGTGCCCGTGAATTCGTAGTTAATGGAGTCGCCGTGGCGTTCGCCGATGCTGCTGGCGAGCCGCAGGTGGTCGCCGTTGATGCTGCCGGAGACATCGCGGGCCACGAAGTCTCCCTGGTGCGTTCCCTCGAGTTTACCGTTCTGCTGCTTAAGGTGCAGGACGTGCTGCGACGTGCTGGCGCGGTAATGGATCTGGACGTCCCAGCGGCCGGTGAGGTCGCCGGCGGGCGCGGCGGTGGGCGCGGCCGGCTCGGCGGGCGGAGGATTGGTGATCGTGGCGTAGAGGCGGTCGGCGACGATCTTCTCTTCGCCGTTCAGCATCATGTAGGGCACCACAGCGAGCCCGTTGTCGCTGGCACCCGTGGGCAGGGCGATGCGGGGCTCGGTGGTGAAGAGGTGCTTGGCGACGGCGCGGCCGGTGACGTTGAGCTTGGCCGGGTCCCAGCGAATATTCAGGGTGGGGTGCTTATTCGAGAGGCCTTCCGGCATGCGGACCGACGTGGTGACGCCGGGAATGGCGGAGACGCGTTTGGCGACGTGATCCAGCCTCTGCAGCCACATCTTCCATTCGGCGTCGTGATCGCGTTTGAACCACATCTCGACGGCCATCAGCATGCCCATGGCTTCTTCCTTGCCAATCTTCAAGCCGCGGGCAAAACCGTGGTGCGGCGCGCTGTGGACCCAGGCGGCCTGAATGAGGTCCTTGCGGCCGAGGAGCAGACCGGCGGTTTGGGGGCCACGGATACACTTGCCGCCGCTATATGCGACTAGCGTGGCGCCCTTTTCAAGATGAACATTGGGCACGGTAAGAATTTCGGCCGCGGCATCGACCAGTACCGGCACATTCCGCTTCTTCGCCATGTCGCAGAGCACCTGCGTCGTGAGCGGACCGCGCTCGGCGTTGGGGCCGGCGAGGATATAGATCATGGCCGTGCGCGGGCCGAAGGCTGCCTCGAGTTCTTCCACCGTATTGGCTTCGACGATGGTGGCGCCAACGGCGCGCACCGCGGCGTCATAGACGTTGCGCGAATGGCCGGGGATGATGACCTCGGTTTTGGCGAAGCCGGTAAGGTTGGGCAGGCGGACGTGGAGGTCCGGGTTGCCGCCGGCAATACAGGCGGAGGTGGCATGCGTGATGGCCGCCGAGCAGCCGCAGGTGATCATGCCGAACTCGGCTTTGGTGAGTTCGGCGAGGCGGGCGCCGATGCCAGCCATCAGTTCATCGATGTGGACGTGGTGCTGGGCGGCCTCCGACATCGCCGCACGGGCCTCGGGCAGCATCGTGGAGCCGCTGATGATGGTGAAGGTGCCGCGGGCGTTGATGAGCGGCTTGACGCCGATGGATTCGTACATCGTGGCACCGAGTTGGAGACCCTTGGCCGGGGCGGCCTGGGCGGCGGCGGGCATCAGGCCGGCAAGGAAGCCGAAGGCGGAACCGCGGAAGACATCGCGCCGGGGCAAGCGTTTCGAAAAGAATTCCATCATGCCTGATAGTTTACGCGCTTTTTATTTCGGTCCAAAGGCGGTCGCGCAGGCGCTGGGCGTTGGGCGGCATTGTGCGTAGCCAGACCGCGCGCTCCAGTTCCTCAGCGCCGGGGAACAGCAGGGGATGATCGCGCAGTTGCGTGGGAAGCAGGTCACGCACGCCGTCTAAGACAGGGCCGGTTTTCTCGGCGATGACGCATTCGGCGGCAACTTCAGGCCTCAGTAGAAAATCGATGAAGCGATGTGCGGCCTCCGTACGTGGACTCTCCCGCAGTATGACCGCAGACTCTGCATAGCGAACAAAGCCTTCCGCAGGATAAACGAATTCCAGATGCGGAGCTTCCGCCATAACGGGCATCATTGTGGTGGTCCACATCTGGGCGGCAAGGACATCGCCGGCGAGCACCTGGTCGCGCACTTCGGCATTGAGGTAAGCACGCAGCAACGGTTTCTGCGCAATGGCTTCGCGTTGAGCAGAGCGCAATTCTGCTTCGTTGGTGGCGTTCCAATCGTGCCCCAACTTGAGGAGGCATGCACCGAGGACGTCGTCCTGAGCGTCCAGCATGGTGAGGCGGCCAGTGACTTTGCGGTCCCAA
>JALHNI010000191.1 GCA_022843605.1 Bryobacter sp.
GCGAAACCTGAAGGCCCGGCCGTCTCGCTTCGCCGTGAAGACCGCCCACAAGCTTTTCTTTGTCCGCCTGGAGGATATCGATCTCATCCAGGCCGCCGACAACTATGTCTGCCTGCACATCAACAGTGAGCAGCATTTTGTCAGGGAGACGATGAATTCGATTGAATCGCGGCTGGACCCGGATAAGTTCGTTCGCGTGCATCGTTCGAAGATCATCAACATCGACCGCATCAAGGAGTTGCATCCCTGGTTCCACGGCGACTATCAGGTGGTGTTGAACAATGGCTCCCAGATTACGCTGAGCCGGACCTATCGTGACCGGCTCTTCGAACGCCTCAAACTTTGAGCGTAGGCCGTCCACCCAGCGGTTAGACTAGCGGAATGCGTCTTCTTCCGCTCCTGCTGCTTCTGCCCCTGCACGCCCAGGAGATTGCCGGGCCTCGCATTCGGGCCCACGTGAAGTTTCTTGCCTCGGATCTCCTGGAGGGTCGCGGCGTCGGTACGCGAGGTGGCCAGTTGGCCACCGAGTACCTCGCCGCCGCTTTCGCCGCCGCCGGCGCACAGCCCGCCGGCGATCAAGTAAACGGGCGGCGCACCTATGGACAGCAGGTGCTGTTGCGCGGCGTGACGACTCAGCCTTCGTCCAGCATCTCCTCCGGAGACGCAAAGCTCACTTACTTGAGTGACTTCGTTGGTGCGTCTCAACGCCAGCGGGCAACAGAGGACCTCGATGCGCCCGCCATCTTTGTCGGGCATGGCATCCATGCCCCAGAGTTCCAGTGGAATGACTATCAGGGCATCGACGTGCGCGGCAAGATTGTGGTGCTGTTTACGAACGAGCCGCCCTCGCAGGATGATCGCTTCTTCGGCGGACGGGCCCTGACTTACTACGGCCGCTGGGTCTATAAGTTTCAAGAGGCGGCCCGGCAGGGCGCGCTCGCCTGCCTGATCATCCACACCGACCCGACGGCCGGTTACAGCTGGGAAGTGGTTCGCAATTCGTGGGGCAAGGAGGATACTCAAATCCCGGTGGATCCGGAATCGCCGGCGCTGGGCTTTGCGGGTTGGCTGACGGCCGAAGCGGCCACGCGCATGTTGGGGCTGGACATTCCGGCCTTGCTGCAAGCAACTGACCAACGCGGGTTTCGGGCCATCCCGCTCGGCAAGAACATCCGCATCAACGCCCAGGCGCAGTTGCGCGAAGTCCGCACCCAGAACGTAGCGGCCATAGTGGAGGGCACAGATCTAAAACAGGAGGTCGTCGTGTTCTCCGCCCATTGGGATCATCTGGGCATCGATCCCAAAGCCACCGGAGACGGCATCTACAATGGTGCCGTCGACAATGCCACCGGCCTCGGTGTGCTGCTTGAACTTGCTCGGGCCTGGGCCGCCCTTCCGCAGAAGCCGCGGCGGTCTGCGCTCTTCTTAGCGGTCACCGCGGAAGAGGGCGGTCTGCGCGGAAGCGAATACTATGGCCGGCATCCGTTGTTTCCCCTCGGGAAGACGCAGTTGAATTTGAACTTCGATGCGATTGCGCCTTACGGCCGGCCGCGCGACCTGGTCGTGACCGGGGCCGAGAGAACCACCGCTTGGCCGCTGGTGCAGGAAGCGGCGAGGCGCTTCAACTTCGCGATCAGCCCGGATCCGCGGCCGGAGCAAGGCAGCTTCTATCGCTCCGACCATTTCTCTTTCGCCCGGGTCGGAGTCCCGGCCTTCTCCGTGAACCTCGGTGCTGACTACCAGGGAGCGAATGCGGCGAGGGCGGAAGCACAGCGCCAGCAGTATGCGGGCAAGCACTACCATCAGCCTTCGGACGAATTCCGCGGGGACTGGGACTGGTCCGGCGTCGAGGATCTAGCTCGCCTCGGACTCACCCTCGGCATCAACGCCGCCAATACTCCGGCATTGTTTACTTGGCGGCCGAATGACGAGTTTCTCCCGGCGCGGCAAGCCAGCTTGGGGCGCTAAATGCCGAGTGCTTTCTTACCCGCGGCCAGCACTTCGAGGATTCGTTCGACGTCATAAACGGCCCCGCCCCAGCTTCCGCCGCTCACGTCCTGGAGGGCGGCCCACATCCGAGAGTCCTGAGGCAGAAGCGGGTCAGGCTGTAAGTCCGGGCGCGGCGCCCGGGAGGCGAGTAATTCCGTTCCGCTCTCAACCGTGCCGTCCGCGCCGAGTAAGTTGACAGTTCCAGTCATGTGCCGCTGATCGACAACGATCTCAAGAGTGTCACCATCGAGTAACTTCCCGATTGGGCCACCAGCTAGCGCTTCCGGAGTCACGTGACCAATGCAGGCCCCGGTGGAAACGCCGCTGAAGCGAGCATCGGTGATGACAGCCACATGCTTCCCGAAGGGCAGCATCTTGAGCGCCGAGGTGACCTGGTAAGTTTCTTCCATGCCGGAACCCAAGGGTCCGCGCGCGCACAGAACGATGATGTCACCGGCCTGGATGCCCCCGGTCTTGATCGCTTTAATCACGGCCGGCTCGGTGGTAAAGACCCGCGCCGGGCCCACTTTGCGGTAGACCTGATTCTCGCCAACAACGCTCGGGTCAATCGCCGTGCTCTTGATCACGCTGCCACCCGGAGCCAAGTTACCTTGGGGGAAACAAACCGTCGAAGTGAGGCCGCGCTTTGACGCGGACTCTGGCGACATGATGACGTCATCGGGGTCAACACCGTCTCGCTGGCGGAGGACATCGCGCAGACGGGCGCGGCGCTCGCTGGTCTCCCACCAATCGAGCATCTCGCCCAGCGTGCGACCGGTAGCGGTGAGTACGCCCGTCTCGAGCAGGCCCGCACGGCGCAGATGCAGCATCACCTCGGGTACGCCGCCGGCCAGGAAGACCTGGACGGTGGGATGGTGTTTGGGCCCGTTCGGCAAAGCATCGACGAGGCGCGGCACCTGCTGGTTCACGCGGGTCCAATCCTCCACGGTGGGCCGCCGCACACCGGCGTGATAAGCCACGGCGCTGAGGTGCATGATGAGATTCGTGGATCCACCAAAGGCGGCGTGCACCACAAGGGCATTCCGGATGGCCGCGTCGGTGATGATGTCCTTCATGGAGATGCCGCGTTGGATCATCTGCAGCACGGCGCGCGATGAACGGCGGGCCATGTCGAGCCAGATCGGATGGCCGGAAGGAGCCAGTGCGGCATGAGTTAGCGTCATGCCCAGCGCTTCGCCGATGACTTGCGCAGTGCCCGCCGTCCCAAGAAACTGACAGCCACCGCCTGGCGAGGCGCAAGCGCGGCAGCCCATATCGGAGGCCTGTTCGAGGGTGATGATGTTATGCGAGAAACGGGCGCCGATGGTTTGGACCTTGCCGGCGTCCTCGCCGTCCTCCGCCACTAGCGTGACGCCGCCCGGAACCAGCACGCAAGGCAGATCATGCATGGCGGCCAACGCCATCATCATGGCGGGCAAACCTTTGTCGCAGGTGGCCACGCCGATCACGCCGCGCCGGGTAGGAAGGGAGCGAATCAACCGGCGGAAGACCATGGACGCGTCGTTGCGGTAGGGCAACGAATCGAACATGCCCGTCGTGCCTTGGGTGCGTCCGTCACACGGGTCGGTGCAGGCGCCGGCAAACGGTACAGCGTCGAGCGCCTTGAGTTCCTGGGCGGCGGCTTCCATCAATAAACCGACTTCCCAATGGCCGGTGTGGTAACCGAGAGCAATCGCTTCTCCGTTGGGAGCGCGCAAGCCACCGTGGGTAGACAGCAGCAGCACTTCGGGGCCGCCAAGCTTGGCCGGATTCCAACCCATGCCGGCATTCTGAGTCCAGCCGAAGAGGTCGCCTGAGGGCCGTTCCAAGAGCATCTCAGCCGTTAAGGGCAACGAGCCCGCGGGGCCAGGGACCTTGCTGCGAACATCGAACAGGCCATCGGCCCCTGAGTCCAACACTGAGTCCGGCGCAATGGTTTCGTAGAGTCTGGGCATCAAATTGCCATTCTACTTCTTCGACGGCGGGGCACCGGGTTTCCGATAGTTGAACGACTTCCAATCCTTGGCCGCCCGGCCGTTCAAGTCCCAGACGGGAACGCCTTTGCGTAAAGTCATCTCGGTGGTGAGGCGCTGCTTGCCTTCGCGGCGGGCACCAGCGGAATCAAGAAAACCAAACTGACCCTGCTCCAGGCGCAGCACCGCAACGTCGGCCTCAGCGCCAACGCTCAGGTGTCCGAGTTCGAGGCGATTGATCTCCACGGCGGGGTTCCAAGTGGAAGCACGGACGACCTTCTCCAGCGGCATACCGAGGCTCATCATCTTGGACATCAGATTCGGCATGTCTTTAAAGCCGGAGTTCACGCTGCCCATGTGCAGGTCCGACGAGATCGAGTCCGGGAAGAAGTCGGCTTGAATGGCGGGCACCGCGATGTTCCAGAAGAAACTGCCGCCTCCGTGACCGACGTCGAAGTAGATGCCTCGCTCGCGGCCCTGACGCATAGCGGGATTCAGCTTGCCGTTCTCGACCTCAAGACGGAGACCGGCGTAGCAATGCGTGTAAATGTCGCCTTTGCGCAACTTGTCGCCCATGAGCGCCTCGAGATTGCGTGGTGGCTTCAGCACGCCAAAATCGACCATGACCGGCAGGTTCTCCGCACGTCCCGCCTTGGTAGCGCCGTCCACTGCGGACCAACCTTCGCCCGCGTAGTGCGCAGTTTTGAAGCCGACGATGACGTCCTTGTGAGCGCGAGCCATCTTGGCGGTTTCCTCGGCATCCATGTTGCTGGGGTCGCTCTCTCCAACGGGACTCATGCCATTGCCGACGATGTTGAGAAAAGCGAGGACGCGGGTCTTGGCGCGGTCAATCACGCGCTGACGGAAGTCGGGGAAGTTCTTCCAGCCCGAGGTGCCGGCATCGACCATGGTGGTGACACCGGAGCGGAACGAGAGCGGATCAGGATAGACACTCAAATCGCCGGTATAAGTGCGAGGCAAGCCGGTGCCAGCGTAGACATGGACGTGAATGTCGATGAGGCCCGGCATCACGTAGAGACCACGAACGTCGGCGAGGGCTTTGGCCTCGGCCACCGGGATGCCAGCGGCAACGCGGGCGACCTTCCCAGCCGTGATCGCGACGTCCAGGGGCGCATTCAGGTTGTTCTTGGGGTCAATGACGTGGCCGCCCTTCAGCAGCAAGTCATAGGTCTGGCCGGGCAGGAGAAGCGCAGAAGCCAAAAGGATGGATGCAAAACGACGCATAGCTCATGATTATTTCACGATTAGCGCTGGCCGATGCCACCGGCAAGGGAGCGCAGTACGGTAATCATGGCGGGGCCCAAGGTGATTGCGAAAAGGACCGGAAGGATGAAGATGATGTTGGGGAAAAGCATCTTGATGCCGGCCTTGGCAATAGCCGCTTCGGCGCGGAGGCGGCGACGCATGCGAAGGGCATCGGCGTAGACTTTGAGCGCGTGGGAGAGCGACGTGCCGAAGCGTTCGCTCTGGATGATCATGGCGGCCAGGCTCTTAATGTCGTCGATGCCGGTGCGGCGGACAAGTTGGTTGAAGGCGCGGGCGCGGTCCTGCCCGGCTTTCACCTGCATGACGACGGTGTAGAATTCATTCGCCAGTTCCGGATAAATGAACTGCATCTCCTCACTGACGCGAACCATGGCCTGGTCAAGCGCGAGGCCCGTACCGAGAACGATGCCGAGTAAATCGATGGTGTCGGGCAGGGCCTCCTGTAACTTGGCTTTGTAACGTTTCGCGAGGCGTCCGAGCACCTGCTTCGGTACGAGCCAACCGATGATGAAGGCCGCGATGAGACCGCCGAAGGCGTTTGAGATGGGATTGTCACGCTGGAAGTAGAGCATGCCGCCCATGCAGACGACGAAGAAGAGACTATGTCCAAAAATGTAATAGGCGGCGGACTCAGGACGGCGCAAACCCGCCGAGCGTAATTCACGTTCGACGTCACGAATCCATTCTTCGCCGCCGAAGCGGGAGACGATGTAGAGTAACTGATTCCAGAAGCCTCCCCCGCTGCTGCGCCGACGCTGGCCGCCGGTCTCCACGGGGCCGGTGGCATTGAAGGCGCGTAACTGGGTCATGCGTTCGTCGAGGGGATCTTCCTGAACGGTGAACAGTTGGAGGGCCGACCAGACAATGGCACTGGCCGCCGCACCGAACGCCAGGAAGAATAGAATCGACGTCAACATTTAGAACTTAGGGCTCGCAATCTTGCGAATCACCAGGATACCGATCAGTTCGGAGATGATGGCATAAGTGAGGATCATGTTCCCGGTTTCGTCTTCTAGCAGGAGCGCCACATACTCTGGCTTTTGGAACCAGTAAATCACGAAGATGACGAGGGGAATGGAGCAGACTAAGGCGGCGGAGAAGCGTTGGGAGGCAGTGCCAGCGCGCAGTTTCTCGGCGAGATTCAGGCGTTCCCGAATAAGCGAGGCGAGATTCTCCAGCATATCGACCATGTTTGCGCCTGTCTGGCGCTGCAAGATGAGGCCGGTGATGAAGAACTTGAGGTCAATGAGCGGGATGCGATCGCCAAGGTGGTGGAGCGCTTCTTCAGTGGGAGCGCCCAGTGCCAGCTCTTCCATCACCTTCTTAAACTCCATCTGAACCGGATCGGAGGTTTCGCTGGCGATGGTTTCGAGACCGCCCTGGATGTTGTGGCCAGCCTTCATCGATCGGTTGAAGAGGTCAATGGTTTCGGGCAGCATGTGTTCGAACTTACCGAGACGGGAAGACTTCTTCCACATGATGTAGACCGTGGGCAGGGAGGCAACAAGGGCGGAAAACGCCAGCTTGATCGGCCAGTAACTGATAAAGAGCCCGATGAAGGCAAAGACCACGACGAACAGGATGACGGAGACAGTGAAGACGTCCGTGGCACGGTATTTCAGGTTGGCCTGATCGATGATCTGCTGGAGGCGTTTGAGTGGCTTTACCCAGTCGAGGACGGTGGCAAAGAAGGCGAAGGTGCCTTGGCTTTCGCGGCGGAGTAAGTCGCCGCCGGTGCGCTGGCGTTGCACAGCGGCTCGGGCGCGCAGTTCGCGCATCCGGGCATGCAGGCGGGCCTGCTCTTCGCGCTGAGGGATGCGCCAGACGTAGTGAGCGGCGGTCCAGCCAGCAACCGAGAATAGGACGCCGCAAAGGAGGAAAGCGAACAGCATCAGCGCTCCTTGACCTCGTGAACCTCGCTGAAAATGGAGCGCGGCAATTGCACGCCATAGGCTTTCAAGCGGCCCAGCACTTCGGGGATATGACCGGTAGCGCGAAAGGTGCCGAGGGCCTTACCGGTTTTGCCAACACCGGAACGCTCGAAACGGAAGATATCTTCCATCACGACCTGATCTTCATCCACGCCAATGACTTCGCTAATCGAGAGTATCTTCCGGCTGCCGTCCGTTAAGCGAGCGGCCTGGATGACGATCTGCACGGCGGAGGCCAACATCTGGCGAATGACTCGATCGGGGATCGCGGAAGAGGCCATCATGACCATGGTCTCGAGCCGGGAAAAGGCATCGCGGGCGGTGTTGGCATGGCAGGTGGTCATGGAACCGTCGTGGCCCGTATTCATGGCCTGCATCATATCCATGGCTTCGGCTCCGCGGCATTCGCCGATGACGATCCGGTCGGGCCTCATGCGCAGGGCGTTGATGACTAAGTCCCGCTGAGAGATCTCGCCGGCGCCTTCGATGTTCATGGGCCGGGTTTCAAGCCGGACCAGGTGCGACTGCTGAAGTTGTAACTCCGCCGTATCTTCGATGGTGACTACGCGTTCTTCTTCGGGCACGAAACGCGACAGGGTGTTCAGCATCGTGGTTTTGCCGGAACCGGAACCGCCGGAGATGACGATGTTCAAGCGGGCTTGAACGCAGCCGGAGAGGAAGTCCAGCATGCCCTGGGTGAAGGTATCGTTCCGGACCAGTTCGTCGGTGGTGAGGAGTTTCTTGCCGAAACGGCGGATGGACATCACCGGGCCGATGAGCGAGATCGGCGGAATCACCGCGCAGACGCGCGAACCGTCGCCCAGACGGGCGTCGACGATCGGCGAAGACTCATCGATGCGGCGACCAATATTAGAAACGATGCGGTCAATGATCAGGCGGACATGAGCCTGATCTTTGAAGCGTACGCTGGTTTCCTGCATGATGCCGTTGCGCTCGACATAGACGGAGTCAAAGCCGTTGACCAGAATGTCTGAGATGGTGGCGTCTTTAAAGAGGGCCTCCAGCGGACCGAGGCCGAAGACTTCATCCAGAATTTCTTCAATGAGTTTTTCACGCTCACTGATGGTCATGGGCGTGCCGGTTTCACCGACCAGGCGCTCCACCATGTTGCCGATCTGGTCGCGCATGCCATCTTTGCGCAGACCACGGAGTTGATCGGCCGACATGGTGTTGAGCAGGCGCGTGTGGACCTGGCTCTTGAGCGCAAACCAGCGGTCAGCGTTGTTCGACGGACGCGGGATGGATCGACTGCCCATGGATGATGCCTAGGCGGCGGCTTCTTTCTTGCGGCCGGTGGCTTTGTCGACGAACGCGCGGAAGGCACGATCCAGGTCGCCGGCTTCCTCGCGGTTGGCGACGAAGGGGCGGGCTTTGTTGATGGAGCCCAGGACGGCGCTCGATTGCGGAATACCGTAAAAGACGGGTTGGTTGAGGGTTTGCTTGATCTGTTCTAGCGACGCCAAACCGGGTCCGGCTTTCTTGGAATACTCGTTGACGACGACTTTAATCTGGTCCTGATTGAAGCCCATGCGCATGAGGAAGCTCATGTAGCGCTGGGCATTGCGAATAGTAGGATATTCCTGGGTGGTGACCACGAAGATCTGATTCGAGACCTGCAATGCGCCGAGGACTAACTCAGTATTAATCAGGCGGCCGGCATCCACCACGATGGATTCGTATTTTTCCACCAGAAAGGTGGTGAAGTCGCGAAACATGGGCTCAGAAAAGTAACCGGCGTTCTCCAGCGAGTCCGGCGGACCGACGAGATAGAAGCCGAGGGGGTCACGAGTAACGAAACCTTCGAAGAGGGCCTGATCCATGCGGTCAAGATTTTCGCCAACTTCCTGCAGGGTGTACTGAGGTTGGGCACCGATTTGCATGGCACAGTCGTTACCGGTCCAGTCGAGGTCGATGAGGACAGTCTGTTGCTTACGCTGGGCGAGGACACCAGCGAAGTTAACGGCCATGGTGGTGGTGCCCACTCCGCCTTTGGTACCCAGGAAAGTGTAGACCTTACCGAGACGGCTGCCACCCGTCGAGACGCGGCGTGGGGTACGTTCGAGACGTTCCATGGCATCGCGAAAGTCGAGGCGCTTGACGGGTTGTACCAGGAAATCGTTGGCGCCGGCACGCACGGTCATGATGACGTGCTCACCATCGGAGGTGTAACTTGAGGCGATGACGTAGAGATCGGGGATCGCCTGCTTGACCTTTTGGAGGGCCCGGAGGCTGGTGTCGGAATCGCCCGCCAGGTCGATGACCAGGGCGACCTCGGGGTGACGTTCCACTTCCTGCAGGACGCGGATATAGAGATTCTGGTTGACTTCGGGAAACTCGCCAACCACGCGGGCATCCGGAATGTTGAGTAACTGTTCCCGGATCATTTCGCGGAAGGTTTCGTCGTTTGAAGCCAGCAGTAGAGATACAGCCATATGTCTTTCCTTTGGGTGCCTCTAAGGCAAACAGCTTCCTGTCTCGGGATCGCAGCCCGCGCTCTCAATGGGTACCGTAGTCGCGAATTCGGGAACGGGTATGGGAGGTAAACCCAGATAACTTTGGAAGGCTCGGAATTCGTAGTTGGTGACGCGGACGCGCACGGCGTCTGGAACGCATTCGGTAGAGCAGTCACTGCCGCAGGTATAAGTGACAAGTTCACCGCTGGCGGGATCGCGAGAGAAGTACTCGACCTGCACCTCGGCCGGACCGCTGCGGAACTGTTCAAAGTCGAAAGTAAGGGGCACGTTGTTGCGCATGAACTCCACGACGTTGCCGCCGCCGGACTGGGCGCAATGCGTGGCTGCGTAGCGGGCACCGTTCCGGGTCCATTCGACGACGGTATTCCACACCCACATCATCTGTGCCGTGAAGACGATCATGAACGTGAGCGGGAGGATAATGGCCGAGTAGATCATGACATACTCGATCAGCGCCTGGCCCGACTCGGGACTGCGCTTTCTACGTGCCGCCATAAGGCACCCTCACTTGTGGACGCAGAATGATGGGGTCCGTGGGAATTAGCGGGATGCGGAGGACGACGGAGACGCCATCGGAGAAACGGGCAGAGATGAAGTCCGGCGGGCGTCCGCCCTGGCCGGAGTCGCAGCCGGTGGCGGAGCAATCGCATTCGGCGATTTCGCCGCTATCGGGATCGAGCCGTTCGGCGCGCAGTTGGAAACTCTCCGCGGTAAGTCCGGCCAGAATCGGATCCTGGGAGTTATCGGTGGTGCCGGTGAGCGCGAGGTTCCTGGCCTGCAGAATCGAAAGATCGCTCGCATCGCAGAGGTTAACGCCTTGCTGCGTGCCAACGTAGCGGGCAAAGGTATAAAGCATCTTCTGCGCAGTGAAATAGATCCAGCCGACCCGGGCAAATTCGACGAGGCCGAGAAAAAGCAGGATCATCAGGGGGATGAGCATTGCTGCTTCGATGACAATACTGCCGCGCCGGCGTCTCATCGGAACAAGACTACCTTTCCGGGGCCGGTGGTGAGGCCGCAATTGCCGTCGAAACGGCCTTGCTTGAGCGGCATGACGCTACCGATGTAACTGACGGTGAAGCGTCCGCTGGGGTCAGCGGGATTGAATTGAGTTTGTCCACTGAGGGGCTGAACGAGAAACTGGCGAAAACCGAGAATGACCATACCGCCGCCGGGCAGCAGGGATTCGACGATGGGAATGGTGATGATGCGCCGGCCATTGCCGGTGTAAGTGGTGTAGTCGTCAAGGTCAGTTAGGTCGGTGTCAGGGATGTTGGTGGCG
>JALHNI010000192.1 GCA_022843605.1 Bryobacter sp.
GGCGACGCTTGCGCCTTCGCGGGCAAAACGAATCGCAATTGCGCGGCCAATGCCGGACGAGGCGCCGGTGATGAGGGCACGTTTTCCGAGGAGTCGTGTGGATGACATGTAGCTTCCAGTCTACCAAGGTTCCCGAAACGAACCGGGAAGTAATTGATTCGATTGGGTGTAGTGGCAATACTGGGCCCTAGACGGGCAGCGTGACGCGGGCCTCGCAGCCGGGCCCGGGCTCCCGGTTGGTGAGCGTGAGCGAGCCACCGTGGCCCTCGACGATCTGGCGGGCGAGCACCAGTCCGATACCGGAGCCGCCGGGCTTGGTGGTGAAAAAAGGGACGAAGAGATTGGCGGTGCTGGCTAAACCTGGGCCCCGGTCAGCGACCCAGATCTCGAGTTGCGATGCGCCGCCGGCGGGAGTCTGCACCTGCCAACCCACCTCCACCAACTTTTCGTGGGACTTCCAACCGGCCTCGAGCGAAGCGTCGACGGCATTCTTGACCAAGTTGATCAGCACCTGTTCGAGCTGGTCATTGTCGGCGCGCACGGCGATGTCCGGCCCTTCGACCATCACACAGGGAAGGCGCGTTTCAAGGGCGATGATCCGGCGGACGAGGCCCGCGATCTCCACCGGTGCCAGAGTCGGCTTGGGGAGCTTGGCGAGCCGCGCGTAGGAGCCGAGAAAGCGGCTGAGGCTTTCTGAGCGGGTGGCGATGACGTCAAGCCCTTGAAGTGCGTCCTGGCGCCATTCGTCACCGTCCGGATTGCGGCGCAGCAGGAGGCTGAGACTGCCGGCGATCGACTTGATGGGCGTGAGCGAGTTGTTCATTTCATGGCCAAGCACTCGCACGAGGCGCTGCCACGCGAGCAGTTCTTCCTCGCGCAGGGTCTTGGTGAGATCGCTCAGGACAATGAGTTGATGCGGGACGCCGCCTTCCCGGAAAGAGCCGCGATGGAGTCCCCAGCGGCCGGTGCCGGCCGGGAAGCTCTTCTGAACAATTTCCGGGGCTTCGGTTTCGTCACCCAGCAAGTCGGCCAACCCGAGGGCGGAGGCGGTGAGGTTCATGATGCGCTCGGCGGGCTGGCCGAGGACGCGCTCTCCGGCGCGGTTGACGAGTTTCAGCTTCTGCTCAGGGTCAAAGGCGAAGAGGGCGACGTCGATTTCAGCCATCACCTTACGCAGGAGCGTGGTGGCTTCCAGCGCTCCGAGGCGCTGCGCGCGCAACGTGGTGCTCATCGCGTTCACCTGTTGCATGACGTCGCCGAGCGCGTCGTCGTCGCGGGCTTGGCGGGCGCGGATCGAGTAATCGCCTTCGCGCATGGCTTCCATCAAGTTGGCGAGCGTGCGCAACGGCGACGCAACCTTCTCCCGGATGGCGGCGGCGCAACCGAGCCAAACACCGGTGATGAGCGCGGTGAGCGTCCACTGGACCTTAGGTGTGTAGTTGCCTTGATACCAGAGGATCAGCAGGACGGCGACTACGGCCGGGGCGCCGGCGGCAAGTGCGAGGAGTTGGATGCGCCGTTCGTGGGTCACTGGACTAGTCTTGCGCGAGCCACGCGGCCTGCGCCACTGTGGGGGACGAGAGGGCTAGAGGCCATAGCGCTGCAGGCGGCGGTAGAGGGCACTGCGGCTGAGCCCAAGGGCGTGAGCGGCTTGGGAAACATTGCCCTGGTAGCGGTCGAGGGCCTTGCGGATGAGGTGGGCCTCCACCTCCTCGAGCGACATCTCTTCCAGGCGGGGGACGGCGCCGGGGCCGGTGCGAAGGGCCAGGTCCGGCAGGCGGATCTGGGTGTCCTGAGCGAGCAGTACGGCACGTTCGATGACATGGTTCAGTTCACGGACGTTACCTTGCCAACGGTTCTCGATGAGGGCGTGGAGTGCCGGTGTATCGAAGCCAGTGAGCGGTTTGCGGTAGCGCTGGGCGTGGGTCTTGAGGAAGTGTGCGGCCAGGGGAGGGATGTCCTCGCGGCGCTCGCGCAGGGGCGGTAGATGAATCTCGATGGTGTTGAGGCGAAAGAGAAGGTCCTCGCGGAAGCGGCCATTGGCAACTTCGGTATGGAGGTCGGCATTGGTGGCGGAGATGATGCGGACGTCGACCTTAACGGTTCGGGACGAGCCCACCTTCTCCATTTCGCCGGTTTCGAGGACCCGAAGCAATTTGGCCTGAAGCGGCATGGGGACGTTGGCGATTTCGTCCAGGAAAAGAGTACCGCCATCGGCGAGTTCAAAACGGCCGACGCGGTCGGCCTTGGCGTCGGTGTAAGCGCCGCGGACATGGCCGAAGAGTTCGCTCTCGAAAACGCCTTCCGCGAGCCCACCGGCATTCACCGTCACCATGGGTTTGGCCCCCCGGCTGGACTGGGTGTAAAGCGTGCGCGCAACCACTTCCTTGCCTGTGCCCGGCTCGCCGGTGATGAGCACGTTGGCATCGGACGGACCGATGCGCGAGATCATCTGCAGCACGGGTTGCATGGCTTCGCTGGCCGCGATCATCAGCGGGCCGCCCTCCTGCCGCAGAAGCCGGTTCTCGGCTTCGAGGCGCATGCCTTTGCGGAGGGCTGAGCCAAGGTCGAGTTGGGTCTTGACGATGGTGAGGAGGCGGGCATTTTCCCAGGGCTTGGGAATGAAGTCGCGCGCGCCGCGGCGTACGGCTTCGACGGCGAGTTCTACTGAGCCCCAGGCGGTCATGACAACAACGGGGATGGTAGCGTCGATCGTGCTGATTTTGTTCAACAGGTCGAGACCTTCCTGTCCGGAGGTGGTGTCGCGGGTGTAGTTCAAGTCCATCAGGACGAGATCGTACTCGCGGGTCTCGAGAGCATGCAGGATCTGTTGCGGGCTAGCGGCTTGCTCGATCTGGTAGCCTTCGCCCTTCAGGAGCAGCTTCAGCGCCACCAGCACATCGGGCTGGTCGTCGGCGATCAGGACGCGGGGGGTGTCGTTGGAGCGCATTATCGGTTCTTGGTTTCGCTGGAGATCCAGCCGTCCTCAATCTGGATGACCCGGTGGCCGTAGGAGGCGTTGGTCTCGGAATGGGTTACCTGGATGATGGTGGTACCTTCGTCGTTTAACTTACGGAAAAGCTCCATCACTTCGCGGCCCTGATTGGAGTGGAGGTTGCCAGTTGGTTCGTCGGCCAGGATCACTTTCGGGTTGGCGATCATGGCGCGGGCGACTCCAACCAGCTGTTGTTGGCCGCCTGAGAGCTGATTCGGATACAGGTCTTTCTTGCCGACAATATTGAACTTGTCCAGCGCGTCGGCGACGATGCTCTCCCGCTCGGAGCGCTTGTAATTGCGGTAGGAGAGCGGGATCTCGAGGTTCTCGTAGACGGTGAGGTTATCGAGAAGATGATAGCTCTGGAAGACGAAACCGAAGTAACGTTTGTAAAGCTCGCTGCGGTCCTTCTTGCTGAGGCGGTGGACGGCGTGGTCCATGAGGTCGTATTCGCCGGTCCAGTCGGAGTCGTGCATGCCGATCAGGTGGAGCAAGGTGGATTTTCCGGCACCGGACGGACCCATGATCGAGAGGAACTCGCCCTCGCGAATCTCTAAATTTACACGGCGTAACACGAATGACTTAGAAGGCCCGTGCTGAAAGAATTTTTCGATGTTGCGTAGGGAAATCATGAAGGCTCCGATCGAGATGCATTTTGAGGGCCAGGCGTGACCCTTTCCATTGCAACACCAACGGGTTAGGGATGTGTCCGATTTTGGGATGCAATGTTCACGGGTGGACAGTGCTACCCGCAAACTAGTGGCCCATAAGTACTAAGGATCATGAGGCATTGGGGCCATTACGATTATTGATTGGCATCGGGATGCGGGACTGCTTTATCCTTCCATTAGCGGTATTGTTCGGACGAAACCCCTCACTCCGTTGCCGAGTGCTCCCCCGTACCTGGGTTCGTCATTTCTAGCCTCCGCGCCTTATCCCCGTCGTCTTTGAGCCCGGCCATGACACCCGCTGGGTCCTCGGTAGTTGGAGAAATCTATGACCAGTACCAATCCGTCCATTTTGCTTTTTGGACTTGATTCATCTCTTGAGCAAGAGTTGGTCGCTTTGTTAGGCGGCTTCCGGGTTACGTCCTGCAACGCCGATTGCCCAGACGGCATTGACGATGCAGATTTGATCTTCTGTTCTGCTGTCGGGCACGAGCTTCGTAGCCTGATGGACATCACCAACCGGATGAAATCTCATCCCGCGGTGATCGTGGTGAGTCGCTTGCCGGAAGAGTCGCGCCAGTTGGATGCGATCGAAGCCGGAGCGCAAGGCTATGTAGCGGCACCGTTTGAGCCCCAGCGTTTGGGTGGCTTGCTGCGAGCCTGCATGGCGCAACCTGCTGAACTCGCCAGCGCGATGGCGACCGGCGCCTTGTCCGCCGCTTAGACCTTATCCCCGTCCCTCCAAGACGGCCATGTGCCCGCTCTTGCTGTTCCCATAGTTAGTGAACATTCGCGCGGCTGAAATTCCGTTGGAATGCGTGTTCGCTATTCTTCTTATGGCGCTTGGCGCCTTCGGTATCCGGTAAACCCGTCCCTTTGCCGTGTTCGCCTGAACTGGGCGAGCCCCTGCCTGTCGTTACCTCGTTCGTACTCCACCGTTTGATCGGTCCGCGCTGGACCCCGGGGACGCTGCTCGTTCTCACCCACAAATCTAAATTCTGGAGCTACTTTTTGGTTACCCTACGTGTCTTTATTTGTCTCCCTCTTCTCTCCCTCCTGTTGTGCGCGGATGTGCACCTACGAGGAACGATCACGACCTCCCAGAGCCCTCAGGACCTGACCATAGAACTTCGTTCCGCCGCCGGCCAGGCGACGGAGATTGCTACCTCCTCGCCCTCCCTCACCGGCCAGTTCGATGTTCCGAACGTGAAGCCTGGGCACTACATTCTGGCAGTGAAGAATCATCACGGGGAGACCGTGAAGGAGGAACATGTCTGGGCAAACGGCCATAGTGCCGAAGTGAATATTCGCCTGCGTGATGAAACTCCGGAGCGCGCTCACGCGGCGGGCGAGGGGACGGTGAATGTGCAACGCCTGAACCACAAGGTTCCGAAGGCGGCACAAAAAGCGATGGGACGCTACCGCAAGTGCCGCGACAAAAAGGACGAAGCCTGCGCATTGCACGCCTTGGATCAGGCCGTTTCAGCCGACGCAGATCTGCTGGAAGGATATGTGAACCGGTCGGCGTTGCACGCCCGGATGCGGTCCTATGATTTGGCGATTGCTGATATTGACCAGGCGTTGCGGCTGGATCCGCTGTGTGCGCTGGCTCATGCGAACCGGGCCTTCGTGGCGGTGCACCGGAAGGAGTATCAGCAGGCGATCGCCTCGGCGAAGGCGGCGTTGAGGACGGAGCCCGGCAACGTGAATGCGCTGTACTTCATGGCGCTGGCGCAGGTGAATCTTGGTGACATGGACAACGGCTTTCGGCAGTTGGAACAGCTGGCCGATGAGTTCCCCCCGGCGCGGGCGACGTTGGTGGAGGCGGCGCCCCAACGCGCACGTCTGGCGGCGCAGCGGGCGAAAGCGGCTTCCCTCGCAAAATCGGTTAAGATCGGGACGAATGAAGCGTCGCGAGTTTCTCCAAACCTCCCCTCTGCTACCGGCGGCGCAAGTGCCGGCCCAGGTGCCCGGCCAGCGACCAGGTCAGCCTTCGCCGAAGAGCAACGTGATTTGGGTGTTCGGCGACCAGCATCGAGCGCAAGCACTCTCCGTCAACGGTGACCCCAATGTGCGGACTCCGCACGTCGACAACTTGGCCGAAATGGGCGTGAATTTCACTCACGCCCTGAGCGGCTTTCCGCTCTGCTGCCCGTTTCGCGGTTCCCTGGTGACGGGCCGCTATCCGCATCACTGTGTGCCCGGGCACGAATATCCGTTGCCGGATGGGCAGCCGACTCTGGCCCAGCCTTTCAAGGAGAACGGCTACCAGACGGCGTACTTCGGCAAATGGCACTTGGGCGGTCACCATGAGCGCGACTATCGAGGCGCGAATTTCATTGTGCCGCCGGCCAAGCGGGGTGGCTTCGATACCTGGGTAGGCTATGAGAACAACAACAG
This sequence comes from Bryobacter sp., assembly GCA_022843605.1. Taxonomy (GTDB): domain Bacteria; phylum Acidobacteriota; class Terriglobia; order Bryobacterales; family Bryobacteraceae; genus JALHNI01. Next base: position 6,064 of record JALHNI010000192.1, read on the forward strand.
CCAATACGATTGCTGGGTGCACGGCGGGGCAGGTAAAGACGCGTTTCATTACCGCCTGCCTGGTTATGAGACCGACGAACTCACGAACCTATTGATCAAGTACATCAAGGAGCGTGGCGAGGAGGCCAAACGGCCGGGGGCGAAACCGTTCTTTGCGGCACTGAGTGTGCAACCGCCGCACAATCCGTATCAGGCTCCGGCGGGCGACCGGATCGAGTATCAGCAAGGTCAACTGACGCTTCGTCCGAATGTGCCGCGGGGCGGGGAAGTGGAGGCCACAGCGCGGCGGGATCTGGCTGGGTACTACGCAATGATCGGCAACCTGGATTTCAATCTGGGCCGGGTTCGGCAGGCGTTGCGAGAGGCGGCGCTCGAGTTCAACACGCACCTGATCTTCTTTTCGGACCACGGCGACATGCATGGATCGCATGGGATGTATCTGAAGACGAATCCGTATGAGGAGAGTATCCGGGTGCCCTTTGTGATTGGCGGCGAAATGCCAGCGGCCTACGGCGGGCGGCGGCGGGGCAGGGTGCCGGCGCTGCTGAACCACGTGGACATTGCGCCGACGACTCTGGGACTGTGCGGCATCAAGAAGCCCTCCTGGATGGAAGGTGTGGATCTCTCGCACCACCGCATCAACAAGCCGGCGGCGCAGGCTGAACCCGACTCTGCTTACCTGCAGCAGGTGGTTCCCACGGGACATCCGAACAGCATCAACAAGCCTTATCGGGGCGTAGTGACGCGTGACGGCTGGAAGTATGTGTGCTTTGCGAACCAGAGTTGGCTGCTGTTCAATCTGAACGAGGATCCCTACGAACTGGCGAACCAGGCGCACAACAACCGGTATCGTGCCGAGCGGAAGAAGTTAATCGACCGGACACGGCAGTGGATTGCGGATACGGGGGACAAGTTCGAGGTCCCGGAGGACTAGGGCCGACGGACCCGCTGCTCGGCGTCCATGATGTTGTGCAGGATGTCGTTGATGCGGGTGAGGTGGCCTTCGCCCTTAGACTTGAGCCAGTCGAGGACCTCGGGGTCGAGGCGGACACTGACGGGGATTTTGCGTTTGAGGTCGCGGAAGCGGACCATCTGAGAGAGCTGCTGTTCGGTGAGTGGAGGAATGTCCTCGAAGTTGATGCCGGAGTCGTCGCCGGCGGCTTGGCGGTCGGCGGCGCGAAGATATCCAGCAAGTTCCTTGTCACTCCAGGGCTTGCGCTTCATATCTGCGGACTTCATGTTTCTCAGCCCAACGTGCGGAGATGATGCGAATAACTTCTTGGCCATCTCGATCCTCCCGATAAACATGGACTACCAAAATTACAACAGAACGGCCTCGGATCAGACTAAGCCTGCCAATCGCGTGCCACCGCTGCTCCCCAAACTCATCCCAGCGATCTGGATGCAGTAAGCAATTCGGATCCTCGAAGATTTCTCGAGCACGCTCAAACGAAAGGCCATCGTGCTTGATCTGGTTGAGTCGATTCTTCTGATTATCCCATGTGTAGCGCACAATGTATATACAAGAAGCGATCAGCCCTCTCCGGGGGAAAGGGCTGACCGTTCGTTTGATTGATGGTGTGCGGTTAGCTGCGGAAGGGACGGTCGGAGTACTTCCAGGTGCGTTCGTCGAAGTACATGGTCTTGCCTTGGCGGTAGCTTTGAACGGCGAGGGAGATGAGGACCTGGGCGCGAGCCGCTGTTTCGACGTTGAGGGTGGGCTGCTGCCTGGAGCGGATACAGCTCAGGAAGTTGCCGACGTGGGTTTTCATGGTGTCGACGGCTTCGACCGGGATTTTGATCTCGGCTTCGCCCTTGAACTTGTCTTCGAGTTCCGGGACGATGTACTTCTTGTTGCGCATTTCGGCTTTGAGCGTGATGTAGGGCGCGGCGCCTTCGAAGCGGCCATGCTCGACCATGATGAGTGAAGCGCCGTGGCCGCGAATCAGGCCGGGGATGTGCTGGGAGTTGGCCATCGAGGAACTAAGAACGATGGAGTGGCCCTTGGCATAGTCGCCCATGACGTTGAAGGTGTCGGGCACTTCGCGGTCCGGCTTGGAGGGGTCTTCGGGGAGTTTGTCGAAGGCGTAGATGCCGCCGCCGGCCATGACCTTGGTGGGGAACTGAGCTTCGCCCCAACAGACGTTCATCGGGGCGACGACGTGGAAGAAGAGGTCAGTGGCGATGCCGCCGGAGTAGTCCCAATACTTACGGAAGCGGAAGAACCGATCGGCGCCGTTGTCCTTTACCCAATCGCGCTTGGGGGCGGAGCCGAGGTACATCTTCCAGTCGATATAGTTTTCGCCTTTGCCGTCGGGGCCAGCGCCGGCGTCAATCTTGTAGTTCCACTCGCCTTCGACGGAATTGCGGTGATAGCTGCCCTGGGAGAGAAGCATCTTGCCGATCATGCCGTCGCCGATGGCCTTCTTGGCCTTATGCCACTGGTCTCCAGAGGTGGTTTGGGAACCGACTTGGAGGATGCGTTTGGTTTCGCGGACGGTCTGCGAGAGCATGCGGGCCTCTTCGACCGTGTGGCACATGGGCTTTTCGAGGTAGACGTCCTTGCCCTTGTCCATGGCCTCGAGAGCAATCTTGGCGTGCCAGTGGTCTGGCGTGGCGACGATGACGGCGTCGACGTCGGAGCGATTGAGGATTTCACGATAGTCGAGCGAGCCGTCGCACTGGTGATAGGCCTTGTTGGCGTCGAGCCGCTTCTGATAGACGTCGCAAACGGCGACGATCTTGGCCGGATTGTCTTTCTCCCCAACCTGCTTGAAAACGCGCGACACGTAAGTACCGCGTCCGCCCGCGCCAATCACGGCGACGTTGATTTTGTCGTTGGCGCCGATGACGCGGCCGGGGTTCATTTTGGAATTGCTACCAGCGGCGGCAAGGCTCGAGGTGGCGACCGTCGAGGCCGCGATAAAGTTGCGTCGAGTGGAGTTTTCAGACATGGAGGGTTCCTTTTCACTCTGAAGTTTATCACCGGGCAAAGGCTCACGTGTGCAAGAAAAAGAGGCGAGCACCTGGTGAAAGGTCACTCGCCTCCGGGATCTGGGTGGGTTGCCGGTCTCAACTAATCCAGCAATCTCCATTTCCCTCTCTCGGGTTTATCCGATGACTTACGCCGTTTCCCAAGGGAACGTGCAAGCGTTCGGGTCGATCGCTACCGTTTCCCAGGGGAACGTGCAGGCATTCGGATCGATCATCGCGGTTTCCCAAGGAAACGTGCAAGCATTCGGGTCAATGTTCATGACTCCGAAAGCCGCCACTGCCATAACGGCCGCGACGAACAGCATCCTTGTGTAGATAGTCCTCATTGATGTCCTTTCCCAATCAAGTAATTGAAATTCTCCACCTGGGCCCTCTTGGGACTACAAACCTCGAGGTACTAAGGTGCAGTGCCTAGATCTTAACAGAAAGGGGAGCAGGGAATAAGGTCAATACCGGAGAACAAATGTGAAATAAGCCCAGTACGAGCCCGGGAAAGGACGGGAGATGTCGTTGAAACGGAAGAAGGAAGCAGGAACGAGCGCCATGTGCGCGGTAAGGAAATGCTGAACAATCCCCTGGAAATGCCAGACGGGATTGGCTTAGGACGGCTGCTTGAGCGTCGACTCGAGGGTGTCGGCAAAGTTGCGGCCGGCGCGCGGGCGATGTCCGGGCCAGTCGAGGCGCATATCTTTGCAGATTTCGTCGAGCATCGGTAGGGTGGCTTCACGGCCTTCGGTGGCGAAGACAGTGAGCAGCAAGTTGTCACACAGGGCGTTGATCAGGCGGGGGATACCTTGAGAGCGGACATGGACTTCGTCGAGCAACGAATCCGGGAAGACCGTCTGTTCCTCGAGACCGGCTTTTGCCAAACGGCTGAGGATATATTCCTTAGTTTCGGCAGGGGTGAGGGGTTCGAGACCGCAGCGGAGAACAACGCGCTGCTTCAGTTGGCGCAGGCCCGGGGAGTCGAGCTTGTAGTCGAGTTCCGGCTGGCCGGAGAGAATGATCTGCATCAGCTTGCCGATGCGCGGGTTCTCCAGATTTCCCAGAAGGCGGATCTCTTCCAGAACGTCGGCATCCAGATTATGAGCTTCGTCGACAATGAGGACGGTGGTGCGGCCCTGGTTGGCCTGCTGAATCAGCAACTGATTGAGGGCGAACAGGACGTCGGTCTTCGAGGTGCGGGTGCAGCGTAGGTCAAGGTCATAGGCGACCATCTCGAAGAACTGATCGGGCGTGATGCGGGAATTGAAGATGAAAGCAAACTCGATGCCCTGGGCTTCAAGGAAATCACGCAGGCACTCGAGCATGGTGGTCTTGCCGGTGCCGACTTCGCCGGTTAACACGATGAAGCCCTTGCGGCTCTGGACGCCATAAATCAGGTTGGCCAGTGCCTCCTCGTGATGCGGACTCCGATAGAGGAATGCCGGATCTGGGCTGAGGTTAAAAGGGTTCTCGCGAAAGCCGAAATATGCGTTATACATTAGGTTCCATTTGACGCACTAGCACTTAGAGCGCCATTGCCTATCGACGCTCCAGTAGTCGCCCGACGGTGAGTACTAAAAAGACGGAGCTAAGCAGGTCCACCTTATGGAACTATAACATATCTACTGCCGGTAACTTCACGTACTACACGAGTTTACCGTCAAGTCAGGCGATGGTGCCGAACTCAACCCAACCCGGTAATGCCGCGGGCTGGTTGGCGGCGAAAACGATCCGGCGGGTCTTTGGGAAGGGCATTCCGCTCTGCACGGCGCGTGCATAATAGGGAAGCTTTCCGAAAATTTTGCGCGCGTTCTCCGATTCTGACTCGCCCGTGGCCACTTTGCCGAGAAGGCCGCCACCCCAACCGATACAGAGCAAACAGCGGTTCGGTTAGATCGGAAGAGCACACG
>JALHNI010000193.1 GCA_022843605.1 Bryobacter sp.
AATTCAGTATGTGGCCGAGCGTTCTTTAGAGAAGGCGGTGAAGGCGAACGCCCGCAACGGATCGATCGTCGTGATGGATCCGAAGACAGGACAGATCAAGGCGATGGCAAACTTTCCAGCCTATGACCCCAATGTCGCGCCGCGAAACGACTCTGAGCAAAAACTGCGTCAGAATCTTGCAGTTGAAGTGCCCTTCGAGCCGGGATCAGTCTTTAAGGTCGTCGCTCTTGCGGCGGCGCTTGAGGCGGGCGTGGTTACCGCCGATACGATGGTGAACTGTGGCGAGAAGCTATTTAATAAGATGCCTGGCGAAGCGCATGGCCATCGGCTAGGCGTGATGAGTGTGCGTGAAGCGATTGCGCGTTCTGTCAACGGCTGCGCAATCAAGTTGGCGACCCTAGTAGGCCGGGAGAAATACTACCGGACGGTGCGTTCCTTTGGCTTCGGATCTCCGACGCGGATCGAGCTTCCCGCCGAGACTGCCGGAATTGTGCACGCTTTGCCCCTGTGGCGGCCGAATTCCATTGCCTATGTGGCAATCGGTCACGAGATGATGGCGACGACACTGCAGCTGGCCCGGTTCATGTCGACGGTAGCGAACGGCGGAAGGATGGTGAATCCCACCGTACTTCAGAAACAGCTCTCGCCAGAGGCCAAGTTCTTGCGCGCCGGATTCGATGAGGAAAACCAGGATGAGCATCGGCAAGTCATTCGCCCGGAGACGGCCCTAAAAGTCCTGCAGATTCTTGAGTCAGTCGTCCTCCAGGGCGGCACGGGCAAAGCTGCGAAGCCGGAGGGCTACTCGGCCGGTGGAAAGACCGGCTCAGCGCAAATGGTGGATCCGGCGACGGGACGTTACCTACACGGGCTCTACCATGCTTCGTTCATGGGGTTCGCGCCACTGAATAACCCACAGTTAGTAGTCGTCGTCACCTTGAATGGTTCCACTCAATACGGAGGGGCCCTCGCCGCCCCCGTGTTCAAGGAGGTTGCAGAATCCGCACTGAGGATTCTGGATATTCCGAAGGATCTGCCGGAAGTTACTCCGGCGACACAGAAAGAGATTAGCTCGATCCGATGAAGAATGTTGCGCAGGTGCTGGAGAACGTGGGGCTGAAGCAGCCTCTCCCAGCGGAGTTGCGCGCACTCACGGTGAAGGGCATCAAGTACGACTCGCGCCGGGTAGAGAACGGAGATATCTTCTTCGCCTTTTCCGGTGTGAACGTCGACGGCCGGAAGTTCGCTGATGTAGCGGCTGCGCAAGGCGCAGTCGCTATCGTAAGCGAACTTCCGCCTCCCCCGCAGTTTACAGGCGCATCCTGGATCGAGGTGGAGCACGGCCGACGTGCATTGGCGTTGGCCGCGCGAAACTTCTTTGGTGACCTCTCCCGCCAATTGGAATTGACTGGAATTACCGGCACGAACGGAAAAACGACCACTGCGTACCTCGTTGACTCTCTAATGCGGTCGGCTGGCCGCAAAACAGCCTTGGTGGGTACCATCGAATACCGCTTGGCGGGTGAACGACGACCCGCGCCCAATACGACGCCGGAATCGTTGGACTTTTATCAATTGATGGCTGAGTTAGTGGGGCACCAGGGCAATACTCTTACGGCTGAGATTTCATCGCATGCACTGGCTTTAGGCCGCGTCAGGGGACTCTCTTTTCATACCGCAATACTTACAAACATAACTCGTGATCATCTTGATTTTCACGAGACGATGGAGGCATACTTTGCTGCGAAAAGTGAGCTGTTTCGCGGTCAAGACGCACTGCCACCCCAGTACGCCGTCATCAATGCTGATGACGAATGGTCGAATCGCCTGCCGCTTCAACCGGAGACCCACACTTATTCATACGGCCTGAGTGAGAAGGCCGACGTGCGCGCCGAGGACGTGAAGGAAGGGTTTGACGGCTTGCGTTTTCGTGTCGCTTCTCCAGAGAGTTCGTTTGAGGTACGAAGCTCATTGGTTGGCCGCATCAATGTTTACAACATCCTGGCCGCGTGCGCAACTGGAATGAGCTACGGCTTGAACCCAACGCAGATAGCTGCGGGCATCGCTGAATGCCAATCAGTTCCCGGCCGATTTGAGCGGGTCGACGCCGGACAGCCTTTTCTGGTCGCTGTCGATTATGCGCATACCGACGACGCACTTCGAAACGTGATCAGCGTCGCGAGAGCGATGAAGCCGAAGCGAGTGTTAACGCTGTTCGGTTGCGGCGGTGACCGAGACCGCGCGAAGCGACCGCTGATGGGCCGTGCCGCAGCGGAATACTCTGACTTAGTCGTCCTGACAAGCGACAATCCACGATCTGAAGATCCCTTGGCGATTATGAATGATGCGCTAGTAGGGATGAGCCGTTTCGATACGCCTTACTTACTCGAGCCGGACCGTGCCAAGGCAATCCGGCAGGTTCTAGAGGCCGCGCAGGCTGGTGACATTGTGATTCTCGCGGGCAAGGGCCATGAGACTTATCAGATTTTCCGGGACAAAACGATCCACTTCGACGATCGTGAAGTAGCCCAGTCGATCCTGGCTGAGATGGGATACGGGCGATGACCCTTTCCCTTGATCAGGTAGCGCAGATACTGCAGTGCGATGCTCCCGTTGCGGGTGCCGCAGTAAGTGGTTGGAGCATTGATTCGCAGACCTTGTCACCTGGAGATCTCTTTTTTGCGCTACGTGGCGCACGCGCTGACGGGCACGAATATGTTCGCGCGGCCCTGGCGAATGGCGCAATCGCCGCCGTGGTTGAACGGCCAATGCCGGGACTTCCCGTACTCCAAGTGACCAATACTGAGCAAGCTTTACGTCAGCTCGGTCAGCGGGCCCGGCAGTGGTGGGGCGGCACCGTGATCGGAATTACCGGTTCAGCGGGAAAGACGAGCACCAAGGACATCGTCGCCGCGCTGCTGAGCGTTCACCACCCGACCGGCAAGACGATCGGCAACTTGAATAACCATCTCGGACTGCCGCTCTCTTTGCTGCGGCTGCCCGAGACGGCTCGCTATGCGGTGCTGGAGATGGGCATGAACCACGCGGGCGAGATTCGATCGCTTTGCGAAGTGGCTTTGCCGCAGGTTGCGGTAGTCACCAATGTCGGTTACGCGCACATTGAGAACTTCACCTCAATCGAAGGAATCGCGGCCGCGAAGCGTGAACTGGTGGACTCTCTACCCGGCGACGGCTTGGCCGTGTTGAACTTTGACGATGAGCGGGTGCGCGAGTTCGCCTCGCCCGGTAAGCGAATCCGCTACGGTCTCGGTGAGGGTGCGGACGTCCGCCCGGATGAGGTCCGGTTGACCGAGACGGGCACCGAGTTTCGACTCGACGGCATTAGATTCTCCAGCAAGCTAACGGGTCGGCACTCCCTCCTAAACTTACTCGCCGGATTGACGGTAGCTCGGGAGTTCGGGGCCAAGCTCGCTGACCTGCAATCCCAAGTGGAAGCGCTGCAACCCGCGAAGATGCGTGGCGAACGCCGGCAGGTCGCCGGGATGACAGTATTTAATGATTGCTATAACTCGAATCCAGATGCTGTACGCGCAATGTTGGATTTGTTGGCCGGGACCCCAGCGAGACGGCGAATTGCGGTGCTGGGTGAAATGTTGGAGTTAGGCCCTTGGGCCGAAGAGTTACATCGCGGTATCGGCCAATACGCCGCGATGAACGGTGTTACTGTGCTGCTCGGAATTCGCGGCGCCGCTCGGCATCTCATCGATGCCGGACGAGCTTCTGGCTTGGACGCAGGCGCCGCGCTCTTTTTTGAGCATCCACAGGAAGCTGGAGATTACTTGCGGACCATTGCGCAAGAAGGCGACGCGATCCTGTTCAAGGGTTCTCGCGGCGTGCGAATGGAAGAAGCTCTGGATCGATTTCTGGAGGGCCGCTAGATGCTTTACTGGCTCCTCTTTGAACAACTGTTTCCCTATTTCAGTCCGTTTCGTGTGTTTCAGTATCTTACCTTTCGCACTGCATTCGCGGCAATCACCGCATTGCTGATGTCGATTGCATTGGGGCCATGGATGATTCGAAAATTGCGCGAATTTTCGTTTGGCCAGCATATTCGCGAAGACGGACCGAAAAGTCACCAAAAGAAGGCGGGGACGCCAACCATGGGGGGGCTGCTGATTCTGGCGGCGACGCTTGTTCCCACGTTGCTCTGGGCAAATTTGCGCGATGCATATGTGTGGATCGCATTGCTGTCGATCGTGGGTTTCGGCTTCATCGGTTTCTGGGATGACTATACAAAGATTGCGAAGAAACGAAATCTTGGCCTAACCTCGAAGCAGAAGATCCTGATGCAACTGGCGGTGGCCATGGTGATCGGCCTGGTTCTTTTGGCGATGCACGCCAAAGCGGGGTATGACACCAAACTGAATGTTCCCTTCTTCAAAACCTTTAAGCCCGACCTCCTATTGAATGGTTTGCTGCAGAATCCCTGGACCTACTTTCTGGGGTTCTTGCCATTCTTCCTCTTCATGGTGGTTGTAATTGTTGGAGCGTCCAATGCCGTCAACCTCACCGACGGTCTGGATGGTTTAGCAATTGGGCTGATGATCATTTCGTCCGGCGCCATGACAGTCCTTTGCTATGTCAATAGCCATCGCACATTTGCCACTTACCTCGATATCGCTCGCGTGCCGAACGCGGGTGAGCTGACCATTTTGTGTGCGGCGATGATGGGCGCTTCATTGGGATTTCTTTGCTTCAATGCTCATCCAGCCGAGATGTTTATGGGAGATGTCGGGGCGCTGGCGCTGGGTGGCGGATTGGGAACGATCGCGGTGCTGATCAAACAGGAGTTTCTCCTGATCTTTATCGGTGGAGTCTATGTGATCGAACTTCTTTCTGTTGTACTTCAGGTAGGTAGCTTTAAACTCCGCGGCAAGCGCATTTTCAAGATGGCCCCCCTTCATCACCATTTCGAAGCTCTGGGCTGGAGCGAGACCAAAGTGGTGATTCGCTTTTGGGTGGCTGGGCTCGTGATGGCGCTACTGGCTCTGACAACGTTGAAACTGCGATGAAGCTAGAAGGACTCAAAGTCGTGATGGTGGGCATGGCGCGATCTGGCATCGCGGCAGTTGAGTTTCTTGCGCTCCGCGGCGCGGTCGTCACTGCAACAGACCGGACGCCGCTTGCCGAGTTGGGCGAGGCCGGTGCCGCGCTTGACCGCTTACGCGTCCCGTTCGTGCAACAGGGCCATGATCTATTCGAGAACGCTGACCTAGTTGTCGTGTCGCCCGGCGTTCCGCTGAATGGGGCGGATTTAGTCCTTGCCCGGTCGAAGGGCATCCCGGTGATTGGTGAAGTGGAGCTTGCCGCGCGGTTTCTCAAGGGACCGGTGGCGGCGATCACCGGGTCGAACGGAAAAACGACCACCACGGCGTTGCTGGGACACTTATTCGCGACTGCCGGAATTCCGGCACAGGTGGGTGGCAACATCGGAGTGCCTCCCACCGCGATGGTGAGTACTTCCCGTGAAGGCCAGTGGAACGTCCTGGAACTTTCGAGTTTTCAACTGGCGACCACTTCAACGCTTCATGCGCGGATGGCGGCGATCCTCAATCTCTCGGAGAACCATCTGGATTGGCACGGCTCCATGGAGGAATACAAGGCGGCGAAAAGCCGGGTGTTGAATCATCAGACTCCGGACGACCTGACGGTGCTGAAGGTGGAAGATGACGCCTCGCTTAGCTTTGCGGACCAGACGCCTGCGCGAGTGGCATGGTTTAGTCTCTCGCGGGCGATTCCGGGAGGGGCCTGGGTAGCCGGAGATGACTTAGTGCTTGATGATAACCGGTTGATGTCGGTCAAGGATGTTCCGTTGCCTGGTCGCCACAATCTCGAGAACGTGTTAGCGGCAGGTCGAATGGCCCAGGAGGCCGGTGCGAGTCCGGAAGAGATTGCCCGGGGCGTACGCAGTTTTAAGGCGGTGGAGCACCGTTTAGAGTTTGTGCGCACTCGCCGTGGAGTGCGCTATTACAACGATTCCAAAGCCACGACGCCGACGGCGACTTTGAAGTCGGTCGAGGCCATGAACGGCCCGTTGTGGATCATCCTTGGCGGCAAAGACAAGGGCTTAGACTTTACTCTCTTACGAGAAGCACTATCTGGGCGGACGCGTGCGGCTCTGTTAGTTGGGCAGGACGCGGGCAAGATTTCAAAGCAGTTGGCGGGTTCCGTACCGATTGAACAGCTCGGAACAATCGAGGCTGCCGTGCGGCATGCGGCGGCACACGCAGAGGCCGGCGATGTCGTCTTACTCGCTCCCGCTTGTACCAGTTGGGATCAGTTTAAGAGTTTCGAGGAACGCGGACGCCTATTCAAGGCAATCGTGAGAGAGTTGGAGGGCGACTAGAATGGCAGTAAGAGTACGCACGGACTGGCCACTTTTCGGCACCACTTTAGGCTTAGTGTTTTTTGGGTTAGTGATGGTGTACAGCGCGTCCAGCGTGAAGTCGATTGCGCAGGAGTTGAAGCAACCTTCGATCATCGGAACCGATATGCCGATTGACTGGCAAACGCTCATGCGCTGGAATGCCATGAAGCAGTTGGGAGTGGCGGTGCTCGGGTTTCTGGTGCTGATGCGGATTAAGAAGATCGACTACCGGCAATGGAATACGTCGCGTTGGGCGTTGGCGCCATTGGGGCTAACCATTCCGCTGGTACTGCTGGCATATGCCTTCGGAAAGCGGCATCGATGGTTTGACCTGGGCATCCTATCCCTTCAGCCATCGGAATTTGCAAAGCCAGCGTTGATTCTATTTCTTACCTGGCTGATCTGCCGGCGGATTAATGATATCAACAGCCGTTACACGTTTGGCCCCGCGACACTCGCAATTACATTGTCTGCCGGCGCGGTGCTGCTGGCGGATCTGGGCACCGCCTTTGTGATGGTGGGGACGGCGGCCGCGCTCTTTTATGTAGCTGGATTAGACAAGCGCTACTTCATGATTGCCGCCGTGGCTTTGATTCCCTTGATTGGATTATCCATCCTGCTGAAGCCGTACCGGCTCCAGCGCGTGGTGGGCTATTTGGATCCCGACTATAAACTGATCATGAAGCTGGACCCGAACGGGCGCGTGAAGGATTACATCAATAGTGGCAGCTCTAATCGGGATGCGGTTTATCAGGTGAAGCAATCGAAGATTGCGGTTGGTTCGGGCGGCGTTTTTGGTCTGGGCCTAATGGAGGGCAAGCAGAAAATGCACTACCTTCCCGAAGCGCACACGGACTTTATCTATGCGGTCGTCGGTGAAGAACTGGGGCTATGGGGAACTTCTGCGGTGATCGCCGGCTTCCTGGTGATGCTGTACCGCGGGCTACGGCTATTCTTTGTGGCACCTGATGACTTCGGAAAGTACCTGGCGCTGGCGATTACGGTTTCGATCGTGCTGCAGGCGTTTGTGAATATTAGCGTCGTGCTCGATCTCGCACCGACGAAAGGCATCCCATTGCCTTTGATTAGCTATGGCGGTAGTTCGATGCTCGGCACGCTGCTGATGCTGGGCATGTTGATGAGTGTAAGTGAACATTCGGGATGAGTTGGAGTTTTCTCATGGCGGGCGGCGGAACTGGCGGACATGTCGTGCCTGCGCTCGCGGTGGCTCGCGAACTGCGGCGTCGCGGACATGAACCGTTCTTTGTCGGCACCCGTACGGGACTTGAATCGCGTTTAGTGCCGCGGGAGGGTTTCCCGCTGGAATGGATTGAGATTGGTGGCTTGAAGGGTTTGGGGTTGGGACGAAGGATGCGTTCGCTGTGGCAGTTGCGAGCGAGTGTGCTTGAGTCGCACCGCATCCTGCGACGACGCAGGCCGTCGGCAGTGTTCTCGATGGGGGGCTACGTGGCTGCTCCGCCAATGCTTGCGGCTGTGGCGCGAAGGATACCGATGGTGGTGATGGAGCCGAACGCGGTGGCGGGAATGACGTCACGGTGGCTGGGGCGCTTCGCGTCCCGCGCCTTAATCAGCTTTGACCAAACGGCGGCGAGTTTTCCGGTGGGGCGCAGCGAGGTGACCGGGTTGCCGGTTCGCGAGGACTTCTTCAAGGTCGGCGCGCGGGAGAAGGATGGCGAGTTTACAGTGCTGGTGACGGGTGGTAGCCGAGGTTCGCGGACGCTAAATCTTGCGGCGCAGAAGGCTTGGCCGATGTTAGCTTCGCAGTCCGTGCGCATGGTGCTGCAGTGTGGCCGCGAGATGGAGAAGGATTTGTTGGAGGACTTTGCGAAGGCCGGGATGAAGGGTGAAGTGAGGGCCTTCATTGACGACATGCCCTCGGAGTTCGCGAAGGCGGATCTGGTGGTGGCGCGTGCCGGTGCCGGCGCGTTGAGCGAGTTGTGTGCGGCGGGCCGCCCGTCCGTGCTGGTGCCGTATCCGTTTGCCGCGGATGACCATCAGCGGAAAAACGCGGAGGCGATGGCCGCATCCGGCGCGGCGCGCATGGTGCTGGACCGCGAGATGAGTGGCGACCGGATGTTGACCGAGATCCAGTGGGCCCGCAAGAACGGGCTGGAACTCGAGGCGATGTCCGCGGCGGCCCGAAAGCTGGCCAAGCACGGCGCAGCCGAACGGGCGGCGGATTTGTTAGAGGAATTGGCAGAAGGAGGAAAGAAATGACGAAGATCGATTGGACTTTAATTGAGACGGTGCTGAAGCCGGCGTTTGACCGGAGGCCCGAAAAGACGGAAATTCCGGGACGTCCGCGGGTGAGTACCCTGGGTACCGAATTTGACATGGCTCGTGAAAACCGAAACAATTTTGGGTGAGAATGTTTTTTAAGCAGCAACATCTGCATTTCGTGGGGATCGCCGGCATCGGGATGAGCGGCATCGCCGAGGTGCTTTTGAATTTGGGCTATCGGATCAGCGGCAGTGATCTGAAGCTATCGCCGTTGACCGAACGGTTGTCGGGTCTTGGTGCGCAGATCTCCGCGGGCCATGCGGCGGAGAACGTGGGCGAGGCGCAAGCGGTGGTGGTGAGTTCGGCGGTGGCCGCCGACAACCCCGAGGTATTGGAAGCGCGGAGGCGCGGGATTCCCGTGATTCCACGCGGTGAGTTGTTAGCGGAGTTGATGAGGTTGAAATACGGCATCGCCGTGGCGGGTAGCCACGGCAAGACGACCACTACGTCGCTGACGGCGGCGGTGCTGAGCCATGCCGGTTTGGATCCGACGGTAGTGGTGGGCGGCCGCGTGGGTATGATGGGCGGCTCGAATGCTCGTGTCGGGCAGAGCGAGATCCTCGTAGTGGAGAGCGACGAGAGCGACGGGTCCTTCCTGAAGCTTGCGCCGATCGTGGCGATCGTGACGAACATCGATCGCGAGCATCTTGACCACTATGCCGATCTGGCGGAGATCCGGCGCGCCTTTACCGATTTCATCAACAAGGTACCTTTCTACGGCGTAGCGATCCTGTGTCTGGATGACGAAAACATTCAGCAGGTGCTGCCGGACGTGAAGCGGCGGGTGCTGACCTATGGCACCAGCGCGCAGGCTGATCTGGTGATTCGGGATGCCCGATATGGACACTTGGCGAGCCAGTTCCGGTTGGAGCTACGTGGCGAGGATCTCGGCGAATTCGAAGTTCCGCTGCCCGGCATGCACAACGTGCTGAACGCGACGGCGACCGTGGCCGTGGGACTGGAACTTCAATTGACGCCGCCGCAGATCGCGGCGGGGCTGAAGAGCTTTACCGGCGTGGACCGCCGGTTCCAGGTTCGCGGCGAGGCCGCCGGCGTGACCGTAATCGACGACTATGGACATCATCCGACGGAAGTTCGCGCGACGCTGGATGCGGCGCGCCGTTGCCGTTTCGGGCGCGTACACGTGTTGTTTCAGCCACATCGTTACAGCCGGACGCACCATTTGATGGATGAGTTCGCGCGTGCGTTCCATCAGGCTGACGATGTCTACGTCACCGACGTTTATGCGGCGAGCGAACAACCGATTGAGGGCGCTACCGGTGAGGCCCTCGCTTTGCGGTTGCGCGACTTTGGCCACCGGGCGGCGAGTTATGTTGGCAGCCTGGAAGCCGGGATTGAGCAAATAACGGCGCAGGCCAAGGATGGGGACGCGATCATCACCCTGGGAGCCGGAAACGTTTCGCAGGCCGGCGATTTGATCCTGGGCAGATTGCGGGACCGCGTATGATTATCGATGCAAATGACGAACGGCCGCGGCAGCGTACCGCGGCGGCAGAGACCGCGGAGCGTCCGAAACGGGCCAGGAAGCAGCTTCAGGTGGAAGATGAGCCGAAGCGTCCGCCGTGGAAATTGCTGGCTTGGTGCCTGGGCGGGGTCATCCTGCTCGCCCTTTTTCTCTGGGTCGGCAGCGTGGTGGACGAATTCCTCACGACGGATCCGCGCTTCGCCCTCGCGGTGCCGGAAGATGCTGGTGAGCCGAGCCCAAACCTCCAGATTGGGGGGCTGAAGCGTGCCGACAAAGAGGAGATCCTCAAGATCTTTGCTCCGGATCTAGGGAAGAGTATTTACATGGTGCCACTGGCTGAGCGGCGCGAGCGGCTGGTGAAGGTGGACTGGATTCGCGATGCCGCCGTGCTGCGGATCTGGCCGAACCGGATCCAGGTGCAACTGACCGAACGGGTTCCGGTGGCTTCGCTCCATTTGCCCCCGACGCCCCGCGATACGGAACTGAACCATGATTTTCATTTGGCTCTGATTGACCGCGAAGGGGCAATCCTGACGCCTTATGGCGATTCCCGGCCGCCGGCGCCGGTGGTGACCGGCATCAACGCCGAGACGCCGATCGAGGAGCGCAAACTGGGTGTCCAGCGAGTGGTGAAGTTAATGCGCGAGGCCGGCATCTATCGGGAGCGAATTCAGCGCGTCGATGCGGCCGACGCGAATAACTTGAAGCTTTACCAACCCTTTATGGATCGGGAGATT
>JALHNI010000194.1 GCA_022843605.1 Bryobacter sp.
GTGTGTTTTGCCGCCCTTTATTCTCATCTATGTTGCGGGTAGCCCGCCTACTCTTTTGCGGGTACAGTGGTGTCATAGCAGACTGTCCCCTTCTGCCCCTTCTGCCCCCCATCGGGAGCTTTGCGCGCTGGCCTCGCTGGGCGTTCTGGCGATCGGTGTCGTCTGCTTCCGCCAACTGCCCCAGCAATTCTTTCCGAAGGACCTTCAGTATCTGTCCTACGTGGATGTCTGGCTGCCCGAGGATGCCCCGCTCGAGGCCACTGCGCGCGCCGGCCGGAAAGCGGAGCAGATTATCCGCGCGGTGGCGGACGAGTACTGGCGGGAGCACAAGAAAGCGGATAGCGTGCTGAAGTCCCTCACCACGTTCGCCGGCGGCGGCGGGCCCCGCTTCTGGCTCTCGGCTACGCCCGAATCACCGCAGCCCAACTATGCCCAAATCGTGATTGAGGTGGTGGACAAACACGACACCAACCACCTGGTGGGCCTCTGGCAGCAGGCGCTCTCGGCCGGCGTTCCCGAAGCGCGGGTCGACATGCGCCAGCTTGAGACGGGGAAGCCGATCGGCATCCCTGTGCAGATCCGCCTGATGGGGGACGATGTCCAATCCCTGCGGGCCGAAGCCGAACGGCTGAAGTCCGTGTTTCGCGAAGTCCCCTTCGCCCTGCGTATCCGTGACGATTGGGGCGTGGATAGCTTCCAGACCATCTTCAAGCTGGACCAGGATCGCGCGGCCGCGGCCGGGGTGACGGCGCGGGATCTCGAGGCCAGCACGGCGGCGGCAATTGACGGGTACCCCGTGAGCGTGTTCCGCGAGGGAGACAAGCAGTTGCCGGTTCTCGCCCGGCTGCGAATGGACGAACGCAATCGGCTCTCCCGGCTGGAGGATCTCTACATCTACTCCTCGGAAGGCGCCCGTCACGTCCCCCTCAAGCAGATCGCGGCCATTGACCGAAAATTCGAACCGGCGCGCATCCGCCGCTTCAACCAGTTCCGCACAATTACCGTATCCTGCTTTCCAGCCACTGGGCACCTGCCCTCACAAGTTCTGGCGGCCGCCTCGCCCGGGCTCGAAGGATTCAAAAGCACGCTTGCGCCGGGTGTCCGGATGGAGATCGCGGGAGAGCACGAGGAGCAGGTGAATGGCTTAGCTGAACTGAGCGTCGTGTTGGCCGTATCGGTGCTGTTGATCTACATCGCGCTCGTGGTGCAGTTCAAGCACGCCGTGAAGCCGTTGCTGGTTTTCGCCGCCATTCCTTACGGCATGACCGGGGCGATCGCTTCCCTGTGGTTGATGGACGCGCCGTTTGGATTCATGGCCTTTCTGGGCGTGGTGTCCTTGGTTGGCGTCATCGTGAGCCACATCATCGTGCTCTTCGACTTCATCGAAGAGCGCCGGGAGCATGGCGCGCCGCTCGAGGAGGCGCTGCTTGACGCCGGGATCCAACGTTTGCGTCCCGTGATGATCACCGTGGCCGCCACCGTGCTCGCTCTCTTCCCCCTGGCCAGCCACGGCGGGCCGCTCTGGGAGCCGCTCTGCTACGCCCAGATCGGCGGCTTGAGCATTGCCACCTTCATCACGCTGGGGCTGGTGCCGGTTCTCTACGCCATTGCCGTGCGGGACCTGAAGTGGATCTCGTGGACCATTCCGGCGCCGGAGGAGGCTCAAGTGACGCCGGAAGTGTTGCAGGAGGCATGAGACGGTGCGATCCAGATGCCAGTCAGTCGACCAAAGCCCGCTGATCTACCGCACCGCAGTTACGAGGACGAGTCGGCATTTGGCCTTAATGGCCTCAACTAACAGGTGCCGACTCGAAACTGGTTCAGCAGCGGGCCGCCATCCGGCCTGGTCTCGAAACAATACCGGCAATCGGATTGGATCGTTCGGCATTAAATCAGCCGGCAACCCCAGCGGAATCCCTCGAGAGGTCCCCTTGACAAGTCTTGCCGGCAGCAAATCCAGTCCGGTCCGGTAGCGCAAAACGGATCTTCGAATGGCAGCGTTCCGGCAGTTTGGCGGCTCCAACGCCCGTTGCCGTTGCGGTCTGGTCGAACCGTACGATAATGCTACATGCGGCGAATCCTTTATGTGGACGGCTTTAACTTCTATTACGGCGTCTCTAGCCACTGGAGAAATAGGCCCGAGCGTTTGGCTGGACTGGGTTGGTGTAACTTTGCAGCGTTGGTGGAACGCAACTTTCAACTCCCAGGGCCCCCCCGCGTGAAATACTTCACTGCGCCGATTACTCAAAGCGTTGAGTTGCCCGGGAACAGACCCGGGGAGAACGGTCGATATCATGGTTGGATCCGCGCGCTTAAGACAATTCCCGACCTACATATTGTGGAAGGCTTCTATAAGGGCGAGTTCGACAAAAGGTCCCCTAGCACAACGCCGAAATCTCGAGTAGAAAAACAAACAGATGTGAACCTCGCGGTGGAATTGATGATTGACACGTTCAGTGCAGAAGATCTCCGTCCGAAACATGTTTTCATTCTTAGCGACGATCATGACCTAATGCCGGCGGTGTTCGCTGTACAGGAGCGAGCGCTAACACCGATCCGCATAACAATGCTCCTCCCGCCGGCAAGTAATGAGCGCCATTGGGAGGATAGATACCAACAGACGCGTTCGCGCTTGCTGCGGCACAAGCCGGCGCATGCACCTGCAAAATCTCCAACCCAACCCATTGAAATCAGGGTGCTTGACGAATCAATGCTTTCGCAGAGCTTACTCAGCTATACTCTCCGCGACGAGCAAGGAGAGTTCTTCTGTCCGGATTATTGGAAACTGTCAACCGCATATCTCGAGCGACACTGCTTGAAGCGGGAGTGGCGACCAGACCTTATCGCGTGACACTTTGGGCACTCGTGCACGACCTCCGATGCCACAAACCAGCGCATGCTCCCGCAGGAAGGACCGGCGGAGTTCGCGCAGCGGGTGGGGGCTTGGGGATTCGGTTCCGATCCTCTGATACAGGCGAGATCGAGCCGCGACCGAGGCCCACCTACAAGACGTCTTCGGCGGAGTGTGGAAAGGAGGCGTTCGTGCCCGACACTCCGGCAGGGGAGACTGGCAGGGAGTAAGGGGGGAATGGTTGGGGTAGGGGAGGGCGAGAGCGTCGAGGATACGCTTGGCGGGGCGAGGGATGCACACGGGGCGGCATAGGGGCGATGGGGAGCAGGACGCGGGCGGTGGGGGAGTGAGCGAAAGGTTAACGGTCAACTGGGCGGGTCGGTGACCCAGTGAACGGGGCGGTTGTGGCGGGAACCCGTATGGAGCGACCGCAGCCGAGCCGCATTCTGCCGGACCGCCTCTCTCGGACCCTCAAGGTAGATCAGCCAGTCGCGAGCGATGTTCTCGGGCTTGCCGAAAAGGTGCCGCCAACGGTCAAAGCAGAGTAAGTCATCGGCATCAACGCCGGAACAGTGAGCCCGCGCCCTGGACCAGGGCCAGTCCGCCGCCCGCTGAGCCAGGCCTGCCTCGACCGAGTTATTTTCCAGGTAGCGAAGAAACTCCTTGAAGCCCTTGGCATCGAGGAAACGCACGTCGTAGCGAGGGGTCCAGTTCTTGTAGCCGAAACGACGTTTAACTTAGGGCAAGTTCGAGATGAGACCCTCTTCCAGTTTGTCCTGCTCACCCTGATGCCGTAAGCGCTCTTCATAGTGCCCGGTCTGCTTGGCCAGGGCCCACAACAGACTCTCACCTGCCGGTAGCGTATCGGCTTCCTGCGAGTACAACGCCTGACGAAACGCTTCTCGGGCCCCAACCCATTGCCAACCTGCCGATCGGAATGATTGCAGGACATCCGCCAGATGCCGCACGTTCAACTCGTTGTAATGAACCAGCAAGGTGAGAGGCGCATTGCCAAAGGCGAGCTCGCGGGCCAGTCCGCCGTAGACTTCGCCCATCCGGCGTAAATGCGACAGATAGGCGTCACGAAATGGCGCGCTGTCGTAACGGGGATTGGCCGCTAAGCGCTTGGCGAATTCGGCCGCATAGAGCCAATCTGACGTGTCGATCGCCACGTGACCATTGCGATAGCCCGCTGACTTCATCCAGGCCCGCATTGCATCGCGCTTCTCCTTGGTATCGCCTTCTTTGAGGGCCGGGAAACGCAGGAGCGGCGTGAAACCGCGGGATTTCTCGAGCACGGCATGTGTCCGGGCCGTATCCGCCGAGAAAAACTCAAAAGTCGTCGACGCTGCATTGTAGTTACGATGCGACCAGGTGTGATTCGCTACGATGTGGCCGGACGCTCCCCAGGCATCAAGCACTTTGCGCCCGATGGGGGCTTCGATGTTGCCGCCGATGAAGAAGGCTGCTGCCTGAAGATTTTCGTGCTCCAGCAGTTTCAGCAAGGAACGATTCTTGGCGAGTACCTCAGTCTCAGTGGATCCCAGAAAGCGCCAGTGGAAGTCGTCCATGGTGAGGGCGATCCGCCTAGGGGTGGCGGAAGCTGCGGCGATTTGGAAAAGAAGGTCGCGACGAGTCACCATGTAGTCATCATGCCGCAGACGGCGCAGGCAGTGCGCCAGACCCAAGGCGGAGATTTAACGGTGCGGCGGACGGGGACGATAGGTCGGCTGCAAGCGCAAGAAACAATTGGAGTTATTCGTGTGTCGGACAGAGCCTGGGAGGTGAAACCGGGCCCGGTCCGAAGCATCCGGGTGCCGGTGAGGTGTGGACGGGACGCTGCGTTTGATAAGTTGAAGCGATGCGAATCTTTTCACGACGCAGTGCCGCGATCGCTTTGGTGGTTTCGACTTGCACGATGGCGCAAGCTCTTGGCGCCTAAACTCTCGACCCATCCAAGGCGCAGCAGCATGACGATCTGGTGTTCGCGCTGGGGCTGGCGTTGTTTGGAGCGCGGATGCGGGGTTTCCGGTGGAAGGCGAGGCGGTGCGGCGGAGGGTGGAGTAAAGGGGCGCTTAGTTTTTCGAAAAGCCCTTCCAGACATCAGGTAAGCTTGTCACCAACTGGAGGACGAAGACGTGGTCTTTGGGCCCAAAATGTTCGGTGCGGCGGACCCATTGTTGCCCGACCTTGAACAAGAATTGCCGCGAGGGCCGGAAGCCCACCGCGACCTCAAAGGCGTTCTTGTTTGGCTGAAAGCGCGGGAGGCTCGGGTCCAACGCCGGGTCGGCCGGGGCGTGGGCGTGGCCGCCGCGATCCGCCGTTACCCGGCCACGCCATTGGCCACCAATCCGGGAGGCCAGGTAGAGGCGAGGGGTCAAAGTGACTTTGCGGTGGACGCGAGAACCCGGGATAACGGTATTCGAGCCGCATCCATTCGCCACTCCAGGAAAAGCGCCCTCGGGAACATTGCAGATCCACGCCCTGGCCGGAACTGTGGCGGCAACGGCATACCTTTTCCCCGCGCGGGCAAGACGAAGCCTCTTTCCGCGCTTTGCCGGAAAGCCATTCTCCACGGAAAAAGCTCGCCGCCACGCGCAAGCCGGGGATGCCGCTAAAGCCCAAACCGGCCGCCCATTGCGGGGATTGGTCCATCGATAGAATAGTCTGCCAATTCGAAGGGCTCGAATTGGCCAACTGGAAGCGGGCGTCCCATTTGCCGACGTTCCAATCGACTTCCGCCCCAAACACACCATAGGGACTGACCGGCAGAATCCCGTAAGAGTAACTCTCCCAGGGTGCGCAATGATACGCCGAGATATTCGGATGCACGGATTGCTGGTGCTGCAAATCGTAATTGGTGCAGGGCAATTCGTCCGGCCGCAACAACAGGTAGCTGCCATAGGGCTGCGGCATGTCAATCAGGGGATTAGCCGTGTCCGAATAGCGGCGGGAGAAGTCGCCAAAGGCGGAAATCATCTGCCCGGCCTTGAAGGTGACCGTCTGTTTTTTTTGCCGAACGGGTATAGCCGAGGTAACCCTGAATGAGGCGTCCGCGGGCTAAGGGCCGTTCGACGTGATACGCCTCGTACGGAAAGAAGGGTTGGGTATTGAGCTGAAAGGTGCCGTGGGCAAACCAGCGCTCGTTGAACTCAAAGTGGGGCAGGCCAGCAAGCGCACGCCCGCGGCGGCCCCATCGATGCTGTTGCGCTGGGAGTTGCTTAGCCGGGCGAGCGAAACCGGCAGGCGGGTATCGAAACGGTCACTGAATAGGGCGTTGACCGAGATCTGCACCGGCAAGTGGAGACCCGAGGTGGCTTCCTGAGGCTTCGCCGCGCTCGCCAGGCCCAGGAGCGGGAGGCAAATTCGCAGAATCCTGAAACACTGTAATCGCATGGCTCAACTTCTCCAAATCCACCGAGATCGCCGTTAGCACGTCAATCCGGATATTCAAAAACACTTCGGTGACGACGGGGTCAAACTGCGTCCCCGCGCATTCGCTCAGAATCCGCCGCACCTTTTCCTCGGGCGTCCTTTGGCGGTAGGGGCGGTCGCTGGTCATCGCGTCATAGGCGTCGGCGACGTGGACAATTCTCGCGGCCAGGGGAATCTGATCGCCCTTCAAGCCGTGCGGATAGCCGCTGCCGTCGTGACTTTCATGGTGCAATTCGACGATGGGCCAGTACTGTTCAAAGCGGCCAATGCGCTCGAGGATTCGCTTGCCCGTGATTGGGTGTTGCTGGATGATGGCAAACTCCGCGTCGGTGGGCTTCTCGTGCTTGTGGAGGATGTGATCGGGAACGCCGATCTTGCCGATGTCGTGCAGCATGGCCCCGATGCGCAGCGTTTCCATCTCCGATTCGTTGACCCCCATGGCCCGGGCAATGCGCACGGAGTAATCCGCGGGGTGCCAGGGCAAATCCGGGCGACGCCATCGTCCTACTCATGATTTCCGCCTTCTTTCTGGTTGCTTGCTTGCGGCCACGAATCGAAGTCCCCTGCAAAGATTGAAAGCTTCCGCTAATCCTCTTGAACAAACAGCTACAGTAGAAGCCGGAACCCCTGTGAACCAGCAGACGGACGCATCGTATCGGTGGCTAAGCGTGCCGCGCTGGTACCTGTGGGATGGCGGCTTCCTGCTGATCGGCCGCGCCAAGGGCGTCGTTCCGGCCCACTCGCACCACGCGATCCAGATTGTCATCTCACTCGACGAACCCTGCGCAATCCGCAGGCCTCAAGAAGACTGGCGCCATGGCCGCGGACTTGTTGTTCGACCGGATGCGGTTCATTCCTTTGATTGCAACGGGGCTCTTGGGGCGATGCTTTTTGTCGATCCCGAGTCGAGGGAAGGGGTGTGGCTGCAAACTCTCCTCACGCAGGACATCACGATCGTGCCTGATGCCCGCCTTACCGCATCCGTTTCCAAACTTCGAACGTTTGCGGAACATCCTTTTGCAAGTATGAAAGTCGGGGCGCTCATCCGCCACTGCGTGCATGACTTGAGTCCGGGTCCGCCCCCGATGCGCCGGCTGGACCCGCGAGTAACCAAAGTGCTGAATCGCATTCAGGCATCCGACGACCTGCGCGTCTCATTGGATACCGCGGCGGAGATGGCTTTTCTCTCCCCCAGCCGTTTCGCGCATCTGTTCAAAGAACAGGTGGGACTTCCATTTAGCCGGTACATGCTCTGGCGGAAGTTAACCCGCGCCATGCTCGCCGTTGGTTCCGAGCGTACGATTGCGGACGCCGCCCAGGCAGCCGACTTCGCCGATGCGGCACATCTCACACGTACGTTCTATCAAATGGTGGGCATGGCTCCATCGGTCCTCATGCGTGGTTCTCTTGCCGAAATCGCTTCGCCGTTCAGTGTCTCCGTGTAAGCTGCTCCCCGGGAACCCCGCCTCGCCGAAAAAAACGCCGATTCATCCAGCGCCAATAGCTGATTCGTTCAATACCCGGAGCGAGCCTTGATGAGAAACTCATTCCGTTGACAGAGAGTCAACGAGATCGAAAGGAGAACAAACCATGTCTAACTCAACCCAATGTTCCTGCAAATCCTGCCCCGGCGCAGCTTGCCAATGTGGGTGTCAGAGCCCCAAAGCGGAACCCGCGAAGACCGGCTGCGCGTGCGGCGATGCCGGCAAGTGCGGTCCTTCGTGCGCCTGCAAGCGCTCGTGAGCAACAACAATCGTGCCGCGTATTGTGCCCTTGGCCTGGTCCAGCAGCCGGACGGGGGCCGATACGCGCCGTCATCGTGATCGTGAAGAGGAAAGGGCGTGGATGGGATACGGAATCGGAAGTTTGCTCTCGGTCGTTGTGTCGGTGTTTGCGAGGTTCGTAGGATTGGATCGCGATCGCGCATTCTACTCAACGGTGGTGATCGTCGTTGCCCACTACTATGTTCTGTTTGCGGTGATGGGGGGAACAACGCACGCCCTGCTGGTCGAATTGGGTGTGATGGCTGCGTTCGTGGTCGTTGCCGTCGTAGGGTTCAAGCGGAATCTCTGGTTGGTCGCCGCGGCGCTCGTTGGCCATGGCGTGCTCGATGTATTCCACGCCGGCTTGGTGACAAATTCCGGTGTGCCCGATTACTGGCCCGCCTTTTGCATGGCTTATGACGTGGGAGCTGGAGGGATTTTGGGATGGCTGCTCATGCGCGGGAAGATAACTGCCCGCGTCGACGGAATCGGGTCGGGAACGAATGAGCCGGCTCAGTGCTCGCCCGAGTCTCCGGCACCACCCACTATCCTTTGTGGAGCGGGCCTCCGGCCAGCCCGCTCGAAAGCGATAAGAGCATTCCCATCAAATTGAAAGCTGCTAACTGTCACATTCCACACGCCTTACTCGCCAAGCCCCTCCCAAATACCAGGAAGCCGATGTTACGCTCATCCTCGGAGGATTCCGTGTACACCTACCGCGACATCGACTACGACTCATTCCTCGACGCCAGCTTCGACTCCGGCCTTCACTGGACCCTGCTCCCCGCGGCCGAACCGGCAACCCAGGAGAAAGCTCACGAAGCGGCCCTGGCCCAGGAGAGGCAGGCACAACAGCAACCGGGAGACCATCAAGTCATCCTCGTGCCAGCCGATCCCACCTACGCGCCCAAAGAGGAAGAACTCTGGCCCATCATCAACCACGCAATTCAAAGCGTGCTCAAATCCTTCCCCGAGGCGCATCATGCGGTCATCGCCGCCGTCCACGCCGGCCTCAACGACTATTGCGGCTGGAGCAATCCCGCTCCCGCTTCCCTCGCCTACCCGGACCACCCCATCCGCAGCCCAACCTGAGAAAACTGTTTTCCGAAAACGAACCTGAGCATTTGCTTGAATCTAAGCGACTTACGCCTCAACGGAACCCAAGAAAAACCCGGGAATACCCGGCGCAACGTCCCCGATTTCCGCCCCGGCATCGTAACCGTTGAACGCCCCTGGAGTTATTTGTGTTGCGTGTCGGACAGAGACCGGAAGGTGAAATCGGGCCCGGTCCGAAGCAGTCGGGTGCGGGTGAGGTGTGGATGGGACGCTGCGTTTGATAAGTTGAAGCGATGCGAATCTTTTCACGACGCAGTGCCGCGATCGCTTTGGTGGTTTCGACTTGCACGATGGCGCAATCTCTTGGCGCCCAAACTCTCGACCCATCCAAGGCGCAGCAGGGCTTGCCGGCTCGGGCCACCGCGGCCGACTATCAAACGCAGGGCAAGGTGGGCAACGTCACCATTGGTGCCGAGTTCACCGGCCATGGGATTCCGAGCGTGCAGCAGCCGTTGAATTCGGAGGACTACGTGGCGGTGGAAGTGGGGCTGTTCGGTCCGGCGGATGCGCGCCTGACGATTGGCGCCGCCGATTTTTCGCTGAGAGTGAACGGGAAGAAGGATCTTTTGCCCAGCCAGCCTTGGGGACTGGTGGCGAAGAATGTGAAGGATCTGGAATGGGTTTCGCCGGATGCCGTTCCCGGTGAATCGAAGTCGAAGGGGTCGGTGAGCGGAGGAGGCGGGGGACAAGCGGGCAGCCCGCCTCCGCTTCCGCCCAAGGTTCCGATCGACGTGTTGCGCGGTTGGCAACTTGCTGTCAGGAATGCGGCGCTGGCTCAGGGCGATCGGGCTTTACCCCAGGCCGGGCTCGTCTTTTTTCCCTATCGCGGAAAGGTCGCGAACATTCGGTCGCTGGAACTGATCTACGAAGGACCGGCCGGAACCGTCTCGCTCACCCTGCAGTAGGACGGGCTTCCGTCTGCGCGCCTTCCAGCAAAGCTCGTTTGTTGGGCGAGTTCGGGTGGCGGACCTTAGGCACCAGTACCGCCGTTCTGATTCCAGTGCCAGAATGGGAGAGCAAGAGTTGGTGCAAGGAGAGATTCTATGAAGTTGACGAAACTGCTGTTGCTGTCGACATTGGTGTCGGCCGCAGCTTGGGCCCAAGTCAATGTGGGCGCACAGAGCCCCGAAACGACGCTGCCCTTTAAAATGACGACGGTGGCCACGTTTGGGCTGCCGTGGCGAATTGCCTTTCTGCCTGATGGCCGCATGTTGGTGACTGAAAAGATCGGGCCCGTATGGCTGGTTTCCCCGCAGGGGGAAAAGATTGCGCCTTTGAGCAATACTCCTGCCGTCTTTTGGCAGGGCCAAAACGGCATGTTGGGTGTTTTTGTGTCGCCCAACTTCTCCAGCGACCAAAGCATCTATTTGACCTATATTGAGCCGGGTGACTACGGTGGCGGCCAGGCGTTGGCTCGCGCGAAGCTGATGACCGTAGGGCGGCCGAGACTGGAGAACTTCGAGGTGTTGTGGCGCCAGATGCCCAAGGGCAAGGGCGGGCAGGCTGGCGGGCAGGTGGTTTTCGCACCGGATGGCCAGTCTCTGTACATGACC
>JALHNI010000195.1 GCA_022843605.1 Bryobacter sp.
ACCGCAACCGACTTTGAGGCCAAGCTTCGTTCCTACGCTTCCGACGTCGAGTTTCAACTAATTCCGGGCAAACACCGGTTCCCCTCAGATGGCCGCCGCCTGATTGCGCCGTGGATTCAGCGCATATTCCACCACGAAATCTGAAATTCGGCGACGAAAGCGTTCGCTGCTTCGTCCATACCCTAGTGACTTGATCGGCATTGTGATGTAGTGGTATCCTGAAGGCCTCGATGTCGCTTTCGCACCTCCGTTCTATCGAAGCCGAGGCCATACACATCCTGCGCGAGACCGCCGCGCAGTTTGCCAAGCCCGTGCTGCTCTACTCCATCGGCAAGGACTCGTCTGTCCTGCTGCATCTGGCTCGCAAGGCCTTCTTCCCCGCCCTGGTGCCGTTTCCCCTGCTGCACATCGATACCACCTACGAGTACCCTGAGATGATCGAGTTTCGTGACTCGTTCACCAAGGAGATCGGCGCGCAGTTACTGGTCTACACCAACGACGCCGCCATCGCCGACGGCGCGAACCCCTACTCGCTGGGCACATCGAAGTGTTGCGGGCTGTTGCGAACCAAAGCCGTGGTGGACGGACTGAAGCATTACGGCTTCGACGCGGCGCTCGGTGGAGCCCGTCGTGACGAGGAAAAGTCCCGTGCCAAAGAACGCGTATTCTCCTTCCGTGACCGCAATGGCCACTGGGACCCCAAGAATCAGCGGCCGGAACTCTGGAACATCTACAACGGCCGCGTGGACAAAGGCGAATCCATCCGTGTCTTTCCGCTTTCGAACTGGACCGAGTTCGACATCTGGGCCTACATTGAGCTCGAGAACATCCCGCTCGTGCCGCTATATTTTGCCAAGGAACGGCCGGTGCTGGAGCGCGGCGGAACGCTGATCCCGATGGAATCGAACGTCCGCCTGCTGCCCGGCGAGGAGCCGAAGATGATCAAGTGCCGCATGCGTTCGCTGGGTTGTACACCCTGTTCGGGCGCGATTCGCTCGGACGCGGACACGGTATCCAAAATCATTGAGGAGCTTTTCGTTTTCCGCCGCTCGGAGCGCGAGAATCGCGTGATCGATCACGACCAGGACGGATCCATGGAACTCAAGAAACGCGAGGGGTACTTCTAAGATGGCCACCGCGACCCAACCCCTACCGCTCACTCACTTCACGCAGGGTGCCAGCGAACGCACCCTGTTGCGCTTCTCCACCGCCGGTAGTGTCGACGATGGCAAGAGCACTCTGATCGGTCGTTTGCTGGTGGAAACCAAAGGCGCCTTCGATGACCAGATCGAAGCCGTGCGCGCGAGCAAAGTGAACCGCTCCGGCCGGGAACTCGACTTTTCGCTATTGACGGACGGCCTCACGGCTGAGCGCGAACAAGGCATCACGATCGATGTCGCCTACCGTTATTTCTCTACGCCGCGCCGCAAATTCATTGTCGCGGACACGCCGGGCCACGAACAATACACCCGCAACATGGCCACCGGCGCCTCCACCGCGGATGTCGCCGTCATTCTGATTGACGCCCGCAAAGGCGTGTTGGAACAGTCTCGTCGCCATGCCTTTATTTCGGCGTTGCTGGGCATTCGACATCTGGCGATCGCGATCAACAAGATGGACCTCGTGGATTTCTCGCAGTCGGTGTACGAGACGATCGAGCGCGAGTTTCGCTCGCTGTCGCCGCACTTGCGTGGCGCGGCGCTCAACTTCATTCCGCTCAGCGCGCTGGATGGCGACAACGTCGTCGCGCGCAGCGAACGCACGCCCTGGTACAGCGGCCCCACGCTGCTCGAGTTCCTGGAGAACGTCGAGATTGCGCCCGCCGCCGGCGAAGCCTTCCGCTTTCCTGTGCAACTGGTGATCCGCCCGCATCTCGATTTCCGCGGCTTTGCGGGACAGATCGCGACGGGTCGCGTGCGGGTGGGCGATCAGGTAACGATTCTGCCGAGTGCGCGCACCACGAAGATCGAGCGCATTGTCACCTTCGACGGAGACCTGGAAGAGGCGATCGCGCCGATGTCGGTCACCTTGGTTTTGGCCGACGAAGTCGACGTGAGCCGTGGCAACCTGATCGTCCATACGGGCGACGAGAGTTCCGTCACGCGCGAGTTTGCCGCGATGACCGTGTGGATGGCTGCCGAGCCGCTTGAGCTGGGCCATACCTATCTGCTCCGCCACGGACCGCATCAGGTGCAGGCACGCGTCGTCGGTGTCGACCACCGGGTCGACGTGGCGAACTACGCATCCTTGCCCGCCGAGACGCTGAACATCAACGATATCGCCCGCGTTCGGATTGAGACCGCACAGCCGCTGCACGGCGATCTTTACCAAAGCAACCGGCATACCGGCGCCTTCATTCTGCTGGACCCGCTCACCAATCTGACGCTCGCCGCCGGCATGATCGAAGAGATCACTTCCGCCCGGCGCACGGGTGGCGCGCGCGAGCAGTTCCGCTCCGGCCCAGTGACTTTGGCGGAACGCATCACGGCGCACGGTCATCGTCCGGCCTGGATCCACCACGACAATCACGCCGCCGCCGTCCAGTTGGAACGCCGCCTCTTTGAACGGGGCGTGCATGTGCTTCGCCTCGACCGCGAGGTGCCGGAGTTGCTCGAAGCCGGCTATATTGTCATCTCGAGCGCGAAGCTCGAAGGGCATGTACACGCAACGGTCGCCTTGCACGATGTCGACCAAGCCTTGCACGAACTCGAAACGCGTGGTGTAATCGCGCCACAGGATGTACAGGATCAAGGAGAAGGAATCTAAGATGGCTGACATACTATCTACGGCTCAGTCGCTGGTTGAGCAAACGGTGCGCGACCACAAGGGCCACTACTGCTACACGTGCAGCTTTCAGGTGGAAGACGTCGTACTCCTGCACCTCATCAAACAGGCCGACCCCGATGTGCCGGTGCTGTTTCTCGAAACCGGCTACCACTTTCCCGAGACGTTGGCTTATCGCGATCAGGTGGCCAGCGATTGGAAGCTGAACCTTGTGAACATCGTGCCCCCGGCCGAAGCGCCGGTGGAACTCTACAAGACCGACCCCGCTGCCTGCTGCAACTGGCGCAAGGTGAAGGGTCTCATGGCCGGCCTGGACAACTACAACGCCTGGATCACCGGTCTTCGGCGCGAGCAGTCGCCCACGCGCGCAAACTTGCAATTGGTGGAACAGCACAAGCTGCCGTCCGGACGCTCCATTCACAAGATTTCGCCGCTGGCGGAGTGGACCTGGAAAGACGTTCAATCGTACGCGACGATCAACGAACTGCCTGAGCTTTCGCTCTATGCGGAAGGCTACACCAGCATTGGTTGCGCTCCCTGCACGCAGAAGCCGCTTGACCCCGGCAACCTGCGTTCCGGACGCTGGGCCGGCGCCAACAAACTTGAGTGCGGTATTCATACGGCGACTGAGAAGTAAGCTCCCATGGTGACGGCCCTCATTGGAATCCTGATCGGCTTGGCCGTCGGCCTCACTGGCGTGGGGGGCGGTACGCTGACCGTACCGGCGCTGATCATTGCACTGGGCATGCCTGCCGCGGAGGCCGTCGGGACGGCCCTGCTGTTCGTCACGGCCACCAAGATCTTCGCTACGCCAGTGTACTGGTTCCGTGGGCAGATCGATCTCAACGTCTTGAAGCGCCTGTTGCTGGGTGGACTGCCAGGCGTTCTAGCAGGAGCTTACTTGCTAGCAAAGATGAACACTGAACGGCTAACTCCGGTGATTCTGGCCGTCGTGGGCCTGACGATTGTTTCTCTGGCGTCGGTAAGCTTGGTGAAGCTGTTCCGAACCCCGCCCGTCGGGGTGCATCGCCCCGGCTACCTAGCAGGTCTAGCGTTTCCGATTGGCATCGAAGTCGGTTTCTCGTCCGCGGGAGCGGGTGCGCTCGGGAGCCTTTTGCTGCAGAGCTGCGCGAAGGTCACGCCAGCGGTGGTGATCGGCACGGATTTACTCTTTGGCCTGATTCTTTCCGCCGCTGGCGGGCTTTTTCACCTGTCGACGGGCACTTATAACGGTCAGGTGCTGATGCTGCTGGCTCCGGCGGGTGTGGTCGGCGCCTTGATCGGCGCGTCGCTCGGCAGCAAGCTGCCCGCCCGCCCCCTGCGTGCCACGCTCAATGTCACCCTGGTGATCGTCGGCGGCAATCTCTGCTGGCGAGGAGTCAGCCTCCTCTTCTAGTAGCTTTGGCCTGACTCGGAGTAAATTCTAACCCATAGATCGACATCGGCTTACAGGTAAATTGAGAAGTATTTATCAATAAAAGCCGGCGGGCTTCACTCGCCGTTTCGTCGCCTGCTCAAACGCATAAGCCGCCTTGAGCAACGTGGGTTCGCTGCAGGCCATCCCCGTAAAGCTAACCCCGTAGGGCGAAGGTTTCGCTACGAAACCTGAAGGGAACGCACCACCCTGAGCATTCGGAACAAACCCAAACGGCACGATCACCGTCGGATAGCCGGGCCGCGCCGCGATGCCTGCGCCGCTGGCTCCGGGAAACAGCAGCGCATCCAAACGGTGGGTCTTCATCGCGGCGTCGATGCCCTGGTTACCTGCCAAGTCGATATCCTTGGCACGATCGGCCTCATAGCGAGCCTTGTCCGACTGTAGGTTCATCTCATCGGAGATATCCAGCAGCGACTGCCCAAACCGGATCGACCCGCCGTTCGTGTGGTTGATGTTCCATTCCCGTAACGCCGTCAACGTCTTCACTGGCGCCGACGCGCCGAGACTCGCCAACCAGGCGTTGAAATCACGTTTCATCCCGTATTTCAGTACCACAGAGCAATTGGCATCCTTGCCACGCCCGTTGTTCATCCCCGCGCACATATTCCAGTTGAGAAACTCGGGCAGGCTGGGGATTTCGACGGGATCCACGACAACGGCTCCCTGCTGCTTCAGGACCTCGATCGCCTCTGTCATCAAGCGCTTCTGCTCCGGCGAAAGCCCCCCGCCCGCGGCGCGTCGTCTGCGCTCTCCCGTTTCGCCACCAGACGGCAGAGCATCGTAAAAGTAGGCGCGGGGAATGCCAATCCGCATCCCCTTCAAGCCTTCGGTCCTGAGAAAGGGCGTATAGTCGCGCCCCGGCGGCACTGAACATTTCCTGGTGGCTTCGTCGTTCGGATCGGGAGCCGCACTTTCGAGCGCACCAAGCAGGATGGCCGCGTCGGTGACCGTTCTCGCCATCGGCCCGGCAGTATCCTGATCGGCCGTGATCGGAATCACGCCGTAACGGCTGATCCGGCCGACGGTGGGCTTGATCCCAGCAAGCATAGTCTGATTGGACGGGCTCAGAATCGAGCCTGAAGTCTCTGATCCCACATTGGCAGCCCAGAAGCTCACCGCCGTTCCCACCCCAGAACTGGAGCCGCCGGTGTTCAACACCGGGCGCCCGTCGTTGTTGCCTTCGCGCGGATCGCGACGTGGATCATAGGGATTGAAGCCGAAGCCGCGAACGGCGTTGTAATTGGCGGGCATCGGCGTGGGTCCGCCAGCCACCCAGTTGGCGAGTTCCGTCATTCCCGTCTTCGCGATGATGACAGCCCCGGCATCGCGCAGGTTTTTTACCAGTGTCGCGTCATAGGGCGGAAGGTAGCCATCGAAGACAAGTGCTCCACCGGTCGTTACGATGTCATGGGTGAGAATGTTGTCCTTCAGGGCAATCGGAACGCCGTGGAGCGGTCCCCGGACCCGGCCTTGCGCCCGCTCCCGGTCGCGCTCGTCGGCCTCGGCGAGCACGCGCGGATTGACGGTGATAATGCAGTGCAGCCGGTCCTCGTAGAGGCCGATTCGCGCAAGGTAGGCGGTCACCAGCTGACGAGAGGTGACCCGCCCTTCCTGCATCGCCCGACGCATGTCGACAATCCCGGCTTCGCTGACGTCGTAGAGCTTCTGGGTCTGGCCCGGAGCGGAGGCCACCATCATCAGGGTCAGTAGAAAAATGCGCCGCATCGGATCCTTTCTTCACTCTGACGGGGAGAACGTCATCATGGCAGTTTGGCCGGATCGTGTAAAGCTTAAGCACCCCGCAGTCTGACTCGGAGTAACTCCTAACCTTTAGATAGACAGGCATTTAGATATATATTGATAGGCACGTATCATATTCCAAGTGCAGGAGTCAGGACCGCCACCATTGGGTTCGGCTAATCGACCGCTCGGCCGAGGTGGCCTCACTCGCGGATCCGACGCAACGCTTCCCGGCCTTCGCTCGGCGCCGGATGAGTGCAGCATTCGCGCGCCAGTTGTCAAAGGCTTTCCGTGGCGACCGATGAGCAGTGGTGGGCTTGGGTGTCACCGGGGAGCACTCGAAAATGCAAGGCGAGGGCCATTCCCAGAAACCAAACATCTGACTCGGAGTCAGTTCTAACCTTTAGATCCACATACACTTAAGGGTGGATTGAGAAGACCTTCTCGATACCGCCACGCCCACGCGATATACTCGCGCTCATGCTGGACCGCCGAACGTTTCTCCAATCCACAGCCCTCACCGCGCCGCGGCTCGCCGCCGCCACCAAAAAGCCAAACGTCGTCATCATCTTCCTCGACGACTCCGGCTATGCCGACTTCCGGCCCTTCGGCCAACCGCCCTACCCCACTCCGAACGTCGAACGGCTAGCCAAACAAGGCTGCGCCTTCCAGAACTTCTACGTCCCACAAGCGATCTGCTCCGCCTCTCGGTCAGCACTGCTCACCGGCTGCTATCCTGGCCGCACCAAGATGTTCGGTGCCCACGGACCCCGCGCCCGCGGCGTCGACCCCAGCTTTCAAACCATCGGCCAGGTGCTGCAGACCGCCGGCTACCAGACCGCCGTCTTCGGCAAATGGCACATCGGCGATCAGCCGGATACCCGCCCGCCGGCCCGCGGCTTCAATGAATCCTGCGGGCTGATGTATTCGAACGACATGTGGGAGTTTCACCCGGAACGCCCCGAGAACTATCCTCAGCCCCTCCAATTCTGGGAAAACGGCCAGATCAAGATCGAGCGCGTGAACAAAGACGACCAGCAATACCTCACGCGCTGGTACACCGAACATGCCGTCGACTTTATTGGCCGCAACCGGCAGAATCCGTTCCTGCTCTACGTTCCGCATTCGATGCCGCATGTGCCGCTCTACCGCAGTCCCGAGTTCGCCGGAAAGTCGAAGCATGGCGTCTACGGGGATGTGATCTCGGAACTCGATTGGTCGGTTGGCCAGATCCTCGGCGCCCTCGACAAAGCCGGCGTCGCCGACAACACGCTCGTCATCATGACCTCCGACAATGGCCCCTGGACCTCCTACGGCAACCATTCCGGCAGCACTCCCTTCCGGGAATCGAAAGGCACCGGCTTCGACGGCGGAACCCGCAGCGCCTGTCTCATGCGCTACCCGGGTAAGATCAAAGCGGGCTCAGTCTCGAAAAAGACCTTCTGCACCATTGACCTGTTGCCGACAATCGCCGGCCTCGCCGGCGCCAAGCTCCCCAAGCATCCCATCGACGGCAAGGACGTCTGGCCGCTCATCACCGGCACCCGCGGCGCCACCAACCCGCATCCCTACTACGCCTTTTCCACCGGCAGCGTCTTCGAGGGCGTCATCAGCGGCGATGGACGCTGGAAACTGCACCTCCCCCACGCATACCGGCAACTCGTCACTGCGGGCAACGACGGCGCGGCGGGTATCTACCGCCAGACGGAGACTGGGCTGAGCTTGTTCGATATGGAAAAGGATCCGCTCGAGTCGACCAACGTATTGGAGCAGAATCCGGAGATTGCCAAAAGGATGCAGGCCTACGCGGCCGAGCATCAACGGGAGTTCTACGCCAAGCCCTAGCGGACGCGCACTTCGCGCACGTAAATCGACTTCTGCCCGGTAGGCGGCGTGAACCACGAATAGGCAATCAGGAAGCGATCACGGCCCAGGGGCACAAGCGAGGTATAGCCGCAGGAATCCGCCTGAGTCTTTTGCGGGTCCGGCACCGGAATCAGATGTTCGGGTGCCGTCCAGGTCCTGCCGCCGTCGCGGCTAAAGCGAAGATCGACACCGGGGCGGCCCGAACTCAGCACCAGCACGCCATTGTCGAGTTGCAACAGCCGGGGCAGAACGCCGGTATCGGTGAAAGCTTCGGGAGCCGACCAGGTGCGCCCCAAATCGCGCGACCAGCTACGATACATCGGCCCCACACCGTTGCCGTCTGTCGTCCGCAAAACCGCGAAGAGGCTCCCGTCCTTGAGTCGCTCGAGGGCCGGCTCGGTGAAGCCATCGCGCCGCCGGTCAGCCTCCGCGTAGAGAATGTGCCCCACCTTCGCCCAACTCTTGCCCGCATCGCGAGACTCGTAGGAGGCAACAGACGTGTAGGGCGTCTCCTGCTGATCGTGATAGTACGGATAGGTCAGTGCGGTCAGCGTGCCATCCCGCATCAGCTTCATGTCACCCCACCAAATTTGCGGCATCAAGCCGCCAGTGACGTAACGCAAAGCGTGCGGATCATCGAGGGTCTGGTGCTCCGCCTTCCAGGCACCCTGCCGGAAACGTTGAAAGAAGATCTGCCGGAGGGAAACCGGCAATTCACGCATGCGGTAAAGCTGAAAGGGTGTCCGGTAGCTGATGCGTTCAGCCACCTTCGCCGGCAGCGGAATGGAGGATGCCGGAGTCGCGGCGACCGTATCGGTGCGGAGCCATTCCCCGTTGCGCAAGCGCAAACCGTAGGCGCCCGCCGCAGCCTGCGGATCCTCTTCCCAGGTACGGCCGCGGTCGCTCGATACATAGACCTTGCGCGCCATTCCGTAAGAGGCCGCCGAATCCGCCTCCACATGGACAAAGAGCAGCAGCTTGCCACCCGGCCCCTGCTCAAGGGACGGAAACTGCCATCGCCCCCAACGCTTCTCCGCGGCGGGGCCAGCCGCCACCAGCCGGGCCTCGCCGAGTTCAACGCGCGGCTCCAGCATGAGCGCAAGGCAAAGAAGCGCCGCGTTCACGTTGACCGCCCGAAGTGCGTCTTGGCCCGATTCGCCGCGCGCAAAATCGAAGCCGGGATAGTGTACTGGGCCACATCTCCAAAAGCGCACCACGCCACACCGCGCGTCTCAGCCGTCACGGCCACTTCGCGCCCGCTTGCCACAAACGCAAACTTGAGGTCGTGATGCAAATGGTACGGTTCATCGCCCTTGGCTGGAATTCCGTGTACGTCGAGGCCCGTCAGGAAGGTCTCGCCGGTTAACACGCCAACTTCGGTCTCCTCGAGAACTTCGCGCGCGGCCGCGGCGCGGGGCGAGTCGTCATCGGGCTCCACGTGGCCGCCAGGAGCCAGCCAACGGTCCAGCCGCCGATGGTGGATGAGCAGAAAACTCTCAAGATCCGGGTGGAGCACGATACCCGTGCAGGTGAGGTGGCCGGGCGCGAACTGCTGGCGGGAAAGCGGATTGGGCGTCTGCTGCAGCAGGCCCAGGGTCAATTCCCGGCTTTTTTCTTCTTCCCCGGGCGGAAAGTGATTCACCAACTCTATTGCGACTTCAACCAGAAAGGGCATGCGTGCGGCTCCAGCCTAGGATAGCGGAAGCCGCACTCTTCGTACGGCCCCTACTCCTGAGCCGTCCGCTTGCGCATCATCATGGGAGAGCGCATCTGGGGCTCTTGAACGGTGAAATCGGCCGGCACTTCGAAAAGCGTCGCCGGAGGTTCGCCAAGCCGAACGTTGGTCAAACGATGCGTGGTCTCACCAAAGCGCGGGTCCGCGTGCCGGGTAAGGACGAAGGTCTTCAGTTGGTCTGAATACCAGCGCTCCGAAACGATCTCCAGCGCCCGTTCGTTGCCCACTTCGCCTGCGGGGATGGTCACCACGGTACGTGTGCCCTTGGCTTCCACTCCCTCGACGTGGCGCGAACCCAAGTCCTCTTCCTTCAACGCATTTGTGCCCTTGTCCGCTGTCGTCCAGGATGCCGCGGGGCCGATGGCGATTGCGGGAACTGCCCCTTCCGCGAAAGCGGGCATCGGAGAGCGATCAAAGGTCCGGGTGACCATAACATCGGCCGAAACAGCGTTTCCGGAAAAGGCCGCTCTTGTTGGACCGCCGGCCGCACCTGCAGGCATCGCCATGCTGATTGTCCCTTCGCCACCGGCCATCTTGAAAGCAGTCTTACGGTTCAGATCCAACGAATAATGCACCTTCGCCACCGGATCGTCAATCGAGATCGACTTGTTCGCCCCGGCTTCGACATCCCCGAGTCTGCCGATCGCCTGCAGTTCGAACTCGCGGCGCATGCGGCCCTCGCCATCGCGATACTGCACCACCGTGTTCTTTCGCGTGATCTTGTTGCCGTCGGCGAGAGTTTGCACTGTTTCGGTCACCGCTTCGGCCGAATAGGGAGAGTTCTTCACGGCCGCTGCCGCGCCCAAATCTGACGCCATAAAGTGCACCGTGCCGCGCTGCAAGGTCTCCACTTTCACCTGCTGGGCCGGTGCGGAGTTCGTCGCCGGGCGGGCCTGAACCAGCACATCATGAATCACCTCCTGAGCGGAGAGCAGCGCGAAGGGCGCCGCCATGAACCATAGCTTCTTCATCATCATTCTTTACTCCTTAAACGAAATTACTGGTTTACGGGCACCAGGCGCACGGCACGGGCCACGCCATCATCGCCGACCACGACGTCCGCGAGGACCCGCTCCTCGAGGCGGTCAACATT
>JALHNI010000196.1 GCA_022843605.1 Bryobacter sp.
CTTTGCGCACCCTGGGGGCCGCCTATCGCACCTTGCCGTCCGGCGAGCGACCGCCCGCCAGCAGCGACGGCTTCGAGCAGGACCTCATTTTCCTGGGTGTCATTGGCATGATCGATCCACCGCGCCCGGAGGCCCAAGCCGCCGTCGAGCGGGCAAAGGGCGCCGGCATTCGCCCGGTCCTCATCACCGGCGACCATCCAGGCACGGCGTTGGCTATCGCGCGCGAAGTGGGCATTCCCACCGACGGTGGCGCGCTGAACGGCGAACAGCTCGAGCATATGTCCGACACGGACCTGGCAACCACCGCGCGCAACGCCTCAGTCTTCGCCCGCGTCAGCCCACACCACAAACTGCGCATTGTGAAAGCCTTGCAGGGGAATGGCGAGATCGTCGCCATGACCGGAGATGGCGTGAATGACGCGCCAGCCCTGCAATCCGCCGACATCGGTGTGGCGATGGGCATCACCGGTACTGACGTCTCAAAACAGGCCGCCGACCTGGTGCTCACCGACGACAACTTCGCCACCATTGTCGCCGCCGTGGAGGAAGGCCGCGCGGTCTTCGACAACATTCGTAAATTTCTGCGCTATTTGCTGTCGTCCAACGTTGGCGAAGTATTAACCGTGTTCCTTGCGGTCGTCTTCGCGGGTCCCTTGGGCCTCAGCGGCGATGGCCTCTTCGTGCTGCCCTTGCTGGCCACTCAAATTCTTTGGATCAACCTGGTGACCGATGGCGCGCCCGCGCTCGCCCTCGGCATCGATCCGGCTGACCCTGACCTGATGCGCAATCCGCCTCGCCCCCGGGGCGAAGACGTCATCAATCGCCGCATGCGCATCGGCGTGGTCCTGGTCGGTATCGTGATGGCCGCCGGCACGCTCATCGTCTTCGACGCCGCCCTGCCTGGCGGCTGGATTGAAGGCACGGGCACGCTGCGCTATGGACGCACCATGGCCTTCACCACCCTGGTGCTGTTCCAGCTCTTCAACGCCTTCAATGCCCG
The DNA here is from genome assembly GCA_022843605.1 of Bryobacter sp. Classification (GTDB taxonomy): domain Bacteria; phylum Acidobacteriota; class Terriglobia; order Bryobacterales; family Bryobacteraceae; genus JALHNI01. The sequence continues at coordinate 1,001 of JALHNI010000196.1, forward strand.
GTCTGACGTTCAAAGCGCCTTTCGCGGTATCTTCCGGAATCACTGGTTGTGGGCCGCGGTTTGCTTTTCCCTCGTCTCGCACCTCCTGGTGCTCTCCGTCCCGTTTCTAAGAACCGCCTTCCAAACCGTCCCCCTCAGCCTCAACGACTGGGGACTCTGCACGGCTGTCGCCAGCAGCGTCCTCTGGATCGCCGAACTGGCCAAGCTAGTCACCAAGCCACCCGCCGAATCCCGCCCTCCCGCATCTGACTGATACTATTGAGAGTTCATGCCTGCTCCTCGAGACATTCCCGCTCATCGCTTCGCTTTTGGCTGCCATCGCTTCGGGTTTGGCCCCGCACCGGGCGGTGGCGCGGTTGACGTTACGAAGCACGTCGTGCCCATGGTGAAAACCGCGCTGGACCTCGGCATCAACACCTTCGATTCCGCCGTGCTCTACCGCGCCACCCTGCAACTCGGGCGCGCACTGGAGATTCTCAACGTCGAACCTCAAGCCATCCGCTTCCAGACGAAATGCCTGCGCTACCTCGGCCTCGCCATCGACGGCGCCGTGGAGCACCAACCGGATGCGCTCCTGCAGGGCATTCCCGCCCGCTACCACGGCCTCACCGATCGCTGGGACCCCTCGGCCGCCGGCGTCGAACAACAAATCTGCCGCGAACGCATCGAGTTCGGCGGCGGCACCCTCTACGGCGTAGCCCTGCACGATTCGCCCGATATGGAAAAGCAAGTCGGCCTCACCTGGGAAACCGATGTCCGCCCAGCCGTCCGCTTTCTGCAGACCGCCAAGAATGGCGGCTTCGTTCAGCGCATCGGGCTCGGCATCAAAGAACCGGCCTTTATCCATCGCTTCATTAAGGAAGAGCCGGGCGTGCTCGACTACGCCGGCCTCACCTTCTGCCCCAGCATCCTCGGCCCCCTCATGGGCATCATCAAGGCCGCCCAACAGGGCCCCAAGTTTGAAGTCACACTGATGGGCATCAACTACGGCCAAGCCTTCACGCTCACTCAGGATCCAGTCACGGCCCCGGACTTCCTCTATAACTACGAAGTCGCCACCGCCGAAGAACGCGCGCTGATGTCTCGCTACTTCAGGATCTGCGGATCCACGCCGTTGCTCCATCTGGCCGCCGCCGTCGCCGGACAACTCGTGGTCCACTTCCCTGACGTCATGACGCAGATCGTTACGTCCACCATGACGCCGAGCCGGTTAGTGGAAACCATCAAGCTGATTCGCGAAGCAGAGGTGCCCGCTCCGGTGTGGCGCGAACTTAAAGCCGCCGAGTTGATTCCCGGCGACTTCCCGACTAACTAAGCGGCTACTTCTTCGGCTTCCCTAGAAACTCTTCCGGGAAGGGTGCGCTTTTTGACCGGCCCGGATGCCGCTGCTCAGAAACACCGCCCTTGTCCGGATACAGCGGCATCGACAGGCCATCCGTATTCCGCAGAATCTCGAAAAGCTTCGCGTTCATCTCCTTCACCACCGGCGCCAACTCCGGCCGGTTAATCAGGTTGTTCGTCTCGCGCGGATCTTCCTTCAGGTCGTATAACTCGTTCAAGTCCCAGATGCCGTGATAGCGAATGTACTTATAGCGCTCGCCGCGCAGCGCATGCATCGTCGGCGTCTGCGGGAAGTTACGCTCCCAGTAGTATTCGTACAGCAGACTATCGCGCCAGGCGACTTTCTTGCCCTGCGCCAAAGGCAGAAAGTTCTGCCCGTCCATGCCGGCCGGAGCCTCCAGGCCCGCCGCCGCCAGGCACGTCGGCATGATGTCCAGGTTCGCCACCACCTCGTTCACCACGCCGCCGCCTTTAAATAGCTCCGGGCAGCGAGCCAACATTGGCACCCGCATGCTTTCTTCGTAGGCCGTCCGTTTATCGATGAGCCCGTGCTCACCAAACGCAAAGCCGTTGTCGCCCATGTAGATCACTAGCGTCGAATCCAACTCGCCGCGTTTCTTCAGCGTCTCCAGCAGGCGTCCCACGCTTTCGTCCACCGCCATCAGCGTCTCCGCGTAGCGCTTGTAGTACTCCTCAATATTCAAGTCCGAGTGATACGGAAACTCCACGCCATGCCAACTATTGCGCTGATTCTGCACCCACATCGGCCGATTCTTCGCCATGTCGCCGGTCGCATCCATGGTGGGCGGCGCAACGAACTTCTCTTTGTCGAAACGCCCTTTGTGACGCTCCGCCGGCATAAACTCCGAGTGCACGGCCTTGTGTGACAGATACAAAAAGTAAGGCTGATCCTTCTTTTGCTGGTTGATAAAGTCGAGGGCGTAGTCGGTCAGCTCGTCGGTGATGTAGCCCTTCTGCGGCACTTTCTTGCCATCCACGTTCAGTCCGTTTTTCGAAGGCCAATAAGTGCCTTGCCCCAGAAAGCTCACCCACCGGTCAAACCCCGGCTGCGGCGCGTCACTCCCAGCCCCCATGTGCCATTTGCCGATAAAGGCGGTCGCATAGCCCGCCTCCCGCAGATGCTGGGGGAAAAAGGTGGTGCCATCCGGAATGGGCGTATTGTTGTCGACAATCTTGTGCCGGTGAGCGTACTTTCCGGTCAGAATAGACGCCCGGCTGGGCGAACACAGCGCCGTGGTGACAAAGGCGTTCTTCACGTGCACGCCCTCGCGCGCCATACGATCCAACACCGGCGTCTGCAGGAATGGCTGGCCTTTCAGAAAACCCATCGCGTCGTAGCGATGGTCGTCCGTCAGGATAAAGATGATATTGCGCGGCTTGGCCCCGGCCACCTTTCGCACCGGAGGCCGGCCGGTTTGGGCCGCCGCCAGCGTCCCGCCCAACGCACTCAGGATTGCCGATCGTCGATTCATCATATTCACTCTGCTTCAAATTGGATCACGAAACGCGTCCCGGCTACGCGGCTCGCACCGGCCATCGACAGTTATATACTGGCCCGGAGCAGCTAGTTACCTGTGCGCCACACCACCCAAGACCTCACCCGCCGCGCCGCCGCAAAAGCCTTTGCCGCCTTCGTCGCCGCTTCGCCACTCCTGCGCGGACAGATCGATCCGCAGCGTGGCCACGATCGCGTCCCCAAACTCGACGAACTCATCTCCGCGCTCGACTTTGAAGCTGTCGCCCACGCCAAGCTCCCACGCCAAGCCTACAATTACACCGCCTACGGCACCGACGGGGAATTCACGCTGCGCCGCAATCGCGAAGCCTTCGATTGGGTCCAACTCATCCCCGGCGCCGTCAGCAGCCCCACTCCGCCCCAAACCGGGCTGGAGCTTTTCAAAACGCAGCTGAGTGCTCCCCTCCTCATCTCGCCCACCGCTGGACACCTGATGCTGCATCCCGGCGGCGAATCCGCCACGCATCAAGGCGCCACCGCCGCGGCCAACACGCCGCTGCTCGTCAGCAACAACGCCAGCCAGCCGATTGACCAGATTGCGGCCGCTGCCACTGGTCCCCTTTGGTTCCAGCTCTATCCCCGCGAGGACCTCAACGCCACTCGCGAGATTCTCGACAAAGCGCAGGCCTCCGGCTGCCGTGCCATCGTCGTCACCATCGACCAGCAAGCCTCAGAGTACGAACGCGAACTGCATGACCGTCACCTCACCCCGGTCAGCACTCGCCGTGCTCCGGCCCGCGCCCCGTTGGCCCCATCCAATCCCTACCGGATTCGCGACCGCCGCCTCTGGTACACCTGGAAATACTTTGATCAGATTCGCGAAATGGTGAAAGTGCCCATGCTGGCCAAAGGCATCCTCACCGCCGAAGATGCCAAACTCTGTCTCGAACATGGCCTGGACGGCGTCTATGTCTCCAACCACGGGGGTCGATCCATCGACTACGGCCCCTCTACCCTCGAAGTGTTGCCCGAGATCGCCGACGCCGTGGCCGGACGAGTTCCCGTGCTCTTCGACAGCGGAATTCGCCGCGGCTCGGACATCTTGAAAGCCCTGGCGCTCGGCGCAACGGCCGTGTGTGTCGGCCGTGTTCCCCGCTGGGGCCTCGCCGCCTATGGCCCACTCGGCGTCCAACGCGTCCTCGAAATTCTGCAAGCCGAGTTGGTTCAGGCCATGGCCGCCACCGGCCGCCCGACCCTCGCCTCCGTCAACCGCTCGCTCGTCCGGACTGACTTCTCATGAGCACCCCCATCGAAGAGTTCGTCAATACTCTGGAGCTCGAATCTGCCGCCCGCCAGAAACTCGCCCCGGACCTCTACGCCCTTGTCGCCGGCGGTGACCGCCGCGCCTTTGAGCGCATCACCTTTCGCCCGCGCATGATGGTCAGTACCCGCGAGTTGGACCTCTCGCTCGATCTCTTCGGCCAACGCCATTTCGCCCCAATTCTCATCGGCCCGATCGCGCAACAGCAGCGTTTCCATCCCGCAGGCGAGCTCGCCACCGCCCGCGGTGCCAGCGCAGCCAAGGCCGGCTTCATCGTTACCTCCCGCTCCAGTTCTCCGCTCGATCAAGTCGCCCCGCTCACCAACGCTCCGCTCTGGCTCCAACTTGATGCCACCGCCGATCCTGACCGGGCCAAGCAGGCCCTTCAACTCGGCGTCAAAGCGATCTGCCTAAGCGCCCCGTACAACTGGGCGGCCGTCGACCGTCTGCGCAAAGCCATCGACGCGCCAATCCTGCTGAAGGGCATCATGACGCCTGAGGACGCCAAGTCCGCCCTCCAGCACGGCGTCAACGGCATCATCGTCTCCAGTTACCGCGAAGCTTCTCCGCCGATGGCCAACTCGCTCGATCTCCTTCCCGCCATTGCCGCCGAGATCGGCGGCAAAGTCCCGATTCTGATTGACGGCAGCTTCCGTCGTGGCAGCGACATCTTAAAGGCCCTCGCCCTCGGCGCTCGCGCCGTCCTTGTCGCCCGGCCCGTACTCTGGGGACTGGCAAGTTACGGCGACCGCGGCGTCCAACAAGCGATCGAGATGCTGCAGACTGAGCTCGCTCGCGATATGGCGATGTGTGGGCTGCCCAGCCTTCAACAAATTACGCCCGCCTGCATCAAAGTTCATCGGCGTTAAAGATTCCAAGGTTACGATGAACCCTGGAATGACCCGACGCGACATCTTACTCCTCACACCAGCCGCCTTGGCCGCCCCGCCACCACTGCGCTTGATTGCGCACCGCGGCGGCATTGTGGACCAAGCTCATCCGGAGAATAGTCCGGTCTCGATCCAAGCCGCCATTGACCGAGGTTATTGGATGATCGAAGTCGACATCCGCGCGACTAAGGACGGTGAGCCCGTCCTCCAACATGACCCCACCTTCCAGCGCTTCTACGGAGTCAACCGCCGGATCGAGGACATGACTTGGAACGAAGTAAAGCAACTCCGCGCCAACCCCGGTGGCTCCCATCCGATTCACTTCCAGGAAGCATGCCGGATGGTTCAAGGCAAGATCCGGCTCATGCTCGATATCAAGACGTCCACGATGCCCGATCTCTTCTATCAGAACCTCGCAGCAAGCATGCAACGCGCCAACCTCCTCCAGGGCGCGTATCTACTCGGCGGCGACCGCTGGCGCAAGTACTTCGCGGCGGGAGGCGCCCTCGAATCAGCGAACCGCAAAGCGCTTACCGCTGCGGCGAACCGGGGAGAAGATTTGCCGAAGCGGTACTTCCTTTTCGAGCTCGGCAGCGACTTTGACCAACCAACCGTTGACCAGTGCCGCCAATGGCGGGTGGAACCGGTGGCGGCCATCAATACCTTTCGCTACACCATGGCCAAACGCGACGAATGGCAAGGCCCAGTGGAAGATATCGCCAGATTACTTCGGCTCGGCGTCCGTAGCTATCAAATCGATTCGATGTACGAGCCGATCCTCCGCGAAGCCAAGGGGTGATTCACAGTACTTTCGTGTAAGTACTAGCGCCATTCCCCGAAATCACTCCGCTTAACTGAAGAGAACAATCAGAGATCCGGATGAATTCATCTTCCGAAGGCGCGTCGGGCCCGCAGGGAAACGACTTGATTAACAAACATTGTGGTGTATATTCAGGTCAGGAATGACCATTCGCAATCTTATTCTTGGTAGTTTCGTCTTGGTTTCGGCGGCATTGGCGCAGGCGCCGCCCAGTTACACCATCTCCACCGTCGCTGGAACGAATCCTTCCGGTGACAATGCTCCCGCGCGCAGCGCCAGGCTGAATCGTCCCGCGGATCTGGTGATTGACCCGCAGGGCATCATCTATTTCTGCGATCGAAAAAACTACCGCATTCGGCGGATTGGCCGGGATCAAACCATCACCACCGTCGCCGGCGGCGGTGAGATCGGCGCCATCGTCGACGGCCAACCTGCAACATCAGCCCTCCTCTTCGATCCCATTGGGATCGCCCTGGACGCGACGCGGAACATCCTCTACTTTTCCGACTCGGCCGCGCACAACGTTTACTCCGTGAATCTGGCGAACGGAACCATCTCCATCGTCGCCGGCACCGGCGAGTCAGGCTTTGCCGGCGACGGCGGCTCCGCCAAGCGAGCCCGCCTCAATGGCCCACGCGGCATCGCCTTTGAGCCGGCGGTCGGCCTCCTGATTACCGATACGAACAATCACCGCATCCGTCGCGTTGACCTCACCACCGGCGCGATCTCGACTATCGTCGGCTCCGGCGTAGCGGGGTTCAGTGGCGATGGCGCCACCGCCATCGCCGGCCAACTTGCCCTTCCCTATGGTGTCGCCATCGGCCCCGATCGCTCCATCTACATTGCCGACTGGGGGAACTCCCGGATCCGCCGCGTGAAGCCCGATAACACCCTGGAGACGGTCGCCGGCAATGGCAGCATCCGCTTCTCAGGCGACAATGGCCCGGCCCTGAATTCGTCCGTCGATGGCTACCATGTCACCGTCGCCGCGGACGGCACCCTCTACCTCGCTGACCAACTCTTCCACCGGGTTCGCCGAATCACCCCCGCCGGTATCATCTCCACGGTCGTCGGCACGGGCAGCACCAACAACCGCGGCACCGGCGCTTTTTCTGGCGACGGCGGCCTCGCGACGATTGCCCAGTTGGACGGGCCCACCGCGACCGCGCTCGATGCTAACGGCACCTCTCTCCTGGTCGCCGATGGCTCCAACCATCGCCTGCGCCGCTTCGTCATTAGCGCTGGCAGCCTTGATACCGTCGCCGGCCGCAATCGCTTTGGCGGCGAAGCCGTCCAGGCCACCGCGGCCCTGTTCACCTCCCCCGAGAACGTCGCCTACGACGCTGCCGGGAACCTCTACGTCGCCGATACCGGCAATCATTGCGTCCGCCGCATCGGCCGCGATGGCGTCGTCACCACTGTCGCCGGAGTCGGTGGCGAAGCGGGTCTTGGCGCGGAGAACATCCCGGCCATTACTTCGCGCCTCAACAATCCCAGTGCCATCGCCATCGACACCGACGGCACCCTCTACATCGCCGACCGCGGCAATTTCCGCGTTCGCCGTATAGACCCCGCCGGTTTCGTCCGCACCATCAGCGGCAACGATCCATTCCTCGTCCAGGATTTGGTCCTGCAGGCCAACCAGCGCCGCCTCTACTTTACTGACTCCTTCTACCATCAGATTCTGCGCATCGATCTGGCCAACCCCAATGCCGTGCCTGTACCCATCGCCGGCAGCCCCAACTTCCGCGCCGGCTTCTCCGGCGACGGCGGACCAGCCATCAACGCCTTCGTTCGCAGTCCACGCGGCATCGCCCTCGCTCCCAACGGCGACCTGTACTTCGTCGATTCCGGCAATCTCCGCCTCCGCCGCATTGACACATCGGGCAATATCTCCACCGTCGCCGGCAATGGCGAAGCTGAGTTAAATGCCACCGATGGGCCGGCCACCAACTCCACCCTCTCGTTTCCCAGCCGCATCGCCATTGATGCCCAAGGCATCATCTTCCTTTCCGAGGAACTCAACCGGATCCGCCGCATCAGCATCAGTGGCAATCGCATTGACACCGTCGCCGGCCAGCGGCTCTATGGCTACAGCGGCGACGGCGGCCCCGCACTCCAGGCCCGGCTCGACACGCCTGCCGGCATCGCCTTGGCCTCCGATGGCACCCTCGTCATCGCCGACGCGCTCAACCACCGGCTGCGCCGCCTGACCGCGGCCACTGCGCCACCACCCAACGTCGTCACGAAACTTGAAATCCGGTCCGGCAACAATCAAACCGCCAACACCGGTCAACTGCTGCCGCAGGCCCTCACCGTCACCGCGTTGAGCGGTACCAATCAGCCCATTGCCGGGGTGCCCATCGCCTTCGCCGTCACCACCGGTGCCGCCACCCTCAGCGCCGCTTCGGTCACCACCGGTAGCGACGGCGTGGCCTCCATCACCGTGACGCTCGGCGCCAACGCCGGCCCGGTGCAAATCACGGCAAGTTCCGGATCGCTCGCCCCCGTCGTGTTCTCGCTCACCGCCACCACCGCCACCCAGCCGCCCCCGAATCCGCTGCGGCCCCTCATCTCCCGCGGTGGCATCATCGGCGTCGGCGCCAGTGTTCCCGCCGTCACCACGGTCACCGCTCGCGGCATCGTCAGCATCTTCGGGCAAAACTTTCTGGAGGCCGGAGTTGCCGGCCGCCGCGTCAACTTCGAAACGGAAAGCTCCGGCGGAGTACTGCCCACCCGGCACCTCGGCCTCTGTGTTGAGATCGGCGGCGTGCGCGCCGGCATGCTCGACGCCTTCGGCACCCAGTTGAACGTCGTCGTGCCCTCGGTCTCCGGCGCTACCGCCGCGGTCCGCGTCATCCGCCGGTGTGACCAGCCAGACGCCGTCACTTCGGAGCCCGAAACCGTCGCGGTCGCCAACGCCGCACCCGAGTTCCTCTATTCCCAGTTGAACCTCGATGGACGCAATCCTGTCGCCGCCGTCAACGCCGTCAGTGGCGCGCTCATCGGTCCAGCGACGCTGCCGGGCTTCGTCCCGGCCCAGTCCGGCGACATCCTCACCATCTACGCGAACGGCTTCGGCACCACTGACCCTCCGATCAAGCCTGGCGGCACCTCAACGGGCATCGCCAACGTCACCAGTTCTGTCCGCGTACGCATCGGCACCGTGGACCTCGCCCCCGCCGACATCCTCTACGTCGGCGCCAGCCCCGGCCTGCTCATCTATCAGGTGAACCTGCGCGTCCCCGCCGGTCTCCCGGCCGGCAATCTTCCCATCCAGATCTTCCTGAATGGAGTCGCCTCACCGCCCAACGCCTACCTGGCCATCACGGGCAACGCTAACCTCGAGAAATCTCTTCTTGAGCGAGCCCGCGCCTTGGGCGAGCGGACGAAACTCGTTCAATAATCAACCGAGGTGCCTCTTG
>JALHNI010000197.1 GCA_022843605.1 Bryobacter sp.
CGCTTTACAGGGCGTGATGCCGTGGAGAATCACGTCAGGGTGACGTGAATTTGCGGAAGATTTCGCCTTAAGCTGTAGAAGGTCATGACACCCCAACAGCGCTGGGCTCGGATTCAGGAGTTGTGCATCCAGCTCGAGCAGAGCGGAGACTACTCCGTGGCAGTGCTTGAAGCTTTGGAACCTTCCGAGGAACTTCGTTTCGAGGCTTTTCGCCTGGCGTTGGCCGCTCGCGCCGAGGCGGCGGAAGCAGCCCGGCAAGTCGAAGCATCGCCGATCGAGGCGCTTCCGACGACGATCGGGGGCTACTTGGTCAGTGGCATCATCGGTGCGGGCGGGACTGGCCGGGTCTACGCCGGGGTTGACAGTCAAGGGGCTCCGGTCGCCATCAAGCACCTGCACCAGCATCTGAATCAGGGTGAGACCCTGGCCCGTTTCGAACGGGAAAACTCGATCCTGAAACGGCTGAACCATCCCCACCTGATCCGCGTTCTGGACGCCAGCGTGGATGCCGCGGGTCGGCCGTTTCTGGTGATGGAACGCTTCGATGGCCGGCCTCTCGACCGGTACTGCGACGAAGAGAAACTGGACGTGCCGGCGCGCGTCAGGCTGCTGATTTCGGCCGCTGAAGCCGTGCAAGCCGCACACGAGAATCTGGTGGTGCACCTGGATTTGAAGCCCGCCAACCTCTTGGTCTCCGATGGTGGGGAACTGAAGGTGCTCGACTTCGGTACCGCGAAACTGCTGGACGCGAGCCCCACCATCACCATGCAACTCACCCCGAGCTATGCCAGCCCGGAGCAGTTGCGGGGCGAACCGGTCACGCCGCGCTGCGATGTCTACTGCCTGGGCCTGGTGGCCTACGAATTGCTTTGCGGCCGGCGCGCCTTCGGTGACCGGACTTCGCTCGCCGGTGTCGCGCTACGGGCCAGCGGCGGCGCTCAACTGGAGCCGCTCGAAAGCAACGCCACCGAAGCGCAGGCTGCGTTTCGCGGCACGACCTCCGCCAAACTGCATCGGCTGCTGCGGGGGGACTTGGCCGCGATCGTGGCCAAGTCTCTGGAGCATGACCCCAAGCAACGCTATGCCTCACTCGCGGATTTCGCTGCCGACCTACGGCGAGCCTTCGCTGGCCAACCGGTTTCGGCCCGGCCGCAGACTGCGCTTTACCGTGCTGGCAAATTTTTGCGGCGGCATCCCCGAGCCGCTGCGGCGAGTTTGGCCGTGGGTTTGACGCTTGCTTCCGCCGGCGGCTATGCGTGGTTGCAGGCCCGTCGCGCCGACGCCGCGGTGGCCAAGAGCGAGGTGGACAGCCGCTTCGTGAGGTTCCTCCTGAACACGCTGAATCCCAATGTCGCGGGTACACAGGACCTTAAGTTCGTCGAGGCCATTGCCCGTGCCAGCGTCAGTCTCTCAAATGAGGGCTCACTTGCCCTGGATGAAAAGGCTTCGATTCAGGCATCTCTCGCCAACTATCTCTACGATGCAAACCATCCGGCCGAAGCCCGTCAGGCCGCCGAACTGGCCTTTCGCTGGGCGGAAATGAGCGGAAATCCTGCCCCGATGGTTCCCGCAGCGAGCCTACTGGCACTCATCCGGATGTCCAGCGGCGATTGCCGGGGCGCCATCGCCGCGGCGGCCGCTAGCAGCCAGGCCTTTGAACGCACTCGTAGCATTTTGGGCCCCACTGAACGGGCGGCCTTCTATCAACTTCGCGGACAGATCCGCGCAAACTGCCAAAATGATCCGCAGGGCCAATTGAGAGACCTGGCCTCAGCCTTCGCCGTGATTGGAGAGAGTCGAGGATCGGAGGTGAACGCTTACCATCAGGCCAATCTCCATGGCGGATACGCTTTTGCGCTCGCCGCTGCACGGGACTATCCTAAGGCTCGCGCGGTGGCCGGTGCCGGGCTGAAACTCGCCGTGCTTCATCCTGAGCATCGCGCCGTGCGCAGCTTGCTGCATCGCGTGCTGGCCAGTGTGGAGTATGCGGAGGGCCACCTGTCGAAAGCGGCGGAACAGATGGGCGAAGCGACAACGCTTTCAGAGGGCGTTACCAGCGAGTTCGAGTTCCTCCGCAATCGCCTGACCTGGGCTTCGCGGCTTGCGGAGGCGGGTGATCCGGTTCGCGCCCGGCCGATCATCGACGAGAGCCTGAAGCGCCTCCGCTCGCACTCCGCGGAAGTGGGCCAACAGCGTTGGATGGTGCTGGTGGACGCCGCCCTGGCCTATCAACGGGCCGGCCACTGCGCACCCGTGCAGGCTCTGGTGAGGGAAGCAGATGATGTGGCTGGCGGCATCGCTTCCGCCGCGTGGCGAGGCAACCGGCTGGCGGCCGAAGCGCTGTGTCTGCTGGACCCCGCTCAAGCCCGCCCGATCGCTCGCGAGGCCCTGTCCCTCACCAATGCGCCTCCCGCCTCGCCCTTGCGGCGCCAACTGGAGGCGGCGGCTGCCCAGTAACCTTCTAGCCGAAGGCGAGCCAGCAGCCCGCGGCTCCCACGACGGTCATCGACAGTCCCCAAGCCATCAGCTTGTTGAACAGAGTTCGCGCTTCGGCTCCGGCGGGAACGCCGGCCAGGCAGAGCGCCCCGATGGTGGAGAGAGGGCTGACGTCCACCAGGTGCGCGCCGATGTTCATCGATGACGCAATCGCCATGGCGTCCACGCCGCCCAGGCGTTCGGCGAGTCCGGTGACCGTGGGCAGGAACGCCGGCAGCACCACACTCGAGGTGCTGCTGTAGACGGAAATCAGGCCGGTAAGAAAGGCGATAAAGCCGGTTACCGTCTGCGGTGTGGAAACGCGTGCCAGCAGATCGGTGAAGAGTTCCATGCCTTGCGTCTTTTCGAGGAGAGCCGTCAGAACGGTGACGCCGCTGACCATGACGATGACTTCCCAGGGCATCTTCTTCATGGCTTCGGAGGTGTCGGCCGCCCTCGCCACTGCCAACACGATCACCGCCGCAAATGCTCCCATCCCCACGGGAACCCTGAATAGGGTCACAGTCAGGAGCAGCACCAGGATAACGATAGTCGTCAACCAATTGCGCCAGTCGAAACCATCTAAGTCTGCGGCCTCTCCGTGATACCGATTCCGGAATAATTTGCGGCCCCCAAAGAGGAGATATCCTCCGAAGGCGACGATGACGTGGGCCAGTAAGTTGTATAGGTACGTCTGTATCTCGTGACCGCCCAGTCCGGCCTTGGTCATCAGGCCACCGACAATAATGCCTGTCGGCGCGAATGGCGAGAGTGAGCCGGCATTGGCTCCATTGCCGACCATAATAGCCATCAGAAAAAATGGAATTCCCGCGCGGCCGGCTACGGACATGGCGATGGGGGCCAGTAGCGCGGCGGTGGCAATGTTACCGGGCCCGATGGAGGCCAGCGCCGCGGCGGAGAAAAAGAAGAGCACCGGGATCAATCCTGAGTTCCCCCGGCAAAGCAGCACGGCACGTTGCGCGATCTTATCGAGCGTTTGGTTATTCTGCGCCTGGGAAAACAATAAGGTCATACCGGCCAGCGTCAGAAACAAGGGAACAGGAAAGCCCGACAAGACTGTGTCGAGCTTCATTCCCCCGAGATAGACGCCAATTACCCAGGCGGCCACCAAAGCCAGTACGCCGACATTGAGTTTCGAGAAGCAACTCACCACAATGACGAGCAGCAGCGCCAAAAGCGAGATCCAAGCCAGGCTCATGAGGGATCCTGGAGCAGACCTTCAAGCAAAACCGCGGGATGGACGGCGGTTTCGCCGGCGAAGTCCTGCACCTGATGGCGGCAGGAAAATCCAGCGGCAACGACGGGCGTTCCAGGCTTTCGCCGCTGAACCGCTGGCACTAACTTCCGCTCCGCTATCCGGCGGGAGACTTCGTATTTCTCCTGTGCGTATCCAAACGACCCGGCCATCCCGCAGCAACCCGCATCGGGGTCATGGATCTTCGATCCAGGAATCCGTCCCAGCAGCGACTTGGCACTCTCCAGCAGGCCCATCGCCTTCTGGTGGCAATGTCCATGCAGCAGAATCTCCGCCGGACCCTCGCGTAATTTGAGCGATGCGCGTCCCGCGGAAAGTTCTCGTTCGAGATGATCCTCGAAAAGGGCACATGCGGATGCCACTTGCTCCGCCTTCCGTCGTAACTCGCCCCGGAGCAGTGCCGGCGCATCCTCCTGAACGGCCGATAGACAACTCGGCTCGCAGAACAGGATCTTCTGCCCGGATTGTGCTGCGGCGAGTAAGTGCTGGGTATTCTGTTCTGCCAGGTCGCGCGCTTCCTTGAGTAGACCCTGCGAAATGAGGGGTCTTCCGCAGCAGACATTCGGCGCTAACGCCACCTGTTGACCCGATGCACGCAGGACCTTCGTCGCCGCCACGCCGATCTCCGGCTGGTAATAGTTGGTCCACGTGTCATTAAACAGCACAACGTCAACTTGCCTCGCTGCCGGCTGGCTGCGAAACCAGTTGGACAGCGTTTGTGAACTCAATCTCGGTAACTGGCGTTCCGGATGCACTCCAGCCAATCCGCGCATCAGGCCCATCGTCGCGTTGGCCAGCGACGGCATCAGGCTGCCGAGCCGAGCCAGACGATTGGAATGGCCAAGAAGGCGAGTCTTCAATGGGACGCCGTGCTCTTTCCAATAACCGGCGAGAAACTCGCTCTTGTAGCGAGCCATGTCCACTCCAACCGGGCACTCTGACTTACAGGCCCGGCACTCCAGGCACAACTCCAGTACCTTGTAGAGGCCATCGTCTGTCATGCCGGTCTGGCCTAAGTCACCTGCCATGGCCATGCGCAACGCGTTGGCGCGTCCCCGGGTGGAGTCCGCCTCCTCCCGCGTCACCATATAACTTGGGCACATGTTACCGGCGAGCGTTTTGCGGCAGGCCCCGACGCCGCTGCACATTTCCACGGCTTCGGCTAAGCCGCCGTAATCGGAATAATCGAACCATGTTGCTGGGTTCTTCGCCCGGTAGTTCGACCCGAAGCGTAGGTTCGAAGTCAAGGGAGGCGCGTCGACGATCTTCCCTGGATTGAGAATGCCCTGAGGGTCAAAGGTACGTTTAACTTCGCGAAAGGCTTCGTAGAGAGTCGGTCCGAACATCTGGCGCATAAATGGACTGCGCACCAGACCGTCTCCGTGTTCAGCCGAGAGCGATCCGCCGAATTCCAGCACCAGATCTGCGACGTCCTGGGCGATCGCCTGAAACTTACGCACGCCCTCGTCGGTCTTCATGTTCACGACCGGCCGCACATGCAGACACCCGACTGAGGCATGGGCGTAAATGCCGGCCGTCGTGCCATGGCCGTGGAGTAGGTCGAGAAAGCGGCCGATGAATTCGCTCAGTCTCTCCGGTGCCACCGCCGTATCCTCGACGAAGGAGATCGATTTGGCATCTTCCTTTACCGCCATCGATAGCCCCAGCGCCGCTTCCCTGAGGCTCCAGACGCGCGCCTGAGCGGCTGGCTCCGTCTCGACGTGATACCGGTAGCCGAAATTCAAAGATCGTAAGTCAGCTTCAAGTGCGTTTAGTCTTGGCGGCAGGTCCTCCTTGCGATCGCCGTAGAACTCGACGCACAGCGTGGATCCGGGATCGCCTTGAATGACCGACGCCCGAATCTTTTCGAGTGCAGCGTTCTGGCGAGTATTGTCGAGAATGGCCTTGTCCATCACTTCGATCGCCGCCGGTTGGTGCTTCAGGATCGCCGGTGTGGCGGAGAGGGCTTCCAGCAACGTCGCGAACTCGATCACCATGAGGGCCTTGGCCTTGGGCAGTGGCACCAGCTTGAGCTTGGCTTCAAGGATTACGCCCAGCGTGCCTTCCGAGCCGACGATTATCTTTGCCAGGTTTACGGGCGTGGTGGGATCGACAAACTCGTCTAAGTTGTAGCCACCAACACGGCGTAGAATCTTGGGATAGCGGCGGTCAATCTCGGCGGCATGCGTTTCTGCTAACTGCAGCACGGTGCGGTAGGCGGATGCTTCCAGTGAATCGCCGGTTGGAATCGACTCGCGGCTGCGTTCGCCGAAATGCACAATCGTGCCGTCAGCAAGGGCTACCGTCAGTTCGAGGACATGGTGCAGAGTAATTCCGTAGAGCACGCTGCGGGCTCCGCTCGAGTTATTCGCGATCATGCCGCCAATGGTTGCGCGGCTCGCGGTCGAGATGTCCGGAGCGAAGCGGAATCCCTGGGGGGCGAGCTTGGCATTCAGCTCATCGAGCACAATCCCTGGTTCCACGCGAACCCAACGTTCTTCAAGGTTGACTTCGAGGATCTGGTTGTAGTGCTTGGAAATGTCAATCTGCAGACCTTCGCCGATCGACTGTCCCGCTTGCGCGGTGCCGCCGCCTCGTAAGGTGATTGGACACTTGAGACGCTGGCAGATTTCGATGCACCGGACAACATCCTTCCTGTCCTTCGGAATCACCAGACCGATGGGCGGGATCTTATACACGCTCGCATCTGTCGAGTAGAGGGCTCGAGAAATCTCATCGAAACGTACATCGCCCTCGATGACTTTGAGTAACTCGTCACGGAGTAAGTTGCGATCAACAAGATGCGCCTTTGCTTGCGGTACAGGCACACCGCTTTCAAGTTGCACGAGGGTCAAGCGTGAGCCTCTCTTATCTGGCGCAGTCCGGCGGAGAGGCGTTCGAGGCCAGTTTCCAGGTTCTTACCACCACTGGCGAAGGAAACCCGCAGTGTGCCTTCGCCGCCTGGGCCGTAGGCAGAACCATGGACCGTGACTACGCCGTGTTCCTGCATGAGCTTTCGCCGGACCTCGTTCGACGGCAGTGACCAATGCCGCAGGTCGAGCATGGAGAAGAATCCACCGTCCGGCGCCATCGCCTCCGGTAGGCGATCGAGCACCAGTGCCCGCCGTCGTGAGTACTCAGCCACCATCTCGCTGACGCAGACCTGCGGCCCGGTCAGGGCCAACGCCGCCGCGTCCTGAATGAAGGTGGCCGGGCCGCGGCTACTTTGGGCCAGTATCAAATACATTGCTTGAATTACGTCTGCGGGACCAGCGCAATAACCGATTCGCCAGCCGGTCATCGAATAAGTTTTTGAGAGGCTATTCACAAGTACCGCTCGATCCCTTAACGCCTCGTTTACTGCAAGCGGCGACAGATGGCGATGGCCGGCGTAGGTGATCGCTTCATAAATCTCATCCGTCAGCAGGAGCACGTTGCGCCGTTCGCAGAAGTCCGCAATTGCGAGCAACTCGGCTTCCGTCGCCACGGTTCCCACCGGATTCCAGGGAGTATTCAGCACGAGCATCTTCACTGCCGGAGACCAGGACGATTCAAGTGCCTCGGCCGTCAGGACGAAACGTCCGTTGATGATGCTGGAGGGGACCGGGCGTACACGCCCTCCCGCCAAGCGGATCGGCGACTGGTAGGCATCGTAGACCGGATCGGGCAACAGCACCTCGTCGCCTTCGTTGATCAGGGCCATCAACGCAGCATAGATGCCGAAAGTTGCCCCGGTCGTCACCAGAATCTCGGTTTCCGGGTTGTACCTGAGGCCGTTGTCGCGTTGCAGCTTTTGGGCGACTGCTTCTCGCAGAATCTTCTCGCCGCGATTGTCTGGATAGCCCGTACGCCCAACTGCGGCGGAACGCGCGGCGGCTTCCACGATGTGGGGTGGGGTAGGGAAGTCAGGCTCGCCGCGCATCAGGGACACCAGTTGGTGCCCCTGTGCTTGGAGCGCTCGCACTTCCGCGAGGATCGCATTCACCGCCGTGGGCTGCATTGCCGCGACGCGGTCGGATAGGATTGGCAAAAAAGCAGGCAAGAAGCGAGAATATCAACAAATTCCCGCCTGTTGACTAGAACAGAAGGCGTAGGCCGAGTTGCATTTGCCGGTTCGACCGGGCGGTGCCACCGATGGTGCCGAATGCAGGGTTGCCCAACGCGGCGTTGGGGTTGCCGAATTGCGGGGTGTTGAAGAGGTTGAATGCCTCGGCGCGGAATTCAAGACGGCTGCCTTCGCCCAACGGCAGGCGGAAATTGCGCTGCACTGACAGGTCCGTCGACACGGTGCCCGGCCCGGTGAGCGTGTTGCGTCCGCCATTGCCAATCGTGAACTGGGCAGGGAAGACGAAGGCTGCCGGGTCAAGGTAGCGGTCGATCGTGGGGTTAGGCAGATTGCCTGAGGCGACCCGGTTTGGCCAGTTGGTGCTGCCGGTGTTCGCGTTATCGAAATTCAGCGTGGCGGTGTAGGGCAGCCCGGATGACAGAGTCGTGATGCCGGAAAGCGCCCAGCCGCCCAGGATGGCCGCGGCCGGTCCGCTGGTGACGTAGCGTTTGCCCTCGCCGAAGGGTAGTTCCAGCAATCCGGAGAGCACGAACCGCTGCGCGGTGTGATGATCGGATAGGCCGTAGTTCAGGCGCCGGTTCCTGGAGTCCACCACCGCGCCGGATCCGGCGGATCCACCGCAACCATCGCAGAGGTCAACGTTCGATTGCATGTCGAGCGCTCTGCCGAAAGTATAGACGGCCAGCAGTGAGTAGCCTCGCGCGAAGCGTCGTTCCAGACGTCCGCTAACTCCGTGGTAAGCGGACGTCACCCAAGGGGCCAGCGTGAGCACAGAGCCTGACGTCACGGTGCCGGCGAGCGGACGGCGTGCGTTAACGGCGCCCGCGCCGGGCACGGGCTGGTTGCCCTCATACGCTCCGTAGAGCTTTACACCATGGTTGCCGACGTAATTCACCTCCGCGACGAAGTTCTTGGTCATCTCCTTCTGAAGTGAGAAGTTCCATTGCTGGACGTAAGGAATTGTGTTTCGCGTCGGCCACGAACGGATTTGGACGGTATTCGTCGGAGCCAGCTTGTAACTTGCCGGGTCGGCCGCCGTGGGCCGCGCCGGTAGAGTGCCGGACAGGGGAATCGTGGAAGATACGTTGAGTTGATCGGAGGTGACGTTGAACCCGCCGAAGCCGACGAAGGGCGGATTGTTCGTCATGCGCTGCGAAACGCCGAAGCCTTCATCCTGGGCAAAGAAGATACCGCCACCGCCCCGGATCACCAAGCCGCGGCCGGCACGGAAGGCAAGGCCAATGCGTGGTGCGATATTGTTCCTGTCCAAAGTTTGTAAGGCCCTGGGCAGGCGCGAATCTCCCGCAATAACGTATTGATTGTAGAGGCCGCCCGGATCCGTCACGAGATTGGCTAACCGGTCGTTGGCATCGTAGAAGGGCGCTGTCAGTTCGTATCGTACACCGATGTTCAAGGTCAGCTTTGAAGTAACTGCCCAGTCGTCCTGGAGATAGAAGTAGTAATTCCGCGCACGCTCATTGGCGTCGGAAGGGCTGCCAATCGTGATGGTATTCGGGTAACCAAGTAGTAAGTCGGCGATGGACGATCCCGTGCCTGGACGGCTCTGCGGGTTCTGGGTGAATACGCCGCTAAAGCCCCATGAGCCGCGCCCCTGCAGGGCGGCGAAGGTGGGAATGTCGAGATACTGGAAATCGAATCCAGTCTTGATCGTGTGCTTGTTACGAACCCAGGATAAATTGTCGGAGAAGTTCCAAACCTTTGACTTTTTGGTAACCGGGTTATTGCCATAGTTAGCGGGCTGATCGCCGAGAGTGGGATAGCCGTTGACGCCGAAAGTTGGGATCGACGACTGCACGCGGGGATCAAGCGAGTTGGCGATGATCGGTTCCAATGGCAAGGTGGCGTCCTGCACCGTGCCGACATAGTTATAGGCGAACCGAAGTTCGTTGATCACTGACGGGCTGATGATGCGCGTGTAACCAACGCCCCAGGAACGGGCCGGGATCTCACGGTCCACCCCGGTTTGCGCGCCGACCGGAAGCACCGGCAGCCGTGAGAAGACGCCGTTGTCGATGGAATAACGCAGGAAGAGAGAATCGGCGTCAGTGAGTCGAACGTCGCCGCGAACGGTGGCATTGTGGCTTCGAGTGGCCTGCAATGGATTTGAGACCCAATTGCGGGCGGTGCCGGGAAGGTTCGGGTCAGGGAACCGATCAACGAGCGACTTGCCGATCCGGTCAAACCGCGATGCCGGAATGGTGTTGTTCGGAAACAGGGTACGGATCGAGCCACTGCCGGCGGGATTGGGCTGCGTCGAGAGGGGGTCGTAGACGCGCATGGCGAAGATGCCATTTCGCTCCGTCGCCAGGGGCAGCGTCGCGGTGTTGACTTCGCCTTCCGAGATATGGGTGCGTTGATAGGCGCCATGGAACCAGGCCCGGTTCCGCTTGATGGGCCCGCCAAAGG
>JALHNI010000198.1 GCA_022843605.1 Bryobacter sp.
GCTGATGACCCCCCACTCGCTCAGGAGCTTCCTTTGGTTCATCGCCGGTTTGTGGTGCGTCATGGTGATCGCCGGGTTTTTCTATGCTCACCTACAGCATATCCCCTATGCCACCGCCATGGCGATCCTGCCGGCCTTACTCGTGGAGGCTGCCTTTTATGTCGCACCCGGCTTCATCGCCGTGCGCGAGCGGCTCCTGCGCTGGCCCAAATCCCAATTGGCCACCGCCCTGGCGATTTCCGCCGTCATCCCCTGGTTGATCTATACGTTGGCGAGCGGCAACTTTTCCTGGCAGAAGTTCACCGTGTTACTGGCCCTCGTCGCCACGGTTGCCTTCTGGTATGTCGTCTTGCCACCGGTCAGGATGGCTGATTGTGTACTGCTCGTTTTACTGGCGATCCCGTTTCTGTTCCGGATCTTTCTTGAAATCTACCCCACGGCCGACCCGAAACCGCGCATGGACTTCCTGGGCAAATGGATGTGGTTCCGTCTCGGATTTACCGTGTTCCTGCTGGTGCGCCAAGTGGAAGGGATCCAATTTGGATTCGTTCCCTCCCGTGCCGAATTTCTGACCGGCCTGAAGTACTACTTCCGGTTCCTGCCGTTCGGCATCGCACTTGGCTACCTGCTCGGAATTGTTCAGGTTGGCTCTCCCGCGTCCGGTTGGCCTTTGGCCGGACTGACGGTCGCTACCTTCCTGGGTCTGTTTTGGACGGTTTCGCTGGGGGAAGAATTCTTCTTCCGCGGTCTCATCCAGCAATGGCTTGAAGAAGCGTTCCGATCACCCAACGTCGCCATCGCCGTCACGTCCGTCCTCTATGGCCTGGTTCACTTGCCATTCCGCGGACCCTTCAACTGGCGGTATGCCCTGCTCGTAACGTTGTTGGGTTGGTTCTGCGGACAAGCGTTCCAGGAACGTCGAGGCATTCGTGCGCCGATGGTGACGCATGCTCTGGCGGCCACCACTTGGATCGTGGCCTTCCAGAAAGGCGCTTAACGTTCTGCCGCGCTCTGAACGGGACGCTGAGCGATCAGCTTCTCGAGCCCCGTCTTCTGTGTGGCGCCGGACGCTGGTTCCACTACCCTCAGCGCCACCGTTGCCATTCCCAGCCACATCAGGGCCAGCACCGCAAATGTTGTCAGTCTCCGATCCATGTTTCCTACCTATCCTCCTGCGCTCTGTTGTTTACTTCTGACGTACCCGAACCGCGGCTCAGTTTCCTTGGCGCTTGTTAATTCGTCTTCAACCGGGCTCACCTTGATACGCGCGATTTTTTCGTAAAAGGGCTCACTTGAATTACGAAAAAACGCCGCTGTTTGGATGGGGCGTCGAAAAAAAAATGCGGCCCCCGTCCGGCAGGGGCATTTGCTGGGGATAATCCACCAGTTGCAGACCCGCTCCCGCCACCAGATCGCGCACAGAATTCGAAATCAACACCTGCTGGGCCGGCGCGAACTCGGCGATCCACATCGCCATCTCCACCGCCGGACCGCCCTGGATCTTGCCCTCCAGCGTGTCGCACTCGCCCGTATGCACCCCCACACGCGCCACGCAACCCGCCCGTCCGGCGGTTCTCGCCAACGCAATTGCGCACCGCACCGCCCGCGCCGGTCCATCGAACGATACCCGCAAATCATGTGCGCCCAAGTCGATCAGACTGCCGCGGTACCACTCCAACTCCCGCAAGATGCCGTCGCGCAATCCCTCCGCGGCACCCTCGCACCGCATCGCCAGCACCGTCGACAGAACCCGCTCCGGCTCATGCGCATAGCGCATACCCGTGACGAAGTCCTCAATCGGGTCCAGCAGGTCGTTCTGGTCGCCCACAAACGGTAGGTGGTCCGAGCCCGGTAACTCCAGAAAGCGCGCGCCCGGAATCAAGCTCGCCACAAACCGGCCTTCGTCCACCGTCAAGCACTGATCGCCGGATCGATGCAGCACCAGCGTCGGCACCCGGATGCTCCCCAGCACCTGCCGCACGTCGATCTCCGCATTCATCTTCGTCAAGGCGATCGCCGCTCCGGGACTGGCCCCCATCCGCAGGTACGTCGCCCACCAGTCGCGAAACCGTGCGTCCTCCGCCAGCGAGGGCGCACGGCTTTCGATCCCCACCGGACCTCCCCAGCGCCGGTGAATCTCCTCAAAAAACGCCTCCCGCTCTTCAATCGTTGGTCCCCATGGATAGCTCTCATCCCGCACCCGCTTGGCGTACGTGCCGATCATCACCAAGGCCAGCGTCTTCTCCGGATAAGTCGCCGCGAACAACGCAGAGAGCGGCCCGCCCTCGCTTACCCCGCAAATCGCTGCGCGCTGGCTGCCCACCGCATCCATCACCGCGCGCACGTCATCCATTCGTAACTCCAGGCTCGGCAACAACGCGATCGGCACCCGGTCTGAAAGCCCCGTGCCCCGCTTATCGAACAGAATCAGGCGCGAGAAACTCGCCAGCCGCCGCAGAAACCGGGCGAACGAGGGCTCCTTCCAGAAGTACTCCAGATGCGACACCCAACCCATCACAAACACCAGATCCACCGGCCCGTCGCCGATCACCTGGTACGCAATATCCACATCGCCGCTTCGCGCATAGCGCGTTTCTGGCACCGGTAGCTCCGCCACGGCCGGCACGTCCGGCGCCTGCATCCGCATCGGGCTCGCCGTCTGCTGCCGTGTCACCTCGGCGACAAACCGGTACCCCCGCCGATGCCGCGTCTCCACATACTTCGGCTTGCCGGACCGATCGTCCAACGCCTTCCGCACCTCGGCCACCTGCACCGACAGCGCGTGGTCATCCACGTAGGTGTTTCGCCACACCGCTTCCAGAAGCGCTTCTCGCTCCACCACTTCGCCCGCATGCTCCACTAAGTGCTGCAGTACTTCGATGGCCTTTGGGGTCAGCAGGACTTCCCGCTCGCCCTGCCATAGGCGCCGCGACAGCCCATCCAACACAAAATCACCGAACCGGTATTCCACTTTGCTTAATGG
Organism: Bryobacter sp.; assembly: GCA_022843605.1. Classification (GTDB taxonomy): domain Bacteria; phylum Acidobacteriota; class Terriglobia; order Bryobacterales; family Bryobacteraceae; genus JALHNI01. The sequence goes on from JALHNI010000198.1 coordinate 2,984, forward strand.
ATTCTAACCTTAGAACCGCGTTTAGTGCCGCAAAAAGCCGATCGTTGAGAACTTTATGAGAAGTTACTGCCCCACCATGACGTCTCAGTGAGGACTTACTCCGCAGGCTACCCTTATCCTTGAGATGGCGCTGAAAAGTGGCGTCATTCGACCGAACCGGGCGAAAGCGACTGGAAGCTTTTCGGAGGGCTGCCAGTCGCTTCAGCCCTTCTGCCTATGTCGACGCCCTACGACTTCATCATTGTCGGTGCCGGATCCGCCGGATGCGTGCTTGCCAACCGCCTCAGCGCGGACCCCGGCGCCCGCGTCCTGCTCCTCGAGGCCGGCCCGCCCGCCACCCACCCCGACATCGAAATCCCCCTCGCCTTTCCCCGGCTCCAACGCACCGCGCTCGATTGGGCCTATTTCACGACCCCGCAAGCCGAACTCGCCGGCCGCCCCATCGCCTGGCCGCGCGGCAAAGTCCTGGGCGGCTCCAGCGCCATCAATGCCATGGTCTACCTGCGCGGCCGTCTTGCCGACTACGCCTCCTGGGGACCCAACTGGTGCCCGGACTACGTCCTCCCCGCCTTCAAACGCGCCGAAAATCAGCAGCGTCCTAGCCTGCGCGACACCCATTGGCATGGCGCCAGCGGTCCTCTCGACGTGGCTGACCTCCGCTGCGTTAACCCGCTCAGTCAGGCCTTTGTGGAAGCCGCACTGAGCCTCGGCTGGTCCTACAACGACGACTTCAACGGCGCCACCCAACTCGGCGCCGGCCTCTTCCAGGTCACCCAACGCGATGGACGTCGGCAAAGCGTCGCCGCCGCTTACCTGGCTCCCGTCCGCCATCGCCGCAATTTGCAGATCATCACCGGCGCCCTGGTCCGCCGCCTTCGTTTCGACGGCGACCGTGCCGTTGGCGTCGAGTTCTCCCGTGGCCCCGAACTACTCTATGCGGAGGCCGAACGGGAAATCCTGCTTTCCGCCGGCTCGCTGGAATCCCCGAAACTTCTCTTGCTTTCCGGCGTCGGCCCTGCCGCCGAACTCGAAGCTCAGGGCCTTCGGGTTCGCCAGTCACTACCCGATGTCGGCCGCAATCTGCACGACCATCCCCGCGTCGCTTTGCCCTTCCGCTGCCAGGCCCCCGTGAGTCTCCTTAATGCCTTTACCTCCGAGGCTCAATCCGAGTTCCATCAATTTGGCACCGGCCCCTGGACGTCGAACCTCGCCGAAGCCGGAGCCTTTCACGGCGACCTTCAGTTTCACTTCCTGCCCCTCGACCTCTCGAACGTCGGGCTCGACCCCACGGGTCATCACGGCTTCACCCTCGCTCCCACGTTGCTCACCCCTCGCAGCCGTGGACGCCTGACGCTGGCCTCCGCCGATCCTGCCCAAGCTCCCATCATCGATCCCGGCTACCTCACCCACCCCGCTGACCTCGCGGCCATGCGCGAAGGTGTCGGCGCCTCTTACGAGTTGGCGGCTAGTGCGGCCTTCAAAGTGTATGGCACGACAGTGGGAGAATTGCCCAACGTCGATGCGCTGATCCGCAGCCGGTTGGACACCTGCTACCATCCCGCGGGGGCGTGTTCGATCGGCACGGTGGTGGATCAGGAGTTGCGCGTGAGGGGCGTGCGCGGTTTGCGGGTGGTGGATGCATCGGTAATGCCGATGCTACCGCGGGGCAATACGCATACGCCGGTAGTGATGGTGGCGGAGCGTGCGGCGGCCATGTTGCTGGGAGTCGACTGAGCGCGGCTCGGCCACCCAGGGGCATGGATGTGGATTCAGGAAGCTGGCGACTGCTGCGAGGCCCCGTTACGAGCCACAAGGGTACGTGACGAGGCGCTGGGGGTCGTATAGCTTCCGGAAGGCAGCCATATCGATCCGACGCTTTCGAGTTGTCTTAAAGCCACGGTTGTGGAATTCGGCAAGTAGCGCGTCGCGCCGCTCTTTGCGCACCAGATAGCCCAGGGTGTTGGAGCCAGCGTGGATGATGACGACATCGTAGGCGTCGAGGACCTGGTTCATATCTCCCAGAAGATTGCCCTGCTTGCTGGTGTGGTGGAAGGTAGCGAGCGAGGCCTCGACGTTGTCGTAGGTACCTTTGGCGAAGTTGCCGATCGGGTATTCGGAGACATGTCCCGCGCTGAACCAGTAGGGCCAGTAGATATCGGGTTTGACGGAGAGAAAGAAATTGCTGTTAGCGCGGATGTGGTCGGCGTTACAGGTTTTCGAGAAGGCGATTGCGGGGTTGGAGTAGCCCCAGAGGTCGATGAGTGGCCGGCTGAGCATCAGCCCAAAGGTGCTCATTTCCGTTGTGGCGACTGTGAAATGGGATGGGACGTATTGGTCGGTGAGAGCACCTGCGAACATACCATCGATGCGGCCCGTGCGCTTGCTGAGAGTTGCCTGGCCCACCACCAAAGGGAACGCCACGCAGATGTAAAGCAGGAGGGCGCCACGGTAGCTCTGGTGAGGCGCCGCGGAGTTGGACCAACTCCAGTTGAGGTTGCCCAGCACAGATAGGATCAGAAGTGTAATCGTGAGTTCGAAGGGGATCCAATAGCGAGTGTAGGTTTGGAAGCTGAAGTCTCCGATCATGGCGTGGGTGAACTGGTAGAAAAAGAGTAGAGGGAGGCAACCGGCCGCGTAGACGTAAAGGAGGGCCGAGCGCTGACCCAAGATGGCGAGAGTGCGCGGCGCTCCATCGTACAGGACCCTAGCCGGAATCGCGATCAGGAGGAACAGGCCGAGAGCATGCGCCGCGCTGGAGAAATACTCGGAAATACCGACGAAAAAGGTCAGGCCGTTAAACATATCCAGCATGGGTGGTTTGAAAGATTTGAAATTGATGGGGACGGGTATGTAGTGCCCATATGCTGCGCGAATCCCGCCGTAGTAGAGGCACGAACTGAGAATCGGCAAAATCAGAAGCGCCAAAACGGGCAGGGCGTTGGGCCGGATAACCGGTCTATTCTGGAGGCGGCGCCAGACGGCAATAGTGGCAACGTTGACGAAGGAGAGAATGATCGCGTCTGGGCGGAGCAGGGGAAGTAAGCCCGTGATGAGTAGAGATCTGGTCTCGTTGCCTTTGGCCGCCGCGTGGATGGCGAGAAGGAAAACGAGCGAAACGAGTCCATTGCCAAAGCCCGAACTGAACGTGACGATCAACGGCGCGCTGAGGGCGAAGGCGCAAAGTTGAAGTTTCCCTTTGCGGGTACGCGGATCCGTATCAAGAACTCCAGCGAGAAGGGGCAAATGCAGCAGGCCCACGACGTAAGAGATCCAGAAGTTTGCCCCGACGAGGGAGCGTTGCGACCAGCCGAATGGCGCGTGGAGCAGGTAGTAGATATACTCTACCGTCCCGTCGACCATGGCTTTTGGCGTCATAGAAAAGCGGCCGTAGTGATACAGGTTGTAGGCGTGCTCGAGATTGATGGAGACTTCGTCAATCAGAGTGTAGAAGTTGATGAAGAGTCCGGAGTAAATTGTGGCGGCGAGCGCAAGTGGAATCGGCCTGGATTTGGCATTGAAGGCAGACACGATGCAGTACACGGAACTGATCACCCAGATCAGCAGACCGATGAAGCGCGGGGGAACGACACTGAAGATGTCGGGGAACTCGAGACCCCAGGCCTGGAGCTCGTAGATCATGGCTCACCCGCCGGACGCAGAGCGGCGCCGCTGCCAGTCAAGCTGCTTAGGACACCTTCTTGAGTAGCCACAACACGCTTTCCTTTACTTTCTTACGGTGCGGAGAAAACGCACTAGCCGCGTCCGCTTGATCGAACGCGCCATGGAGGAACAGGTCATAGCTTTCCTGGAGCATGTCATCGTTGGAGTAACGTGGTTGCCAGCCGAGGTCGAGGACGTGCTGCACGTCGAAGCAGAACGGTTTGTGGTAAGTGAGGTAGTGCCAGGGCGCGAGGGGACTCAAGTGCAGTGCATCGAGTGCCTGAAGGGAACGAATGGAGAGTCCTTCGGGAAGGCTCCGCACCCGTGACCGTGAGCCGGCGTGGCGGACGAGATTTTCGAGGGCTTGACGAAGGGTGCCATAGCGATTGGTGCCGACGTTGTAGATGCCGGACTTCCCACGTTCAACCGCAAGCATATAGGCATCCATTAGGTCCTGGGCGTGGACGAACTGGAACGGAACGTTGCCACTACCGATGGTGTAAACGTTCACGTTGCTGTGAATCCAGTTAAAGAGGATCTGAAAGATGCCGAGACGACCCGGCCCGAGGATGGTACGCGGACGGATGACGATCAACGGCAACTGGGAGCCCTCGCAGACGTGGCGAACCGCCAGTTCGCCCGCAAGCTTGGAACGGCCGTACGCTTCTACCGGACCGGTGGCAGTTTCGAGCGTGATCGGAGAGTCGCTCGGCGTTCCGTAGATGGCCGAGGAACTCATGTGGACGAAACTGCGAACGCTACCGGTGCGAGCGGCTTCCTCGGCGACGATGCCGCTGCCTTGCACGTTCACGTCAAGGAATCCTCGGTGGGATTTGGTCAGCGGCACCATGGCGGCGTTGTGGTGCACGATCTGCACTCCCGACAGCGCCGCTCGGATTGTGGCGCGATCGAGAACATTGCAGTGCACAAACTCGATCCGCTGATCCCGCCGCGGGTCATCCCAGATGTCCGCGATGCGCACGTGTTCCCCGCGCCTCAACAATTCCTTGGCGATCAGGTTACCTAGAAACCCCGAGCCGCCTGTAATCAGGTGTGTCATCAGATGCGGATTCCTCGTTCGATACACCAGGCGATGGAGCGGCGCATCCCTTCCTCGAGTGCGACCGTGGGCCGATAACCAAGTTCACGCTGAGCCTTCTCCGTGGAGCAGGCGATGGTCTTGTTCATTTCCGAGAGTACGTGAATTTTCTGCTGATACAGCCCCAGACCCTGGATGGCCTTGTCTGCGAACCACGCCACTTCGCTGGCGATGCCTGGAAGGCGTAGGCGGTTGTAGGCGACCGGGAGTTGAAACTCTTCGGCGAGCAGGCGTTCCACTGTGTCGATGACTTCGTTCATGGTGTAGGGGCGCCGGTCTGCAATCCAGTAGACCTGACCCCGCGCCTTTTCCGTAAGAGCGGCGAGCATCATACCCTGGCAGAGGTTGTCGACGTAACCCATGGAGCGCAGGTTGTCGCCGGTGCCGACGATGGGACCTTTTCCCTCGCGAATCATGGAAAAGAAAAGCGTTTGGCGGGCGGGCTGGTCGGGGCCATAAAACCAAGGTGGGCGGATGATCACCGTTTCCAGGCGTCCGCGCGATTCGGCTTCCCTGACGGCAAGCTCCATTTGCATCTTGGAGCGGCCATAGTTCATGTACGGGTTGTAAGGGGCGTCCTCGTTGAAGAGGTGATCGGGCGCCGGATTGCAGCCGAGCGGGGAATTTGAGGAGACCGCCACCATACGGCGGACGCCGGCGTTTTCGGCGGCCACCAGAAGGTTCCTGGTTCCTTCGACATTGGTGGAATAGAAATCTTTCACTTTGGCTGGATGGATGATGCCGGAGGTGTGGAAGAGATACCCGCCGCCGGCTTCTTCCACGAAGCGCGCGCAATCTTCGGGATTGCGCAGATTGCCATGAACGACATCGACGTGCTCGCCCAGGCTTCGGAGTTCAGTATCGTCCTGCCCGGGCAGAACCAGACAACGGATCCGGAGGTCGGCCGGCAATTGGCGGAGGGCATCGTGGTCGAACGCGCGGCCGGCGAGCAAGCGAGCGAAGCGCTTTCCGAGCCAGCCTGTCGATCCTGTAATCAGGGCGAGTTGCATATTCTAAAGCGCTCCCATCGCATGGAGTGTATTGCGGCGAGCCAGGGCCATCACCGTGCCTTGCGGATTTACGCCCACCGCAGTGGGGATGATGCTGGCATCGTTGACGATCAGGTTGGGGACGCCGTGAACCCGGCCAAGCGAGTCGACCGCGCAACGGCTCTGATCTTCGCCCATCGGGCAGGAGGAAAACAGATGAATGGTCATCAGATTGGATCGGCTCGCGGTAAGCGTTCCGGGGATCTTGGTCAGTTCGTCTTCGGCATGGATTTCGCGGCCCCCGGCCAAGGATGGGAAGACGATACGAGCGCCTGCGGCTAGCAGAAGCTGGGAAAGCTTGCGCAGGCCGGAAGCCAGGTCGCGCAAGTCCTGAGGGCCGAGCTGATACCGGATGAGCGGGTCCGGCAGGCCGAAGATGCCACGGATGCGGCCGGTGTTGGGACCGGTGACCATGGCGTAGTAGATTGCCATGTGCCGCCACTGGGACTTGACCAGCGAGGAGCAGGAAGGGTAATCCGATAGGGCAAGGGCGAGATGGGGTTGCGAAGAGATGGAACAGCCAAAGCCGATACGCGGGGAGAACTCCTTTACCTGGTGCACGGCCACTCCCAGTGCTTCGTGGTTCACCTCTTCATCGAACAGCGCAACGGCTTTCACCGTCGGATGCATGGCGAGCGTGTTGCCAACGTTGCGCGTAATGCCGCTTCGCCGCAGAAGAAGCGGAGTCTGGATTGCGCCGGCGCAGACGAAGACCGTGTTCGCTTCGACCAGGATCGTTTTGCCGCAATGGACAATCTCAAGCGACCAGCGGCTACTCTGCCGGCGGAGGCGTTGGACCCGGCTGTCGGCGAGCAGCGACGCACCGGCACGAAGGGCGCGGGGAATGAACGTCTTTGTCATCGATTGGCGGGTGCCACGAGGACAGCCGTCGGACCCGGTGGTGCCGTCGTATTTGAACCAGCGGGGAACCTCGAGGACCCGCCAGCCAAGATGCTTCGCGCCGTGCTCGAGCTTGCGTGAAGCGAGGGGGACTGAGCCGGGGTAAGTGCCGACTTCGAGGGCTTGTTCTGAGTAACGGAAATGAGGTTCCAGGTCCTGATCCGTGGTGCCGCGCAATCGGAAATCGGCGCGCCAGCGATCCAGGAGTTCGGCTGGCGTGCGGTGGTAGAGGCCGCTGTTGATTTCGCTTCCCCCGCCCACCGTGCGGCCCTCGGCGAAAGCAACTTTACCTTCGCCGAGTGCAGGGTTGAGACCGCCGGCACGGTACTTCTGCGTCATCTCGTCCACGCTGAACGGCGGGCAGGATTCCAGCGGCAGATGCGGGCCTTCTTCTAACAGCAACACTTGCTTGCCTTGCTCAGCGAGCAGATGGGCCGTGGTGGCACCGCCAGGTCCGGAGCCGATGACGATGTT
>JALHNI010000199.1 GCA_022843605.1 Bryobacter sp.
CGCCGGTTTGGCGTCGGACTTGGTGTCGGATTTGGTTTCGGTGGCGGGGGCGTTGCCGGCTTTTTCCGCTTTGTCGGCCTTGCCGCCGTCGCTGGCGGGGACCTTGCCGCCGGACTTGGCGTAGTCGGTGATATACCAACCGGAGCCCTTGAAATGGATTCCCGGGGCGGAAAGCTGTTTTTCTACCGGGCCGCCGCCACAGAGGCGGCAGACCTGGATCGGCTCGTCAGAGAACTTCTGAATGACTTCAAACTTCTTCTGGCAATTTTCGCAGAGATACTCGTAGAGGGGCATGCTGAAACTTTAAGCGGCGTCGGTTAAGGGGCCACGCGAGGTGCCAGGCTGGGCGGCAGCTTTGGCCGTCCCGTTCAAGACCTCGAGGCCGTTCTTGAGGATAACATCCTCTTCGGCTTTCTTGTCTTTGGGCTTTTCCGGAGTGGCGGCATCATCGTCTTCGTCGTCAGCGGGAGCTTGAGCGGCGCTGGTATCGACGACGACTTTGCTGGGGGTGACGGCGGCTTCCTGGATGGACTTGCCTTTGCCGTTATAGAACTTGGCGACGGCGATGATGACGGCGCTGCCGTCTTCCATGCTGATGGCTTCACGCTTGGCGGCATCGCCGTAGGTGCGTTCGCCGACGACTTCGCCGCGCTTGGCATCGAGGATGGCGCTGGCGACGATTTCGGCACCGGAGGTGGTGGAGCGGTTGGTGAGGACCACGACCGGAAGCTTCCAGATCTGCTTGGCGGGGCTGGCTTCAAAGTCCTTGCGGGAGTAACGCTGGCCCTGGGAATAGGTGATGAGACCCTTCTCGAGGAAGAGATTGGCAACGGCGACGCCTTCTTCGGGCGAACCGAAGGCGGAGTGGCGGAGGTCGAGGACGAGCTTCTTGGCGCCTTGCTTTTCGAGGTCCTTGATGGCGGAGGCGATTTGGGCGGCTTTGCCTTCTTCGAGGCTCTGGACACGGAGATGGCCGACGCCGTCGGGCAGCATTTTCGCGGTGATCGCCGGGAGGGTGATCATGGCGCGGGTGAGTGTCATTTTGGTGGGTTCGGGCTTGCGGACGCGAAGGACGGAGAGGTCGATGGTGGTGTTCGGTTCGCCCTGGAGGAGGATTTCGGCAAAGGCGAGAGGCATGTCGCGGGTGGCGACCGAGTTGATGGTCTCGATCATGTCGCCGGTGGTGAGGCCAGCTTTGTCGGCGGGGGAGCCGGGGATGGAATCAACAACGCTGATGTAGCCGAAGCGTTTGGAGAGGACGAGGCCGACACTGGCTTTCTTGGTGTCCTTCTGCTTGAGGTACTGCTTGTACTGGTCGGCGTTGAGGTAACTGGCGTAGGGGTCGACGGCTTCGAGGAGGCCATTGACAGCGCCGATGGTGACACTCTTCATGTCGGGCTCTTCGACGTACTCACTCTTGATGCGGGACAGCACGTCGGTGAAGACGGCGAGGTGGCGGTAAGCATCTTCGGGATTGCTTGCGCGGCCCACGACTTGGCCGACGAGCAATGCGGCGGCGAAAAGCGTGGTGGCGGCCACGATGACGAGTTTGAGGCGCGAATTCAAGTGAGTGCAGCCCTCCTACTTGAGTATAACGTATGGGGTTGGAATCAGTTACGTCCTTCAACCGAGGATGTCGAGGGCGGCCTGGAGTTCGGAGCGGGTGTGGGCGTCGCCGGTGCGGGTGGTGACTTCGATGCCTCGTTGGTAGAGATGGCGGGCGTCTTCGATGCGGGAGAGGCTTTCGAGGGCGCGGCCGCCGTGGAAGTAAGCGGCGGCGTAGTCGGGATTCTTTTCGAGGAGGAGGTTGAATTCCTGGACGGCGTCTTCGGCGCGGCCGCTGTCGAGGAGGGCCATGGCGAGACCGTAGCGGGCGAAGGTGTTGGCGGGATCCTGGGCGAGCATGGCGGTGAGAGCGTCGATTCGAGCGGACATCTTTCTATCGTAGTGGGTTTGGCGGAGGGGGACGGCGATAATGGGGGGATGGAAAACGAGAGCAAGCTGCTGGCCAGGCCCGTGCGGGAGAGCTGCAGCGAGTATTCGGAGCTGGCTTTGCCGAATGATGCCAATCCGTTAGGGAACCTGATCGGCGGGCGGGTGATGCATCTGGTGGACATCAGCGCGGCGATTGCGGCGATGCGTCATGCGCGGATTCCGGTGGTGACGGCGTCGGTGGACCATATGACGTTTTTGCATCCGGTGCATATCGGGGAACTGGTGATTCTGAAGTCGACGGTGAACCGGGTGTTCCGGACGTCGATGGAGGTGGGGGTGAAGGTGTTCGTGGAGAACATGAGCACGGGAATCGTGCGGCATACGTCGTCGGCGTACCTGACGTTCGTGGGAATCGACGCGGAGGGGCGGACGGTACCTCTGCCGGCCGTGGTTCCCGAAAGCGCCGAGGAGATCAGGCGATTTGAGGCGGCCGGCGTTCGGCGTAAATATCGTCTGGAATTGAGGGGGAAGTAGGGCCTATTCGGCCTTGTACATGTACTTGATGTTGGATTTAAAGAGCATCAGGTTCGGGCCGTCTTCGCGGTTGACCTTGAGGCAGGTGCGATCGTACCACTCGATGACGCCGTTCAATTTCTCGCCATCCTGCAGGACGATAACCATGGGGGTCTTGCCCTGCATCTGCTTCAGGTAATAGAAGTTCTCGGCGTAGGTCTGGTCCGGGGGGACCTGTTTTTTGACCGGCGCCTGGGACGGGGGTTTGGACGATTTCAAGGGTTCGGCGGCAATGGGGGGACGTACGGCTTTTCGGATGGGGGATTCCATGATGTTGGCGGGGACCTCGCGCAAATTCGGATCGGGTATTAAGTATTGGATAGCACAGGCTGGGGGGTGTCGCAACAGAGTTGCGGCTGTGAAGGCCCATTATTTCGTGGAATGTCGCCGATGAATCGGAGAACCTGACCGCCGACTTTACAAAAAGAGTTGATCGAAGGTAACGGGGGTATCATCTGTGTAACAGCTCATGGCAAACCCCCTTACCCTCGGCGAATTGAAGCGAAGTGCGTATTCGGAGGCGCGGTTGAAGCACCGGTCCGTGCGCGACGAGATCCGGGAAAACCTGATCGCGAAGTTGAAGAAGGGCGGTCCGTTGTTCCCCGGAGTGCTGGGCTTCGAGGAGACGGTGGTACCGCAGGTGGTGAATGCGCTGCTTTCAAAGCACAACTTCATCCTGCTGGGGCTGCGCGGACAAGCGAAGACGCGGTTGACGAGGATGCTGACGGCGCTGTTGGACGCCGAGATGCCGTATGTGGCAGGCAGCGAGGTGCGCGATAACCCTTACGCGCCGATTTCGCGGTACGGGCGGGATCTAGTGGCGGCGCAGGGCGATGAGACGCCGATTGCGTGGCTGACGCCGGCGGAGCGCTACATCGAAAAGCTGGCGACGCCGGATGTGACGATCGCGGATATGATTGGCGACCTTGATCCGATCAAGGCGGCCAAGCGCGGGCACGATATCGCGGACGAGATGGTGATTCACTATGGCTTGCTGCCCCGGGCGAATCGAGGGATTTTTGCGGTGAACGAGTTGCCAGACCTGGCGGGCAAGATTCAGGTGGGCTTGTTCAACATTCTGCAGGAAGGCGATGTGCAGATTAAGGGCTTTCCGGTGCGGCTGCCATTGGACCTGCTGATGGTGTTTACGGCGAATCCGGAAGACTACACGGCGCGCGGCAAGATCATCACGCCGCTGAAGGATCGCATTGGGAGCGAGATTCGCACGCACTATCCGCAGACGGTGGAGCAGGGCGTGGCGATTACGGCGCAAGAGGCGTGGGTGGACCGGACGGGCGTGGTGGTGCAGGTGCCGGCCTACATTCGCGAGGTGGTGGAGCAGGTGGCGTTCGCGGCTCGCGACGACAAAAAGGTGGACAAGCGCAGCGGCGTGTCGCAGCGGTTACCCATTACGGTAATGGAAAACGTGGTGTCGAATGCGGAGCGGCGGGCCGTGCTGACGGGAGACACGGAAGCGGTGCCGCGGATTGCCGATTTGTACGCGGCGCTGCCTTCGATTACGGGCAAGTTGGAGTTGGAGTATGAAGGCGAGTTGAAAGGCAGCGACCATGTGGCGCGCGAACTGATCCGGCTGGCGGTGGCGCGGACGTTCAACAAGTACTTTGAGGGCGTGAATTTCGGGCAGGTGATCCAGTGGTTCGATCTGGGCGGGGCGATTAAGGTGGATGACCAGGCGTCGTCAGCGGAGATGGTGAAAGAGCTGGATGGCATTCAGGGGTTGATGGAGAAGACTTCGAAGCTGCGGCCGGGGACGAGTGACGGCGCGCGGGCCTCGGCGGGAGAGTTTGTGCTGGAGGGGCTGTATTCGTTGAAACGGATCAGCCGTTCGTTGGAGCGCGGGTTTATGAAGGAGGCGAAGGCGGCGGCGGAGGGTCAGGCGGCCGAGGATGCGCCGCGGCGGAAACGGCAGTTCAACTAGGCGGGCAGGATCCCACAGCTGTCGCTGTGGGCTGGCGGCGAAGTGATAGAAGGTGGGGCTGACTGGATGAAGTGGAACTACACCAAGTACAACGGCGAGGACTTCGGGATTGATTCCGAGGACCTGATGCGGGCGCTATCAGAGTTCTTTCTGCAGAGCGGCTATGAGATGCAGTTTATGCCGTTCGATGAGTTTAGTTCTAACTCGATGGAGGCGCTGAAGGAGGCGATCCGGCGGGCGCTGGAGTCCGGGGAGTTGTTCGACGAGAGCCAACTGGCGGAGATGCTGGAGCGGCTGCAGAAGATGACGCCGGAGCAGATGGAGCAGATGCTGGATCGGCTGGCGCAGCAGTTGGCGAATGACGGTTACATCACGGTGGACCAACCTGCGGATTCGCCGCGGGTGGGGAGCGCGGGCGAGGGTCAGCAGCAGAATCAACTGCGCGTGGAGATGACGGACCGGACGGTGGACTTTCTGGGGTACAAGACGCTGAAGGACCTGTTGGGGTCGTTGGGGCGGGCGAGTTTTGGGGCGCATAACACGCGGGACTTGTCGACCGGAGTGGAGACGAGCGGGGCGTCGAAACAGTACGAGTTCGGCGACACGATGAATCTGGATGTGAGCGAGACGCTGTTTTCGGCGTTCCGGCGCGAGGGACTGTCGGTGCCTCTCGAACTTGAGTATCGCGACTTGCACGTGCACCAGAGCGAGTATCAGAGTTCCTGCGCGACGGTGGTGATGCTGGATTGCAGCCACTCGATGATCCTGTACGGCGAGGATCGGTTCACGCCGGCGAAGAAGGTGGCGCTGGCGTTGGCGCATCTGATCCGGACGCAGTTTCCAGGCGATAGTTTACGCTGCGTGCTGTTTCACGATACGGCCGAGGAGATGCGGATTTCGGAGTTGGCGCGGGTGCAGGTGGGTCCGTTTTATACGAACACGCGCGATGGGTTGATTCTGGCGCAGCGGCTGCTGGCGCAAGAGAAGAAAGACATGAAGCAGATCGTGATGATCACCGACGGGAAGCCGTCGGCGATGACGCTGGAGGACGGGCGCATCTACAAGAATGCGTTTGGGCTGGATCCGATGGTGATTGCGAAGACGCTGGAAGAGGTGGGCCGGTGCAAGCGGCAGGGCATCATGATCAACACCTTTATGCTAGCGAACGACTTCCATTTGGTGAACTTCGTGCGGAAGGTATCGGAGATTTGCCGGGGCAAGGCGTACTTCACGAATCCGTACAACCTGGGCGAGTATTTGTTGATGGATTATCTGAATCGGAAGACCAGAGTTGTGCAATAAAATTGGAGTATGAAGTACGTAGCCTTGTTGCTGATGACGGCGCCGGTGTGGGCGCAGGAGCCGGTGTTGCCCGCGGGTCCGGGGCACGATGAAACCGAGAAGTTGTGCAAGCAGTGCCATGAAGTAGCCCGGTCGATTTCGTTGCGGCAGGACCGCAATGGCTGGCAGACGACGATGGGCAAGATGCGGGCGTTCGGGATGAAGGCGACCGATACCGAGTACGCGCTGGTGTTGGACTATCTGGCGCAGCACTATGCGGCTGAGGATGTGGGGCGGGTGAAGGTGAACGAGGCGACGGCGATTGAGCTGGAGAGCGGCCTGACGCTGAAGCGATCGCAGGCGAAGGCGGTGATCGCCTACCGGGAGCAGAATGGCAATTTCAAGTCGATTGAGGATTTGAAGAAGGTGCCGGGGCTCGATGCGGCGGCGCTGGATGCGAAGAAAGATAAGATAGCGTTCTGACATGAAAACCCTATTGCCCTTATCGCTTGCGCTGATGTGGTTGGCCGGCTGCGCGAAGGCTCCCGAGCCGGTGGTGGAGAAGCCGAAACCGAAGAGCGCTTATCTGGTTTATGTGACCAACGAGGGCTCGGGCGATATGACGGTAATTGACCCGGATGAGCCGAATGCCGTGGCGACGATTCCGCTGGGCAAGCGTCCGCGGGGCATTCATGCGTTCGGGGGCATGATTTATGTCGCGTTGAGCGGATCGCCGGCGGCGCCTCCCGGAGTGGATGAGAGCACGCTGCCGCCGCCGGACAAGTCTGCGGACGGGATCGGCGTGGTGGATATCGCCCAGGGCAAGGTGCTGCGTAAGGTATTCGGCGGATCGGATCCGGAGCAGTTCGCGGTGAGCCGGGACGGCAAGGTGCTGTATATCGCCAATGAAGATGCAGCCGGCTTGGGGATCGTGGATCTGGCGGAGGGCAAGTTGATTACGAACGTGCCGACCGGGGAAGAGCCGGAAGGGGTGACGTTGAGCCCGGACGGCAAGTTCGTCTATGTGACCTCAGAGGATGAGGGGACGGTTTCGGTGGTGAGCACGGCGACGAACAAGGCCGTGAAGAAGATCAAGGTGGGACGGCGGCCCCGGTCAGTTGAATTTTTGCCGGACGGCACGAAGGCCTTTGTGACGAACGAAAACGATGCGGCGCTCTCGGTGCTGGATACGGTGAAGCAGGTGAAGCTGCGGACGCTGCCCTTGGGCGAGGGGATGAAGCCGATGGGCACGGCGATGACGAAGGACGGCAAGACGTTGTTTGTGAGCACGGGACGAGGCAAGAAGGTGCTGGTGATCGATACGGCGACGGAGAAGATCACGGCGTCGATCGAGGCGGGGCAGAGGCCTTGGGGAATTGCGCTCTCGCCGGACGAGAAGCTGCTGTTTACGGCGAACGGCCCCTCGAACGATGTGTCGGTGATCGATGTGGCGACGAATACGTTGTTGCGGAAGGTGAAGGCCGGAGACAAGCCCTGGGGCGTGATCACGGTCGCGCGGTAGATGCGATTTCTGATTCCTTTGCTGATGTTGCTGAGTGGGTGTACGGCTCCGCCGACCAAGCCCGTGGGCAAGCCGTTGACGCTGGTGACTCCGTTGGGTTTGCCGAGGCTGAAGGTGCCGGCGGACAATCCGCCGACGGCCGAGACGGTGGCGCTGGGGAAGAAGCTGTTTCTGAGCCCGGTGCTGTCGGTGGACCGCAGTCTGTCTTGCGCCAATTGCCATAATCCAGGGTTGGGGTTTACGGATCGACAGCCGGTGTCGACGGGCGTGCATGGGCAGAAGGGGAAGCGCAATGCGCCCACGATTCTGAACGCGGCGTATAACGTTGAACAGTTTTGGGACGGGCGCGCGAAGACGCTGGAGGATCAGGCATCGGGGCCGATGGCGAACTCGGTGGAGATGGGCCACACGCTGGAAGGCGTGGAGCGGGCGGTGAACGAGGATCCGGAGTTGGTGGCGATGTTCAAGCAAGCCTATGGGCCCCAGGTGAAGATCACGGTGGATCTGGTGTCGAAGGCGATTGCGTCGTTTGAGCGGACGATCGTGAGCGGCAATTCGCCGTTCGACCGGTTTGCTTACGCGGGCCAGTTGGATGCACTGACGCCGGAGGCGCGGCGGGGTTTGAAGGTGTTCAGCGATTCGGCGAAGGGCAACTGCGCGGTGTGCCATACGATCGAAGAAAAGTACGCGCTGTTTAGCGATGGGAAGTATCACAACCTGGGTGTGGGGATGGGTCCGACGGGTGAGCTGACGGATCTGGGCAAGGAGAAGGGGCGGTTCCGAACGCCGATTCTGCGCAATGTCGCTTTGACGGCGCCGTACATGCACGACGGCAGCTTGAAGACTCTGAAGGAAGTGGTGGATTTCTACGTGGGTGGCGGGAACGCGAATCCGGATCTGGACCCGGAGATGAAGGCGCTATCCCACTTGACGCAGCAGGAGCGCGCGGACTTGGTGAGCTTTCTGGAGGCTTTGACCGGGGAGTTGCCGAAGTGAGGCGGTTGGCTGGACTGGCGATGGTGGTGCTGGTTGGTTGTGGGCCGAAGGCACCGGTGGTGGAGAAGAAGGCGGAGGCGTTTTTTACGCCGGATCCGGCGACGATGGGGAGTCTGCAAGGCAAGGTGACTTTCGTGGGGAAAGCACCGGCCGCCAAGGTGATCAGCATGGACGCGGAGGCAGCTTGTCAGGCGCTGCATCCAAAGCCCGTGTTGGATGCGCAGGTGGTGGTGGCGAAGGATCAGAGCCTGGCCAATGTCTTCGTTTATGTGAAGAGCGGCCTGGAGGGCAAGACGTTTGCGCCTTCGAGCGAGGCCGTGGAACTGGTGCAGAAGGGGTGCCAGTTTGTGCCGCGAGTGATTGCGCTGCGCACCCGCCAGACGCTGATGGTGAAGAACGCCGATCCGGTGTCGCACAACATTCATCCGCAGCCGCAGCATAACCGGGAATGGAATCAGCAGCAGTCGCCGGGGGCGGCGGATCTGCAGAGGCGGTTCGGCTTTCCGGAAGTGATGATTCCCGTGAAGTGCAACGTGCATGCGTGGATGAGGAGCTACATTGCGGTGATGGAGCATCCGTACTTTGCGGTGACGGCGGCGGACGGTGGGTTTCGTTTCGACGGGTTGCCGCCGGGGAGCTACGTGGTGGCGGCGTGGCACGAGAAGTTTGGCGAAATGACGCAGACGCTGATGGTGACGCCGAAGTCCGCGGGCGAGATGGCTTTCGTGTACCGGTAGAAGTGATAAGATCCCTCAAGCAATTTGTTTGAGGAGATATTTATGACCCGCCGTTTCGTTTTTTGTTTTGCACTGCTCGCCGCTACGGCGATGGCCCAATCGCCCCGCATCTACAACACGGTGAAGACCAAACTGGCTGCCGGGAAGCAGGTGATCGGTGGGACGGTGTCCTCTTCTGACCCTGAAATTTACTGCGCGATGGCCAACTCGGGTTTCGACTTCATGTGGATTGAGATGCAGCACAGTCCCTTGAATTTCCACGAGGTGGCGACGATGCTGCGGGCCTGCAAGGGGTCGCCGTCGATTCCGTTTATTCGCGTGCCGGATGCGACGGAAGGCGATATTCAGAAGGCGATGGACGTTGGTGCGCTGGGCATCATCATTCCGATGGTGGAGAGTGTGGAGAAGGTGAAGAACGCGATCAAGTTTGCGAACTATCCCCCGATCGGGAAGCGGAGCTTGGGCGGCGGCCAGTATGGCGCGCTGTGGGGTAGCGATTACCGGCAGACGGCGAATGCGAATCTGGCGATTGTAGCGATGATCGAGTCGCCGGCGGGCGTGGCGATTGCGGATGAGATCGCGAGTATTCCGGGCGTGGACGCGGTGTTTGTGGCGAGCACGGATTTGGGCAGTTTTTCGGGCCTGAAGCAGGGCGATCCGCAGTACGAGGCGTTGGTGAGCAAGACGCGGGACGCGGTGTTGAAGGCGGGGCGCAAAGTGGGCGGTCCGGTGGCGTGGCGCGAGCGTCCGGGCTACACGTTCTTTCAGGCACCGGGTGAGACGTCGCTGATCCGGATGGGTGCGGAGAAGGTGCTGGGCGGCGCGGCGGAGCCTGGAGTGAAGAAGGGCGTGGCGCCGATTGAAGGATCTGAGCACAACACGCCGAAGAAGCCTTAGTTTTTGCGAGATGATGGGACCGACCGGGAGGTCGGTCCTACGGATATGAAGCTGCCTTTGTTTTTTGCGGTGCTACTGGTGGCGAGCGCCCAGGAGCGGTTCGAGGAGCAGGCATTGCCGCTGCTGAAGGCGCGGTGCGCGTCGTGCCATTCGGCGAAGACGAAGCAGGGTGGCTTGTCGGTGGAGACGCGCGATGATTTGCTGACGGGGGGCAAAACCGGGGCGGCGATTGTGCCCGGAAATGCTGTCGACAGTCTACTGATGTCGCTGACGATGAGCGG
>JALHNI010000200.1 GCA_022843605.1 Bryobacter sp.
ACGAGGATTTGCTGGGTGGTGTTTTGGGGTTGGAGGTCGTGCAGGACGGCGAGTTGGAGGGATTCGTAGGCTTCGGCGTCTTCGAAGGGCAGGAGGACGGTTTGGGCGGTGAGGCCGTGTTTTAAGGGGTTGAGGCGCACTTTGGCCTTGCCGGCGGGGGTGCGGGGTCCGGTGGAATGCTTTGCGTTGCGGCGATTGGCCGCGATTTGTTTGGGTGTTGGCACTGCGGGAGTCCTCTATTTGAGGGTCGCAGGCGGGGTCAAGTTTTTGGGGCTGGAGGGGTTAAGGGCGGCGGCGGAAGTGATTGGGGGCGTGGGGGTTGGGATTATTCGCGTAACTGGTGACCGGGTTAGGCAGGGCTGGCGAATTCTCGTTTCCCGGTGCGAGTTTGATGACGCCGCCGCTGACGATGTCGCCGCGCCGGGTTCGTTGCAAGCCAGCTTGGACTGCCCCAGGGGCTATCGCTTGGATGAGCCGGTGCTTCGACCGTTGATTCGTTGTTGTTCGTTCGCGAGCTGCTGACTTTGTGCGCGGCTGGAGTCAGTTGAGATGGACTTCCCCTCCCTCACGGTCGGGGTTCTGTTGGCGGGTGAGGTGCGCTAGGCGCGGCCGGCGAAAACTCGAGGTGCAGGCCAGCTTAGTGATTCGGCCCGTTTCTTTCGTTGTTGTTCGTTCGCGAGCCGCTTACTTTGTGCGCGGCTGGAGTCAGTTGAGATGGACTTCCCCTCCCTCACGGTCGGGGCTCAGTTGGCGGGTGAGGTGCGCTAGGCGCGGCCGGCGAATTCTCTTTTTTCGGTGGCGAGTTTGATCTTTTCGCCTTCTTTGATGAAGAGGGGGACTTTGATCTCGAGGCCGGTTTCGAGGGTGGCGAATTTGGTGACGCTGCCGCTGGAGGTGTCGCCGCGGACGCCGGGTTCGGTGCGGGCGACGATGAGTTCGACGAACATGGGGAGTTCGAGACCGATGGGATTGCCGTTGTACTTCAGAAGCTCCACCAGCGTTCCGTCGATGAGGCATTCCAATGCGCTGCCGGTGACTTCCTCAGAGAGGGTGAGGGTTTCGAAGTTTTCCTGGTCGAGGAAATGAGAGCCGTCGCTGTCGCTGTAGAGGTAAGACGCGGGGACCTTTTGGAGATCGGGCTCCTTGAACTTGTCACCGGCTTTGAAGGTCCGCTCGAAGACGGCGTTGGAGAGGAGATTGCGCATCTTGAGGCGGACGAGGGTTTGACCGCCGCGCGCGGTGGGGGTGCTGATCTCGGAGTCGAGGCAGGCGAAGGGGATGTCCTCGTGCTCGAACAAGGTTCTGCGCTTGACGTGGATTGCTTCGATCAGTACGGCCATAAACTCCTTCGACCTAGCGGTGCTGGTCTCCATCCCAGTATAAAGGGCCCAGTATGAGGGGCAAGGGGTGATTCTAGCAGGGCTCCTGAAAAACGCTTTCGGTCTGATATGGGACCGACCGGGAGGTCGGTCCTACGATGCGAAATCAATGGCTAGAGGGGAGAAGTCATGTCGGCGACCCAGACGTCGGCGGAGGCGCGGGAGCGGCCGAAATAGAGCCAGCGCTGGTCCGGGGAGAGATCCATCCCGATTAACTCATCGGGGCCGAAGCGGTAAAGTTCGCGAGTTTGACCGGTGCGGCGATCGAGGAGGCGGAGGACGTGGGAATGATCTTTATAGAGGAGCAAGCGCTCTTCGGCGAAGAGCTCAATGGCATCGTCGACAACGACCCCCAAGCGGGTGAGTTGGCGGGTAGCGAGGTGATAGAGGGCGGCTTGCGCGTCCTGCCGGCGCTCCAGGGGGATGAGCCGGCCCAGGAGATGCTGCTGCCCGCGGGCTGACGGGCTAAAGCTGAAGGTATGGGCCGGGGGAACGGGAATCGGGAGGGGTTCGGGGGAGCGGCCGGGTTCCTGAAAGTAGAAGCGCCCGAGGAAGGTGTCGGCGACGAGGAGGCGCTGGGGGGTGAACCATTTGAGCGAGCCAACGGAGTTTTTCGAGCGAGGTGTCCACGCGAGCCGCTGGTTGCCGTCGAGGCGGACGGTGACGGCTTGGAAGCCCTGGTCCGTCTGACTGAGGAAGCCAATGGTGGATTGGTCGATGAAGCGGGGGAAGGTGGCTTTCTCTGCTTCGCCCTGAGGTGGGCCGAGCGCGACGGGGCGCAGACCCGTCCCGTCGGTGGCGGAGGTCCAGATGTTTTCCTTGAGGATGGATTCGAAGACGAGCTGTCGGCCATCCGGAGAGACGCGGGGACGCTCGAAACCGTTCTGGCCGGTGGTGACGGCGACGGGTTCGCCGATGGTTTGGAGCAAGGCGGGATCGAAGCCGAGCTTCTCGATGTTCCAGGACTCAGTGTCGACGGTGTAGGCGAGGCGTTTGCCGTCACGGGAGAGGCTGAAGGCGCCGGCGTCGGAGACGGGCAGAGGCAAACGGACGGGCTGGCCCCGGAGGGTGCCGCGGCTCTCGTCGATTGGCGCGCGCCAGAGAGTGGAGGTCCCGCCGCTATCGCTGTTGTAGTAGAGGTACCGGCCTGAGACAGACCAGAAGGGGCTCCAGACGCGGCCGGAGGCACTCTTGGGAGGGCCGCCGCGGACGAGGAGGGTGGGGGGATGGGGCGCGGAATCGACTTCGACGGTATAGATGCTGGTGGTGCCTTGACGGTCAACACCCCAGAAGGCGATCCGCGTGCCGGAGGGCGACCAGACGGGTTGGGTGCCATCAGCGAGGCCGGTGCCGGAGATGAGGCGGCGCGGAGGACCTGAGGAGAGGTTGACGGCCCAGAGCTGTCCGCGGCGGAGGAATACGGTGGCGCGCATGCGGAGGAACGCAACGGTGGAGAAGGCGATCTGACGGCCGTCGGGGGACCAGGCGGGATGGAAGCCGAAGGGAGAGAGCTTGCGGACGGTGCCGCGTGGAAGGTCCATGACGAAGATGCCGCCGCCGTCGCGCTCACTGCGGAAGGCGAGTTGGCGGCCATCGGGGGAGAAGGCGGGTTGGGTGTCGTCGGCAAGAGTGCCGGCGGTGACGTTGAGTGGCGGTTGTTCGGGCTGCTGCTGGGTGTAGATATCCCAGTTGCCATTGACGCGGCTGGCAAAGGCGACAGCGCGACCGTCGGGCGAGATGGCCGGGTAGGCCTCGCGGCCATTGAGGGAGGAGAGCCGCTCGACGTGCGCAGTGGAGGGAGGCGCTTCGGGACGGGTGAACCAGAAGGCACCGGCGGCGAGCGCGGTGAACATGAGGGCGACGGTGAGTTGGGGTTGACGGCGGACGAGTTTGCGGGCGCGGTAGACCCAGCTTCCGGGGTAGGCAGTTGGGGGCCGATGGGCGAGGAAGTTTTCGAGATCCGCGGCGAGGTGGTGAGCCGAGGAGTATCGAGCGGCGGGGTGGGCGGCTTGCGCCTTGGCCAGAATGGCGGCGAGGTCAGCGGGCGGCGAATTGTTCTCCAGGAGTTCGCGAAGGACGGCACCGAGCGAGTAGATGTCGGCGCGATCGTGGGCGGGTTCGCCGCGGCGCTGTTCGGGACTGGCATAGCGGGGCGTGTAGCCCTGGCTGATTTCGCCATCGAACGCCGCGATGCCGAAGTCGAGCAGCTTGGGGTGGCCGGAGGCGTCCACCAGAATGTTTTGGGGCTTGAGGTCAGAGTGGCGGACGCCCTGGCGGTGGGCGTAGGCAACGGCTTCGCAGACCAGAACGAAGAGGCGCAGGCGTTGCGGCAGTGAGAGGCGGGCGGAACGGCAGTAGACGTCGAGCGGCTGCCCCTGGACGTATTCCATGACCAGATAGAGGCCGTGAGGGCAGGATCCGGCGTCGTGGAGGCGGGCGATGTGGGCATGCTCCAGGCTGGCCAGAATACGGCGTTCGGCACGGAAGCGGTCTTCTGGAGCCTGGCCCGAAAAGCGGATCAGTTTGATAGCGACGGTCTTCGAGAAGGCATCGTCGGCACGGTGGGCCAGGTAGACGCGGCCCATGCTGCCCTTCCCCAGTTCGCGCTCAATGCGGTAGGCGCCGACGAGATCGCCGGGAGTGAGCTCACGCTGCTCGCGGGCAACCGGGCGATACGGTTGATTGCCGAGAAGGTCGTCGGTTTCCGAGTATTGGCTGAGAATCTGTTCGGTGGCGAGACGCAATTCCCGGTCCGTACCGCATTCCCGGGAGAGGGTGGATTCGCGGTGCTCCGGCGCGGCATCGAGCACCTGACCGGCAATCGAACGAATCTGGCGCCATCTTTCGGGGGTGAGCCGAGAGAGCATCGGGTTGCGGGCTCCTTCAATGAGAAAGTCGCGAAAAGCGGGAAAACGGTGCCATCGGCGTGCGCGGCAAGCGGACTATCCGGGCACGACCTCGGGGCGCAACTGGGAGGCGAGCCAGGCTTTGGCTAAGCCCCATTCGCGAGCAATGGTGCGGGGCGAGAGGCTGAGGCAATCGGCGGTCTCGTCAACGGAGAGGCCGGCGAAGAAGCGAAGTTCGACGATGCGGGCATGTTGTGGATCGAGCGCTTCCAGGCGGGTGAGGGCGGAATCGAGGGCTTCGAGGTCAATCGAGCGGGGGGAGGGCGGCGAGATGAGGGCGTGTAACTGTTCGTCAAAGCAATCCGGCTCGACGCCGCCGCCTCGTTTGGAGGCGCCACGGCGGCGAGCATGGTTGACGACGAGCCGGCGCATGACGACGGCGGCGAAAGCGAAAAACTGTTTGCGATCACGCCAATCGGTTTTGGACGAGCCGGCGAGTTCGATGAAGGCTTCATGGACGAGGGCGGTGGGCTGGACGGTGCCGCCGGCAGCGGCACCCTGTCGGCGTGCGACTTTGCGAAGTTCGTCGTAGATGAGAGGGAACAGATGTTCGGCAGCGTCAGGATCGCCTTCGCCCCAGGCGCGCAGCAGGATGGTGAGATTTTCGTTCAGAGATTTGACCCGTATGGCGATGCGCGGCCACCTCATCGATTTGCGGCGCGCAATATCGCGTCAGTTTATCAAATCGAACCTTAGGAAAGTAAGTCCCCGCCAAAGGGTGGGAGCGTACCCCTGGGAGCGGGAGCAAGGTGGGCGGAAGGAAGTACTAGAAGGGCTAGCGGAAACATTTTGCGAGGAAATGGCAGTTTCCGGCGACGGTTCGCGACTAGGTGGAGTGAAGGGTCACACATATGAAAACGCACTATAGTTTTGCTCAACCTTTTACGAGACGTTTCTTGACGCGAGCAGCCGGCCGCGTGTTGATGTTGCTGGCCGCGAGCGGTTTGGGAGCGCTTCAGCTTTCGGCGACCATCCTGCCCTCGGCGACGAGCTTGGGCTTGAATCCGGGACAGCAATATGCGTTCGTGTTCGTGACGTCGACACTGACAGCGGCGACGAGCAACAACATTGCCACTTACAACACATTCGTGCAGAATCTGGCGAATGCCAATAGCATCGGCACGTCGTTGTCGATGACCTGGAACGCGGCGGTGGCAGTGTCGGCGTCGATTAAGCCGAATACGAATGCGCCGGTACCGGTGGGAGTGAAGGTTTTTCTGTTGGACGGAACGATGGTGGCGAATGGCGGGACGAACCGGTTTTACCACAACGTGAATCACCTGGCGCCGATTCAGATTACGGAGTTGGGCACGGGATTTACGGGGACGGACCGGGTTTGGACGGGGGCGTCGGACGGGAACGGGAACGAGTCGGGCAGCGGATTGCTGGGGGCGGCGAACCCGGTGTTCGGACACGCAAACGGCACGAATTGGGATCGCGGGTTTACCGACTCCTGGGCGCGCGAGGGGAATAACGCGAATAGCAATCTCTATCGCCTTTATGCGGTGTCGAACGTGCTGACGGTGACAAACACCGTCACGCCGGAGCCGAGTACGTGGGCGCTGATGGTGTCGGGTTTGGCGGTGGCGGCGATCCGACGCCGGCGGAACCAGGCGCAATAGGCGGATCGGGGGTTGGCCAGGGCCGGTGAGCCTCGGCGCGGAAGAGTGTTTGGGGCGTTCAGCGCCAAACGATGGAACCGCGCTGAGGCTCACCGGCTTTCGTCTTGAGGGAGCTTGGCGGAAAGGTGACCGCAGCGATCCGCGGTTGGCGGAGAATAATAGGATCGTGAGTTTAACTTGTCCTACCTGTGCCAAACCTGTCGCGGCCGGCGTGCAGTTTTGTGAAGAGTGCGGGGCGAAGATCCTGGCGGCTGCGCCGGTGGCGGAGGCGACGAGAGGGACGCGGGTACGCGAACTGTTCCGGCAGGCGATGGCGATGGTGCCGGCGGAGAGGGAAGCCTGGCTTTGGCGGGCTTGCGAGTATGACGAGCCGCTGTTTGTCGAGGTGCGGGATCTGCTGGACGCGGCGGTGGTGAGCCCGGCGGCTTCGGCACCGGTAGCTTTGGGGACACCGGCCGTTTCAGCGACGCCGGGGGCGAGTGCGAAGGGGGCGACGAGCGGCCCGTACATTGGGCCGTACAAGATTCTGCGGGAACTGGGACGCGGAGGAATGGGCGTGGTGCATCTGGCGGTGCGCGACGACGGGGCGTTCCGGAAGAATGTCGCGGTGAAACTGCTGCTTCGGGAGAACGTGACGCCGGAGTTCGTGTTGCGCTTCAAGCAGGAGCGGCAGGTGCTGGCGGCGCTGGACCATCCGAATATCGCGCGCATTCTGGATGGCGGCGATGCGCCGGACGGGATGCCGTTTTATGTGATGGAGTACGTCGACGGGCAGCCGGTGGACCAGTATTGCGATGCGCAGCGGTCGTCGTTGACGGGGCGAATCAAGATCTTTCAGCAGATTTGCCAGGCGGTGCAGTATCTGCATCAGAACTCGATTTTGCACCGGGATCTGAAGCCGGCGAACATTCTGGTTTCGACGGACGGAGCGGTGAAGCTGCTGGATTTCGGCATTGCGAAGCTATTGGGCGCGGGGGCGTTCACGAATTCCGATGCGACGAGCGTGCAGGGTCAGTTAATGACACCGGGATACGCGAGCCCGGAGCAGATGAACGGCGCGCCATTGCAGGCGGCAAGCGACATTTACGCGCTGGGGACGATTCTGTACTACCTGTTGACGGGGCGGCCGCCGTTTGGGGGGTACGAGGAGAAGATGGCGAAGACGGCGGCAAGGCAGGGTCCGCCGCCACCGAGCGCGAGCATCCGGCAGGATCTGCAGTCGCCGGAGAGCACGGTGCATTTGCGGCGGGCGATGCTGAATCAGTTGGACAGCATTGTGCTGAAGACGTTGCGGGTGGATCCGCGGGACCGGTATGGGTCGGCGGCGGATTTGGCGACGGATCTGCAGCGTTTTCTGGACGGAGAGCCGGTGGCGGCGCACCACGAGACGGCCGCGCGACGGGGGTTCCGGGTATTGCGCCGGGGCCGGGGAATGATTGCCGCGGCGGCGGTGGTGTTGTTGGCGGGCGTCAGTGCGTGGCAGTGGCAGCGGATGCGGACGGAGACGGCGGAGACGGCTGCGCACGAGGCCGAGGTTTTGGGGCGGGAGCAACAGTTGCGCGGGCTGCTGGACGGGCTGGAGAAGCGGTTGGATGCTGCGGGTGCGGCATCCCAAGTTTCGGAGCGCATTGCGGACGTGGGCACGGTGCGGAAGGCGTTCGCGAAGGAGTATCCGGCGATCGCGGCGCGGCGGGTGGGTGACGACCGGTTGCTGAACCGGGCGATCCGGTATGTGGACCGGGTGCAGGCGACGGCACCAGGTGTGGCGACGCTGGGTGTGGAAGTGGCCGATGCTTATCAGCAGTTCGGTTTGTTGCAGGAGAATGCCGCGGCACCGACGCCGGCGGGTCGTAGCGCGGCACTGGAGACGTATCGGCGGGCGGCGGTGGCGTTGGCGAGTTGTCCGGCAGAGGGGGCGGTGCTGGAGCGGATTGCGATGCTGCGGGAGCGGGTGGAGAAGTTGGGTGGCAGTCTGGAGGTGGCGGTGCCGGAGTCGGCAGCGGTGGCGGCTCCGGCGGAAGAGGCTCCGGCGGCGGTGAGTGCGCCCGTAGCGCCGGTGAAGGCTCCGGTGGTGGCAGCGAGGCCGAGCCGGGTTCCGGAGCCGGTGACGCCGGTTGAGCTTCCCAAGCCGGTGGTGCCGGCGCCTAAGGCGCAGGTGCCTGCACCACCGGTGGCGATTGCACCGTCTAACGCGGCGATGGCGGAGTTGCAGGACGAGGTGACGCGAGCCGAGTCAAGGATCCGGATTGCGGAGACGGCGATGGCGCCGATCATCGCGAACCTGCAGCAGCAGGGGCAGACGCTGAACTCGGATACGCTGTCGGCGATGGCGCGGATGAACGCGATGCTGGACCAGGGACGTCGCGAAATGGCGAACGGACAGGTGGCGGCGGCGAAGGAGAGCATTCGGATTTCGCGTGCTTTGGCGGACAAGGTATTGCGGACGGTGGGTCGGTAGGAGCGGGTTATGAGACGGAAGTTGGCTTTGTTGGCGGGGCTGTTGCCGCTGTGGCTATCGGCGGCGTCGCGGGATTTGCGGATTTACTGGATCGATGCGGAGGGTGGGGCGGCGACGTTGATTGTGACGCCGGCCGGCGAGTCCTTACTGGTGGATACGGCGAACCGGACGGCGGATGACCGGGACGCGCAGCGGATCATGACGGCAGTGCGGGAGGCCGGGCTTCAGCAAATCGATATTCTGTTGACGACGCACTTTCATGGGGACCATATCGGGGCGATGCCGGCTTTGGCGAAACTGATCCCGATTCGCAGATACATGGACCATGGCGAGTCAGTCGAGATTGCGCGGCCGAACGTCGCGGCGGCTTACAAGGCATATGTCGAGCTGAGCGCGGGCAAGCGCACGATTCTGAAGGCGGGCGACCGGATTCCGCTGAAGGGCGTCGAGGTGGTGACGGTGATCTCCAACGGCGAGCCGATCACGAAGGCACTGAAGGGGGGCGGGGCGAAGAATCCGGGGTGCGCCGCGTTTGAGGCGCATGGGCCGGAGCGGGATCCGGACAACGATATGAGTGTGGGGTTCCGGTTGAAATTCGGGAAGTTCAGGTTTCTGGACTTAGGCGACCTGACCTGGAATTACGAGCAGAAGTTAGTGTGTCCGCAGAACCTGATCGGCAAGGTGGATGTGTATCAGACGACGCACCATGGGCTGGATCGTTCGAACTCGCCGCAGTTGGTTTGGGCGATCGCGCCGAAGGTGGCGGTGATGAACAACGGACCGCGGAAGGGAGGCCCGGCGAGCGTGTTTGAGACGCTACGGAAGTCGCCGGGACTGGTGGATATCTGGCAGGGCCATTTGGCGATGGGGACGAGCAAGGAGACTAACACCGCTGAGGCGATGATCGCGAATCTGGGGCCGACGGCGGAGTGCAAGGGGCACTTACTCACGCTGACGGTGACGCCGGAGGGTAAGTACACGATGACGAATGGCCGGACGGGATTTAGTCAGCAGTACGAGTCGCGCTGAGGTTAGTCACCAGCGGGGGACGGGGATGTTAGGCTGTCGACATGACCACTCGCAAGCTCGGAATTGTCGTCGACCTGCGCCGTTACCTGGTGAAGTCGATGGCGGCGGAGTTACTGTCTTCCGCCACGGTTACGTGGCATGGAATCGCCGCTGACCGCCGGTGGGCCTTCGTGCGGCCGGGGCTGGAACGGAG
This sequence comes from Bryobacter sp., assembly GCA_022843605.1. Lineage (GTDB taxonomy): Bacteria > Acidobacteriota > Terriglobia > Bryobacterales > Bryobacteraceae > JALHNI01. The sequence goes on from JALHNI010000200.1 coordinate 9,588, forward strand.
CGGGTTTCCTTGGCTGACCATTCGCGAGAAGCCTGATCTGTGGCGGTATCAGCCGCGCTTGGCGGAACCCGGCAACGCCGAGGGTTCGAAGGTGCTGGTGAAGACGCCGGGTGGCGGAGAGTGGGATGTGGCGGATCCGGTTTTGGCGCGGGAACTGGGCGGAGAGGGCATCCGTGTGATCAAGCAAGGCGGCGGGATTTTTGACACCTTTCCGGTATCGCTCTTGACGGTACAAAGCGTTCGCGGGCTGAGCGAACTGGTGGGCGAAGAGCTCACGGCGGAGCGGTTCCGTCCGAATCTGGTGGTGGATGCGGCCGAGTGTGAGGAACCGTTTCCGGAGGATGCCTGGGTGGGGTCGGTGCTACGCATCGGAACCGGCTATCGCTGCCGCATGGACGTACGCGACCCGCGCTGCGTAATGGTGAACGTGGATCCGCAGAGCGGGGCGATGAACCCGGCAGTGCTGCGGGCGATTGCGACCGAGCGCGAGGCGCGTTTTGGCGTTTACGGCACGACGGTGGAGCCGGGCGAGATTGCGCCGGGCGATGAAG
>JALHNI010000201.1 GCA_022843605.1 Bryobacter sp.
CTCTTCCGATCTCGGCTCCATGTTCGGGCAATGATCCCACGGGCAGCAACCGCAATAGAGGACGATCTCGCGATCCTTGGGTACATCCTTCACCAAGGCCGTAAGTGTCGCCAGACCTTCCGGCTTTGAACCTGCTCCGCCGTAAACGGCACCTTCAATGTGCGCGCTGCGGTAGAGAAACGGGAAAGCCACGCAAATCACCATCGGCTTGGCGGACTTGCCCAGGACCGCCGCCAGATCCGCCGGCTGCATCAAAAAGTTTTTGGGAATCGACTCGGCGCTGGCAAAGGCCAGACTAACTCCGGCAGAGGCCAGCAATGCGCGGCGGGTGAACGGCTTGGTTTCCATTCCATTATTGTTTCACGGTACGATGAAGTTTGCGGAGAGCTTGTGCATCCTTGTTGATGGCCGTCTTCAGCTTCGCGCTGTTGATCCCCATCCTGTTGCGCGAGCCCGAAGCCAAGCTTCCCCCCTGCTGCCGGCGCGACGGTAAACACGGTTGCGCCATGATGGCGAAAATCCGCCAGGGCGAAAGCTCTGGGCCCGCACTAAAGACTTCCGTTCGCTGCGCCGCCTTTCCCACGGGCGATGCCACTCCGGCCACGGCAAAAGCCTCGCCCGCGAGTCCGGCAGTGTTCGGTTTCAACCTCGAGTTCACTCACGCCAAGGCCCAGCCTCTGGCGGAAACGGTACATCGCCCGTTGTTCCGCCGCTCCTGGCAAGTTCGCGGTCCGCCCACCTCCCACCTCACCTAGCTCTCTCGCCGCGCGCCTTCGCGCGGATACCCCGCGTTGTCTTCCGCGAGCCTTGAGGAGGTCTTCGTGAAACGCAGAACCGCATTATCTTTGCCGCTACTTACGATAGCGGCGAACAGCCTTCAAGCCGATCCCGCCCATGGGGATCCGCGCCTTGAAAAGCTATTTACTACCTTTATGGCCCCGTGCTGCTGGCGCGGAAACTTACTCGTGCATCAATCGCCCAAAGCGCAGGAGCTCCGCGAGGAGATCGTGAAATTGGTGGGCTCGGGTAAGTCTGACGACGAGATTAAGGCGGCTTACGTCCAGCAATACTCCACGCAAATTCTCGCGATGCCGGAAGGTACGCGCGGAAAGATGCTTTCCTGGGCTCCGGCCCTCGCAACAGGCGGCGGCGTGGCCGCCGTAGCCTGGGCGATCCAGCGGATGCGCGCACCGGCCCCCGCGCCGGACACTTCCGCCGCCTTGCCCCCACTCCCCGAGATTGACGAATAGAAAGGAAATCAGACCATGAATCGACGCGAACTGATCACGTTGGGCGCCCTAGCCGCTGCCCTGCCCGCACAAACGACACCGGCCTACTCGCTGCCCAAGCTGCCGTATGCAGCCGATGCGCTGGAGCCCTTCATCGACGCCCGCACCATGGAGATCCACCACGGCAAGCACCATCAGGCCTACGTGGATAACCTGAACAAAGCGCTGGCGGGACGTCCGGCCCAACCGCTCGACCAACTCCTGAAAGGGCTCTCCAGCCTACCGGATTCCATCCGCAACGCGGTGCGGAACAACGGCGGCGGCCACGCCAATCATTCGCTCTTCTGGCAGACCCTGGGCAAAGGTTCGCCGGCGCCCAAGGGTAAGCTGGCCACGGCAATCGGGAAATCCTTCGGCGACCAGGCAAAGTTCGAGGCCAAACTGCACGCCACCGGTCTCACTGTTTTCGGCAGCGGCTGGGTCTGGGTGACGCTCGACAAAGGGGCGCTGGCCATTGAGACTTCCCCCAACCAGGACAGCCCCTGGTTGGTTGGAAAAAACCCTCTTTTGGGCATCGACGTCTGGGAACATGCCTACTACCTGAAGTATCAGAACCGGCGCGCCGAGTATCTCACCGCGGTGATGAAGGTCCTCAACTGGGACTTCATCGGCGAGCGCTATACGGAGCTCTCCAAGTAGATGCGGTACCTGCTCCTCTTCCTGATTCTGCTGAGTGCCTGCCGCCGGTCCGAGCCGGTCGCGGGCCCTCCGGATGTCTATCAGCTCAGTGGCGAGATTGTGAAGCTGAACGCCGACAAGAAGATCGCCACCATCAAGCACGGGCCGATCAAGGCCGCTGACGGCAAAGTCTGGATGGAAGCCATGACCATGGAGTTTCCGGTGCGCGACGCCGCCGGCTTCGCCAAGCTGAGCCCCGGCGTGAAGCTGAAGGCCAAGCTGTATCAGCAGCCCGTAGATTTCGATTACTGGGTAGCCGAAATTGAGGTGCAGCCCTAAGCGAAGACTTCCTTAATGACGCTGCCCCCAAAGTCGGTTAGCTTTTCGTTGCGGCCATTGTGTAAGTACCACAGCTGATTCTGGTCGAGTCCCAGGGCATGAAGAATCGTCGCGTGGAAATCCCGCATCGGATAACGCTGACCGACGCCGTAAAGGCCGAAGTCGTCGGTCTCGCCGATCGCTTGGCCGCCCTTCACGCCGCCACCGGCAAACCACATCGTAAAGCCGTGGGGATTGTGGTCCCGTCCGTTGCCGCTCTCCGACATCGGCAAGCGGCCGAATTCGCTGCCCCAGATCACCAGCGTATCTTCGAGTAAGCCGCGCGACTTCAGGTCCTTAAGTAAGCCGGCGATGGGCTTATCTGTCATGCCGCACATCTTCTCGTGATTCTTCTTGAGGTGCGAGTGCGCATCCCACTGAATCGAGACTGGCCCGCCTCCGGAGTAAATCTGGATGTAACGAACGCCTCGCTCGATCAACCGCCGCGCCAACAACAATCGGCCGCCGAACTCGCGGGTCCGGTCTTCATCGAGACCGTACAGGCTCTTCGTCGCCGCGGACTCACCGGAGAAATCCACCGCCTCGGGCGCCGATGTCTGCATCTTGAACGCAAGCTCATACGAAGAAATGCGCGCCGCCATCTCGGAATCAAGCGGCTCGGCATCCATCTGGTTCATTTTCTGGAGTAAGTCGAGTGTGCGCCGCTGACGATCCGGGGCCATCGGCGACTTCAAATGCATAATCGGGTTCGCGCCGCTGCGAAACACCGTTCCCTGATGTACGGCCGGCAGGAAGCCGGATCCCCAGCAAGGCGTGCCCCCTTCGGGAGTTCCCTCCGGCTGCGGCATCACCACATAGGCGGGCAAGTTATCGCTCTCGCTCCCTAAGCCGTAAGTCACCCACGAACCCAGACTCGGGAAACCCATCAGAATACGGCCCGAATGCACGTGATACATGGCCGGCGCGTGCACCACGCTGTCCGTGTGGAAACTGCGCACGAAGCACATGTCATCCACGCATTGCGATAAGTGCGGGAATAAGTCGCTCACCCACATGCCGCTCTGGCCGTACTGCTTGAAGTTCCACGGCGAACTCAGGATCGGCGTCGACCCGTCAGTGAACTGGCTGGACACCTTCCCGAAACTCGCCGGCAGCTTCTGGCCTTCGAACTTCTTCAGCATCGGCTTGGGGTCGAACGTGTCCATCTGGCTGGGCGCGCCCACCATGAACAGGAAAATCACGCGCTTGGCCTTGCCGGCGAAATGCGGCTGTTTCGGCGCCAGCGGATTCGCTGACTTGGCCTGCGCCAGCATCGACTGCAACGCCAATGCGCCAAAGCCATGCGCCGACCCGCGTAGAACGTCGCGACGGGAAATGGCGGCCGGAATCAGGTGTTTAGGGAAGATAGACGAACTCATTACGATTCATCAGCGCGAGACAGAACTCCTCGAGCTTTCCTCCCTGTACGAAAAATTTCTCAGCAAGCGCTATCTCCGCGGACCGGGGCGTTCGCGCCATGGCCAACTGATAGGCCGTCTTCAACTGACACGCCTGATTCTTGCCGCACGAACCTTCCAGCCGAGCCGCAAACGCCTTGGCCCGATCCTGGGCGAAGGCGGAATTCATCAACGACAACGACTGCAGCGCGTGGGTGCTGGAAGCGCGCTGCGGGCAGGAACTCATCGCGTCCGGCTGATCGAAATTCGTCATCATCGGCAGCCGCACCGTGCGTTTATTGAGTAAGTAAATACTGCGGCGGCTGAACTCGGTGGTGTCCTTCGAGAGCGGCCACAAGTTATCCGGTTCCGCTTCGGTGAAGATCAACTCATATAGCTCGGGCTCGATCGGCACGCGAACCGGCGGGCCGCCGGCCTTGCGATTCAATTCGCCGCTGAGTGCGAGTAAGTTGTCCCGCAACATCTCGGAATCCATCCGGCGTCGATGTGCGCGCCAGTAGAGCTTGTTGTCAGGATCTGTCTTCATCTTTTCGGCGTTCAACGTCCGCGCCTGGCGATAGACACTCGACAACAGGATCATGCGGTCGATCGCCTTTACGTCCCAGCCCTTCGCCACGAACTCCGTCGCCAGCCAATCGAGCAACTGCGGATGCGTGGGCCGCTCACCAAGCGCGCCAAAGTCGTTCATGGTACGGACCAGCCCAGCGCCCATGCGCGACTGCCAAATCCGGTTCACCATCACGCGCGCCGCTAGCGGATGCTCCGGCGAGGCCAACCACTCCGCGAGCGCCTTCCGCCGGCCCGCCACTCCGGCCGGCACCTCCACCCGATTCGCAAACGCCATCGGCAGCGCCGGCGGCACCGGGGCCAACTTCATCTTGTGGTCGCCCACCTTCAGGATGTGCGTCACCGGCGCCTGTTCCATGTTCTCGACGCCGTAAGCCGCAGCCACCGGCGGTGGGGCCGCCAGGTCCAGTTCGTGCATCTGCCGGCGCAGCGCGATGCGGCGGCTCTTGTCCGGTTCGCCGATGCGGTTCACCACTTCATCCCACGTGGAATTGGTCTGCGATTCGGCGTTCTTCGCCAGCACTTTCTCCTCTTCGCTTCGCTGTTCCTTCGGCTTGTCGAGCGCCGCCAGGAACTTCGGTTCCAATAGCAGGCGCTTCTCCGCCTTCAGCTTGTCGCGATAGGGCTTCTCGATGGCCGCAATCTGATCCTTAATCGGCTTCACGCGAGCTTCGTGCGCCTTGATTGCGGCTTCGGCCGCGGCCTTCTCCGCCGGCGTCACTATGGGAACATCCGCGCCTTTCGCCCCCGCAAAGATCGCCTGCAACTGGTAATAGTCGGCCTGCAGAATCGGATCGAACTTGTGATTGTGGCAGCGTGCACAATTCATGGTGAGGCCCAGAAAAGCGCCGCCGACAGCCGCGGTCATCTCCACCAGCACTTCCTGCCGGTCCATCTCTTTGTCCGTGTTGCCGCCCACCAGATGCTCAGGACCGGCGCGCAGAAAGCCGGTGGCGACGAGTGCTTCGTGGTTCCCCGGCCAGATTTCGTCGCCCGCCAGTTGCTCCTTCAGGAACCGGTCGTAGGGCTTGTTCTGCTGGAAGGACTTGATGACATAGTCCCGATACCGCCAGGCATGCGTCCGGTCCAAATCCAATTCAAAGCCATTCGTATCCGCGTAGCGTACAACATCCAGCCACTTCTGGCCCCAACGTTCACCATAGGCGTCGGACGCCAGCAGCCGGTCAACGAGCTTCTCGTAGGCATTGGCCGAGCGGTCCGCGACGAAGGCTTCCACTTCCGCGGGCGTCGGCGGCAGGCCGGTGACGTCCAGCGTGATCCGCCGGATCAATTGAGCCCGCGGCAACTCCGGTGACGGTGACCAGGATTTCTCGCGGAGCGATTTCAGGATAAAGGCGTCAATCGGCGTGCGCACCCAGGGGTCGGCGATCGCCGGCACTGCGGGGCGCACCGGCGGCCGGAAGCTCCACCAGCTCTTGCGGGCGAGCACCTTCTCGTCGGCTTTGGTTAGCACCGCCGCGGGCTCGGCAAAGCCCAACCAGGCAATCAATCCGAGGCTCAAAGCACGTCGCATAAGGAGTATTTTGAGTATAGCCAACCGTCCTGCTAGCCTAAAATGGCATGCAACCTACTTACGATGACGCGAACCTCATCCTGCGCCTCTACGAGATGCGCCGCGAAGCCACGATGCGCGACGCGCGCGGCTGGTTCGCCAGTTCCTGTAAACCACAAAGCTTCGAAGAACTGCTGAAGGACGTGGCCCCGCCCGGCACGCTGCACAACGCCTACTACCGGCAGGTCACCAGCTATTGGGAGATGGTCGCCGGCTTTGTCACCAGCGGCGTCCTCAACAAAGAGCTCTTCTTTCAAAGCGGCATGGAACTGCTGCTGGTTTGGGTGCGGATTCACAAATTCCTGCCCGAGGCACGCACCAAATTCGGCAACCCGAAGATGCTGCGCAACCTGGAACTCGTCGCCAACGACTTTATCGTCTGGCTCGGCCAGGACGCATATGAAGCCTTCGCCAAGCGCATCGGCTAAAGGCACATGAAACAGGAACCGGAGTTTTTTGGCGACCAGGAGTTGGACCTCATCTTCATCGCCAAGAAGCTGCGTGAAGCGCTGAAGCTCGAAGAACTGCTCACCGCCGCGAACATCGACTACGCCATCGAAATTGATGAGTACCGCGGCGGGTTCATCTTTCAGACGCTGCGCAAAGGCGCGTTTATCTACGTCCTTCCCGCCGATCTGGAGCGCGCCCGGCAGATCGTCCTCGACGCTGGCCTCAAAGTCCCCAGTACCTGAGATACTGAAGCCATGCGGCGCTTCGCTTTTCTTGGAGGAGCCATCCTCCTGTCGCTGTCCGCTCAGACGACCAGTCCTGTGGAGGCCTTGGCGCGCGGGGGCAAAACCAAGCGGCCGGCGCTGCTGACGCTGGCGGCGCAACACCCCAAGGACGATACCGGCGCCGTGGCCCTGCTCGCCGCGGCGCAGTTAAGCCCCACGCCCGCCGAAGCCCTCGACCTTTACCAACGCGCGCTTCCGCGTCTGCCCCGGGTGCGCGACTACGTCAGTTATCTCGTCGCCAGCTCCCAATACGACACCAAAAATTTCGCCGAAGCCGCCAAGAGTGCCGAGGCTTTGGCCAGAACCGATTCCCCAATCGCGCCGCGGGCAGTTCTCGTTGCGGTTCGCTCTTATCTGCAGTTGCAGGATCCGGGGTCGGCCATTCGGCTGCTGGAGGCCCTGCGGGCTAAGGCTCCGCAACCCACCGCCGAGCGACTGCTGGCCGAAGCCGCCGAACTCGCCGGGGACTCTGCCCGTACCGTCGCCGCCTATCGCCGCATTTTTCTCCACTACCCGCGCTCAAACGAAGCCGGCGAATCCGAAAAAGCCTTGTCCCGCATGGGCGCGTCGCTGGGCACCACCGCCGAACTCTTCGAACGAGCGAAACGGCTCGTCGATACCGGCGACCCCAACCGCGGAGCCCGCGCGCTCGAAAGCGTCCTGCCCAGCCTCGCTGGAAAAGACCGCGAATGGGCTAGCCTCCGCATCGGCTACGCTGACTACCTGGCCCGCAACACCCCCACGGCTTACCATCACCTGCGCACCTTGCGCCTCAACACACCCGAATACGAAGCGGAGCGACTGGCGATCCTGGTCAGCATCAACCGCCGCCTGGAGAAGCAAGCCGAGATCGATGCCCTCATCGCCGAACTCTCCGAGCGCTTCCCGTCCTCGCCCAAGCGGGGCGAGGCAATGGCTTCCGCCGGCGATTTCTACTACAACAGCAATCAGCAGGATCGCGCCGAACCGATCTTTCAGGCCTGCAGCGCCATCTCCTTGCGTTGCGACTGGAAGTCCGCCTTTGCCAATCTGCTCCACCGGCGCCCCGACGCCTTCGCTCGCCTTTCCGCCCATTGGCGAACCTACCCCAGTTCGCCCCACGCCAGCGCCGCACTCTACTTCTCCGGTCGCCTCGCCGAGACCAACGGTGACCCGGCGACCGCCCGCGCCCTCTACGAGCACACCAGCCGCACCTTTCCCAACCACTACTACGCCATGCTCTGCCGCCGTCGCCTGGAAGACAAGGCGGTGGCCGCCGCCGCACCCGCCCCCAAGCTGGTGACTGAACTCAACAGTCTGAAGTGGCCGTCCGTCACCGCCCCGACGGACTATGAACTCAGCCCGGCATCCAAATCTCGCGAGGACCGGGCCAACCTGCTCACTGAAGCCGCCCTCGACGAATACGCTGAGATCGAATTGCGCTCCGGCACCAAAGAGCAGCCCCACGTCACCGCCATGCTGATGGCCAAGTTCGCTCAACGGCGGGGCGCGCCGGAACGCGGTATCCGCCTCGTGAAGTCTCTGTTTCCGGCCTATTTCGCCATCCCCTTGGAGGCCGCTCCCTTCGCCTTCTGGCAAATGGCTTACCCGCTACCCTGGCGCGGCAACCTTGAACAGCTCTCCCGCGAACGAGATCTCGATCCCTTCATTGTCGCGGGCCTCATCCGGCAGGAAAGCGAGTTCGACGCCGCCGCCGTCTCCCGCAGCAACGCTCGCGGACTCACCCAGGTCATGCCCGCCACCGGCACTTGGCTTGCCCAGAAAATGGGCCTCGGGCGCTTCGGCATCGGTATGTTGCATCTGCCGGAAACGAATCTGAACCTCGGCACCTTCTACATGCGCATGATGCTCAACCAACTCGATCAGAACTGGGAGTACATGCTGGCCGCGTACAATGCCGGCAAAGGCCGCGTGGACAAATGGCGTACCTGGTTCGACTATCGGGAACCCGCCGAGTTCGTCGAAAGCATCCCGTTCGATGAGACGCGCAATTACGTTCAGGTCGTACTGCGCAATGCGGACTTCTACCGCCGCCTCTATGCCACCCGGCCCGGCGCAACGACGCCGACGCCCGTGGTGGGCGCCCCGGTCTCGTTTATCGGCCCCGCCCGGGCAAAGGCCAAAGCGCCGGCCAAGCGCGTCCCAGCCAAGACCAGCCGCAGAAAACGATAAGCTCATAGGATGGAAGTTTTGACGGCTAAGTCTTCCGTCCGCCCGAACCTGATTACCGATCGGCGCCCGCGCTTCGAGGCCCATCGCACGGTGAGTTTCACCGAATCCGTCATTCGCGAGATGACGCGTCTGGCCCACATTCATGGCGCTGTGAATCTGGCTCAAGGCTTCCCTGATTTCGCCGCCCCCGCTGACCTCAAAGAGGCCGCCTGCCGCGCCATTAACGACGACCAGAATCAATACTCCATCACCTGGGGCGCCAAGAATTTCCGCCAGGCCATTGCTGAGAAGTACCGCCGCTGGCATGGGCTGGAGATCGATCCAGAACGCGAAATCACGGTCTGCTGTGGCGCCACCGAGGGAATGATCGCCACGTTGCTGGCCGTCACGAATCCGGGCGATGAAGTCATCGTCTTCGAGCCCTACTACGAGAACTATCACCCCGACACACTCCTCTGCGGCGCGCACCGCCGCATCGTTTCCCTGCAAGCGCCCAACTGGACCTTCGACCCCGAGGAACTGCGCAAGGCATTCAACTCCCGCACCAAAGCCATCATCATCAACTCGCCAAATAACCCCACCGGCAAAGTTTTCGACCGGGCAGAGCTTGAGCTGATCGCCCAGCTTTGCGAAGAGCACGACTGCCTCGCCATCACCGACGAGATCTACGAACACATCCTCTTCGACGGGGCCACGCACATTCCGCCGATCACGCTGCCCAACATGCGGCATCGCTCGGTGCTGATTAATTCGATGTCGAAGACGTATTCGGTCACCGGCTGGCGCGTCGGCTGGGTCATCGCCTCACCGGACCTGACGGCGAGCATCCGCAAAGTCCACGACTTCCTCACCGTCGGTGCCGCCACGCCCTTGCAGCAAGCCGGCGTCCATGCGCTCTCCCTGCCTGACGACTACTACACGCACCTCTCGACTGACTACGTCCAGCGCCGCGACGCCATCCTCGCCATGCTGACGCGCACCGGCTTCAAGCCCTTTGTGCCGCGCGGGGCCTACTACGTGATGGCCGACATCTCCAGCTTCGGCTTCCCCGACGACCAGGCGTTTGCCGCCCATTTGGTGGAGAACATTGGCGTCGCCGCCGTACCCGGCTCCAGTTTCTTTGAACACGCTTCGCTGGGCAGCCAGTTGATTCGCTTTTGCTTCTGCAAGAAGTTCGAAACTCTCTCGGCGGCTGAAGAAAAGCTTGCCAAATTGCAGGGCTAGATGACGCTGATTCCTGACCAGTTGATCACCGCTGACGGACTTGGAAAGCCGCTTGCCGTGCAGCCAGGCGCGTCTTACATGCTCAAACTGAGCGTCCTTGAATCCACCGCGCAGCAGAGCCTGGATGTCAGATCGGAAGAGCA
>JALHNI010000202.1 GCA_022843605.1 Bryobacter sp.
TAGCGTTTCGCCTTCCAGAAACTCCATCGTCAGGAACACCAGTGGCCTCCCCGCCACCGTGGTTTCGTGCATCTCGAACATGCGGCAAACGTTCGGATGTGTCACCTGCCGGGAAAGCGCGATCTCCCGTCGAAAGCGCTCCAGCATCCGATCGTCGGTGCCGGCCTGCGCCCGGATCGTCTTAATCGCCACGCGCTCGCGCAGTTGCAGATCTTCTGCTTCGTAGACTTCGCCCATTCCGCCCCGGCCCGCCAAACGCAGAATCCGGAAGCGTCCCAGTAGAGTCTGGCCGGGGTCGAGCGCGGCAAAGAGGTCCGCGCTCAGGAACTGCATAAACTGGCCGCCGGCCGCCGGAAGGTCAATCCGCGCTTCGTCTTCGGAACTGAACTCGAGTAACCGGAGCAGTTCGCGGCGCACCTCTCCATCGCACGCCTGCTCGGCGAAAGCCGTCTGTTCCGCGCGCGGGCGTGCCACCGCCTCCTCGTATAAGTCCTTAACCTTCTGCCATTCCGCCGGAGTCATTAAGATAGATAGGGAAGCTTAACATAACCCTTGCCGCGCTATAGTAGCCGTCATATGTTCGAAATGAATGCTGAAATCCTCAAGCGGCTGCGGGTGAAGCCCGGTAAGAAGATCTCGCTCGCCCGCGATTTCGACCCTGATTTCGACGCGAGCCTCTCCCGCGAGGAGTCCGAAGCTGCCCTCCGCGAAAGCGTGGGCCGCCTTACGGAACTGCAGGACAAGCTCTACGCGCAGAATACATATTCGCTGCTGGTGATCTTTCAGGCCATGGACGCCGCCGGCAAGGACGGCACCATCAAGCATGTGATGTCCGGCCTGAATCCGCAGGGCTGTCAGGTCTTCAGCTTCAAGGCTCCCTCCCAGGAAGAACTCGACCACGACTTTCTCTGGCGCCCCGCTAAAGCTCTGCCGGAACGGGGAAGAGTCGGGATCTTCAACCGCTCTTACTATGAGGAAGTTCTCGTGGTGCGGGTGCATCCCGAGTTTCTTGAACGGCAACAACTGCCGCCCCACGCCAAGGGGAAGGGCGTGTGGAAGCAGCGCTTCCAGCAGATCAATAACTTTGAACGTCACTTAGTGGAAAACGGCACTGTCGTACTGAAGTTCTTCCTGAATGTCTCCAAGGACGAGCAGAAGAAACGCTTCCTGGAGCGAATCGCCGAGCCCGAAAAACACTGGAAATTCTCCGCGCAGGACGTTGTGGAGCGCGGACACTGGGATGCCTACATGGCCGCCTATCAGGAGTGTTTCCGCGCAACCAGTACGGACTGGGCGCCCTGGTACGTGATTCCCGCCGACGATAAGGCCTTCATGCGCGTCGCTGTTGCCGGCATCATCTGCCGGGCGCTGGAAAAGCTGAAGCTGAGCTATCCCGTGATCCCTTCCGACAAGTTGCACGCCCTGGCGGACGCCAAGGCGGCTCTGGAAGCCGAGTAACTAGGGCCGGGCCATGTAACGCTCCCGCGCCTGTACGACGTAGCCTTTCTGCTTCGTCATGAGCTTCAACGTCCGAAACTCAGAGAGCCGCGTTGGCTGATCGGAGATGAAGCCCAGGCTGTACTGGCCGCGCAGTTCTTCCTGGATCGCGTCAAAGATCTGTTCAATGCTTCGCTTCTTCGTTACCTCGAAGAAGCCCGCGCCGGTGCCCTGCGCAATCCGCCGCAACACCCCGCGTCCCCCGCCTCCGCCGTCCGCGAAGTAGATCGCGTAAACCAGCGTGTCCGACTTTACCGCCGCCTCAATCGCCTCCGTCAGAGTCTTCTCACTGCCGTAGTCCTCGCCATCGGAGAGCACAATCAGCGCCTTGCGATTCCGTTGGTTCTTCAGGACCTCCGTGCACGCCTGATGGATCGCCTCATAGAGCAGCGTTCCCCCTCCGCGTTGCATCGAAAGCTCCCGGCGTGAGGGCGTGTCCACATAATTCAGCACCTCCTCCACTGTCCGCCGTGAGGAAGTCAGTTTCTGCCTCAATTGCACCGCCATGTCGAACTGCATCACGAAGAGCTGGTCCTTCGTTTCGCGAAGCACCTGATCCAGAAAGCGCAGGATCGCCGCACGTTCGGCGTTCAATACCTTCTCCTGGCTCATACTCGTATCGATCAGAAAACCCACCGTCAGCGGCAGGTCCGTCTCGCGTGAGAAGTAGCGGATCTCTTGCGGACGTCCGTTCTCCAGCAGCAGAAAGCCCTCTCTCGTTAAGTCCCGGACGATCCGCCCCTGCGGATCGCGCACCGATGCCAGCACGTCCACGATCTTCACCGAAGCCGTAAACGTAGGCTCGATCGGCTCTTGGCCGCGCAACTGGAGTAGAGAACTCAGCCCCCACCCGAATACGCTTCGCCTCTGCATGCTTTCAGGATGCACCATGCCGGATCCCGGTTACGATGAGGAGGAATCCATGAGGCTGCTGTTAGTGGAAGATGAGCGGGACGCGGCGCAAATGCTGGCCAAAGGCCTGCGTGAGCACTCCTACGCCGTCGATCTCGCTGAAGATGGTCCCGCCGCGGTGCGCAAGGTGCACGAGAACACCTATGACCTCATCCTGCTGGATGTCATGCTGCCCGGCAAAGACGGCTTCGCCGTGTGCCAGGATCTGCGCCGCCTCGGCCAAACCACTCCCGTCCTGATGCTTACCGCTCGCGACGCCGTCGAGTTCCGCATCTCCGGCCTCGATGCCGGCGCGGACGACTACCTCTGCAAACCCTTCGACTTTCAGGAACTCCTGGCGCGCATCCGCGCTCTGTTGCGTCGCGGTCCGGCCCTGCAGAACCCCGTCCTGCGGATCGCTGACCTATCCATCGACACCCACGGCCACACGGCTCGCCGCGGCGAACGCCTCATTGACCTCACCGCCAAAGAGTACGCCCTGCTCGAGTATCTGGGCCGCCACGCCGGCCGCGTCATCGGCCGCGCCGAAATCTCCGCGCACGTCTGGGACGAAGACTATGACCCCTTCTCGAACCTGATCGAAGTCTATGTGCAACGCCTTCGCCGAAAGCTGGAAGGCGCCGGTGAAGCGCCTCTCATTCGCACCCGGCGCGGCGAAGGTTACGTCCTGGCAGAAGGCAACGATGTCCTCTAGATCGATTCGCACGCGGCTCACCATCTGGTACCTTGCCGTGCTCACCACCGTGCTGGCGATTGGTTCCTTCATCGTCTATGGCTTGTTGGCGCAAAGCAAGATTCAGGGCCTGGAAGCGAAGCTCGACATCGCGATCCGCGTCGTGGCGGCGTCGCTCGAACACGAGATCGAAGAGCATGAAGGCGTCGAATCCGGTGAGGCCTCCTTCGGACATGTCCTGTTGGTGATCCACCATCTGACCTTTCCTGACCTCGCGCTCGCCGTGGTGCGCAACGGCATTGTGGTGGGCGCCAAAGCCGATTCTCAGGCTATCAAGATACCCGCGTCGGCGATCGCCCGCGCGGCGGGCGCACCCGCCACCTCCACCCCCGAAACCGGCAGCACCCTGCGTTGGTCGCACGAAGGCCGCCGGTACAGCGCGATGCGGCTCAATCTGGCCTCCGCGCCCTCCTACCTGTTCCTCAGCAGTTCCTCTGAGCGGCAGGCCGAACTCGAAAACGTCGCCATTCGCAACGCCTTCCTTCTCGGCCTACCAATCCCCTTGCTGCTCTCCGCGGCCGGCGGATGGTGGCTTGCCCGAAAGGGGTTCGCGCCCATCATCGCCATGATGGATGCCGTGGAAGGCATCTCGGCGATGGCTCTCGACCGCCGCCTGCCCGTACCCACCACCGGCGACGAACTGGCCCGCCTCGCACATACTTTCAACAGCCTGCTGGAGCGCCTGCAGCGCTCCTTCGATTCCCAGCGGCAGTTCATGGCCGACGCCTCGCACGAACTCCGCACTCCTGTCTCTGTCACCCAAACCGCGGCCCAGGTCGCCCTCGATTCGCCCCACCGCACCGAAGCCGAGTACCGCGAAGCCCTCGAAGTGATTGAGGCGCAGATGCGCCGTCTCTCCCGCGTCGTGCAGGACATGTTCCTGTTGGCGCGTGTCGATTCCGGGGCCGTGCCCCTGCAGGTCTCCAAGTTCTATCTGGATGAGTTGATCGGCAGTTGTCTGCGCGCCGCGCGCCTGCTCGCACGCGATCTCCAGATCCACATTGAAGATGCTGATCTGCCAGAATCCCCCTGCTCGGGCGACGAGTCACTCATCCGCCAGGCCGTCATGATCCTGCTCGATAACGCCATCAAGTACGCCGGTCCCGGCGCCACCGTCCGGATCGCCTTAACCAGCGCTGGCCCCCACTACGACATTCTGGTCACCGACACCGGACCCGGCATTCCGGCTGAAGCTCACGCCAGAATCTTCGAGCGATTCTTCCGTCTTGACCCGGCACGTACCCGCGACTCGTCGAAGTCCGGCGGTACCGGCCTCGGTCTCCCCATCGCCAGGTGGATCGCCGAAGCCCACACCGGCAGCCTTCAATTGATTTACTCCAGTCCCGGCGGCAGCGAGTTCCGCTTGCGGATCGCCCAACAACTGCCGCCGCAGGGCTGAGGTTGACAACCTCTGCCGCCATCGCATACAACTGGCGAATGCCGCGCCCGGTGAAGTCCGCTATCGCTCGCCGTCAGATCTTCCAAACACTCGCCGCCGGCGTGGCGGTTCCCGCCCAAGCCGCCGCCCAGACTGCCGCCCTTCCTCTCGACGACGTCCGCGGCGCCGCACAGATCCACGGCCTTCGCCTCTCCCCCGAGCGCCTCGCCGTCCTGCGGCCAATCCTCGAACAGCGCCGGCAAAGCCTCAGCAGCCTAAGGGCGCTCCGCATCGACGATTCGGTTGAACCGTCGCCAGGTCCGCGATGACCGCCGCCGAACTCCGCTCGCTCTCCGTCTCCGAACTGGCGCCATTGATTCAGGCCCGCAAGCTCTCACCGGTCGAGCTTGTGCAAGCCTGCCTTCGTCAGATCGATGCCCTCAATCCGCGCGTCCAGGCTTTCCTCACCATGACGTCCGAACGCGCTCTCGCCCAAGCCCGCGCCGCCGAAAGCGACATCGCCGCCGGCCGCTATCGTGGACCCCTCCACGGCATTCCCTATGCCCCCAAGGACCTGCTTGCCACGCAAGGCGTTCGCACCACCAACGGCTCGCGTGTCACCGCCACGGCCATACCCAACCAGGAGAGCACCGTCACGGCGCGCCTGAATCGCGCAGGCGCCATCATGTTGGGCAAACTCAATTTGTTAGAGTTCGCCATGGGCAGCGGACAGGTGGGTCTCGTCGCTCCGGCGCGCAATCCCTGGGATCTCGCCTATTCGCCCTCCGGCTCGTCCAGCGGTTCCGGTGCCGCGCTCGCCGCCCGGATGGTGCCGCTCACCCTCGGCACCGACACCGGCGGCTCCATTCGCGGCCCCGCCAAAAGCTGCGGCGTCGTCGGCCTGAAGCCCACCTATGGCCGCGTCAGCCGCTTCGGCGTCACCAGTCTCAGTTGGACGCTCGATCATGTCGGCCCCATGGCCCGCACCGTCGCCGATGTCGCGCGTATGCTCCAAGTCATCGCCGGCCACGACTCTCTCGATGCCACCTCCGCTACGGTCCCACCGCCCAGTTACGCCCAGGCTCTCAACGGCGGCGTGAAGGGCCTCCGCATCGGCGTCCCGACAGAGCACTTCTTCCAGCATGTCCATCCCGAAACCGAAGCCGCCCTGCGTGCTGCCTTGGGTCTTTTGCGGGCAAAAGGCGCGCAACTCATCGACGTCAAGGTGCAGCACGCCGCGCTCTGCAGCGCTGCCTCTTCCGTTATCCTGGGCTCCGAATCCGCCGCCTACCACGAGAAACGCCTCCAGGACCACCCCCATCTCCTCGATCCCCTCGTGCGCGAACGTCTCGAAGCCGGCGCGTTCCACTCCGCCCTCGACTACCTGAAGGCCCTCCGCTTCCGCACGCTGCTGATCGCCGAGATGCGCCGCGTCTTCGCCCAATGCGATGTCCTCATGCTGCCCGCCGGCAATGCCGCGCCGCTACTCACCGACGAAATTGCCGGCACCGACGCTCCGCCAGTTAAGCCACGCGCGCCCCGTCCTGATACCTCAAATCTTGCCAACCTCACCGGCATTCCGGCCCTCGTGCTTCCCTGCGGATTCACGGCCGGTCCACCCGCCCTCCCCTTGGGTATTCAGTTCTGCGCCAAGCCCTTCGCTGAAGCGACTCTCTTCCGCGTCGGCCACGCCTATCAACTCGCCACGGATTGGCATACGCGCTTGCCGGCTTTGGCGACTAAGTAACGTAAACTGAAGTTATCGGGGCGAATGGAGACAGTCTTTTCAGCGCGGGCAGTGACTAAGTTCTATGACATGGGCGAAGTCCGTGTTCACGCCCTCCGTGGCGTCGATCTGGAACTCTTCGCCGGCGAGATGATGGTCCTGCTTGGCCCCTCCGGCAGCGGCAAGTCCACGCTGCTCAATATCCTCGGCGGCCTCGACCGTGCCTCCGCCGGCACCGTCCAATACCGTGGCTTCGATATCACCCAAGCCAAGGACCGCGAACTTACTCAATACCGCCGCAAGCACGTCGGTTTCGTCTTCCAGTTCTATAACCTGATCCCCAGCCTCACCGCGATTGAGAATGTCGCCGCCGTCACGGAAATTGCCGACCATCCGATGAAGCCCGCCGAGGCTCTCGAACTCGTCGGCCTCACTGATCGCATGCACCATTTCCCCTCGCAGCTTTCTGGCGGCCAGCAGCAACGCGTTGCTATCGCTCGCGCGATTGCCAAGCGCCCCAGCGTCCTGCTCTGCGATGAACCCACCGGTGCCCTCGACTCGGAAACTGGCGTTGTTGTGCTGGAAGCGATCGACCGCGTCAATCGCGAACTCGGCGCCGCCACCGCCGTCATCACCCACAATGCCGACATCGCCCGCATGGCCAATCGCGTCGTCCACATGAGCAATGGCCTCGTCTCGCACGTCGAGCCCAACGAAAACCGCCGCAGCCCGCGGGAACTCCACTGGTAATGCTGGCCGCCCTCGACCGCAAACTCCTCCGCGACCTCTGGGCCGTCCGCGGCCAAGTCCTCGCCATCGCCTTCGTCCTTGGCGCCGGCATCGCCACCTATGTCATGGCCGCTTCCACCCTGGACTCTCTCCAGCGCACCCAGGCCCGCCTCTATCGCGAGTTTCGTTTTCCAGACCTCTTCGCCGGCCTCAAGCGCGCGCCCGTCAGCGTTCTGGCGCGCATCTCCGCCATCCCCGGCGTCACCAACGTCGAAGCCCGCGTCGCCGCCCCCGCCAATCTCGAACTCGCCGGCTACGGCCAACCCATCTCCGGCCAGATCATCTCCCTCCCTCGCGGACCCGGCCAGTTCAACCTCCTGCACCTCCATGCCGGCCGCCTGCCCGAGTCCGGCCGCGATCGCGAAGCCCTCGTCTCCGATGGCTTCGCCAAAGCCCATAAACTCCAGCCCGGCGTCACGCTCAAGGTCACCATCAACGGCCGCCGCCGCGTGCTCGAAATTGTCGGCGTTGCCTCCACTCCGGAATTCATTTACCAACTCGCACCCGGCTCCATCGTGCCGGACTTCAAAACCTATTGCGTCGTCTGGATGAATGCTGACACCCTCGAAGGCGCTTACAACATGACCGGCGCTTTCAATCAGGTCGCCGCCACCCTCGAACGCGGAGCCCGTACCGAAGATGCCGTCATGGCCCTCGACCATATCCTCCGGCCCTACGGCGGTCTCGGCTCCCATGGCCGCAAGGACCAGATCTCCCAC
Source organism: Bryobacter sp. (assembly GCA_022843605.1). Taxonomy (GTDB): domain Bacteria; phylum Acidobacteriota; class Terriglobia; order Bryobacterales; family Bryobacteraceae; genus JALHNI01. The sequence goes on from JALHNI010000202.1 coordinate 7,755, forward strand.
CGTTATCTCTCCGAAGAGTTCAAACAACTCACCATCATGTCCACCATGTTCCCCGCCATCTTTCTCTCCGTGGCGGCCTTCCTCCTCAACGTCGTCGTCGGCCGCCTCATGGCCACCCAACGCGGCCAGATCGCCACCTTGAAAGCCTTCGGTTACCCCACCTCCGCCATCGTCGTCCACTTCCTGAAGTTCACCCTGGTCATCGTCGTCTTCGGCGTTGCCCTCGGCATCGCCGGCGGTGCCTGGATGGGCGGCGGACTCTCCCGCCTTTACATGGACGTCTACCGCTTCCCCTACCTCGACTACAGCATCCGCCCCAGTGTGATCGCCGTCTCCCTGGCCGTCAGCATTGCCGCCGCCGCCACCGGCACCCTTTTCTCCGTTCTCCGCGCCGCCCGTGAATCTCCCGCCGTGGCCATGCAACCAGCCAACCCTGGCCGCTATCGCCGAAGCCTCTTCGAGGCTTCCTGGTTCTCGCAACCCACCCGCATGATCGTCCGCAACATCGAACGCCGGCCCATCAAGTCGCTGCTCTCCATCGGCGGCGTCGCCATGTCCACGGCTATTCTCGTCCTCGGCGGCTTCTGGACTGACGCCGTCGACTTCATGGTCTTCGCCCAACTCCGCCGCGCCCAACTCGACGACATCACCGTCACCTTCATTGGCCCCGTCTCCATCCGCGCGCTCTACTCGCTCACCAGTCTTCCCGGCGTCACTTACGCCGAACCTACCCGCTCCGTCCCCGCCCGTTTCCGCTTTGAGCAGCGCACCTATCGCACCGCCCTTCAAGGCTTGGAGCCCGAAGGGCGCCTCCGCCGTTTGCTCAACAAACAACTCGAGCCCGTCCAACTGCCCGCCGAAGGCATCGTCCTCACTGACCATCTCGCCACCATGCTCGGTATCCGCCCCGGCCAGATCCTTACCGTCGAGTTGCTTGAAGGCTCCCGCGCCATCCGCCAGGTACCAGTCACCGGCTTAGTGAGCGAATACATCGGCGTCTCCGCCTACATGCGCCGCGACACCCTCAACCGCTTCCTGCGCGAAGGCGATAGCGCCACCGGCGCCTTCCTCGCGGTTGACCCGCCACAAATCCCTTCCCTCTACCAGCGCCTCAAAGCCATGCCCGCCGTCGCCGGTTCCGCCGAACGCGCCCAGGTCCTGCGCAGCTTCTACGAAACCCTGGCCGCCCAAATGCTTACCTTCGCCTTCTTCAACACCATCCTGGCCGCCGCCATTGCCGTCGGTGTCGTCTACAACACCGTCCGCATCTCTCTCAGCGAACGCAGCCGCGAACTCGCCAGCCTGCGCGTCCTGGGCTACACCCGCGGCGAAGTCTCTTACATCCTGCTCGGCGAGTTAATGATCCTGGTCTTCGTGGCGATTCCGGTGGGTCTGGTCTTCGGTCGCGGACTCTCCTGGCTGATGGCCTCCTCCGCGCAAACTGAGCTCTTTCGCGTCCCGTTTATCATTGAACCTTCCACTTACGCTCTCTCCGCGCTCGTCATTGCCATCGCCACCGTTGTGTCAGCATTAATTGTGGGCCGAAAAGTAAACCATTTGGACTTAGTCGAAGTCCTGAAAGCAAGGGAGTAACTGCGTGAAGCGTTGGGCGTGGATCATCGGTTTGGCCGGCGTCGCCGCCGTCGGGATTTACCTGGGGATGAAGCCCCAACCGGTCGCCGTGGAAGCCTCGGCCGTGGCCGCCGCACCCTTGCGTGTCACCGTGGAAGAAGAAGGCAAAATGCGCCTGCGAAATCGCTACGTCGTCTCCGCGCCCGTCAGCGGCTATACGCCGCGTCTGCGCTGGAAGGCGGGCGACCCCGTCCCTGCCGGAGCCATCGTGACTCTGCTTGAGCCGCCCCGTCCCCTGGTGCTCGATGCCCGCGCCAAGGATCAAGGCAACGCCGGCGTCAATGCCGCCGAAACCGCCCAGTCCGTCGCGCAAAGCCGCGTGAGCACCCTGGAAGAACAGGTCCGCGTCGCCAAAGCCGACCTCGACTACTGGCGCCTCCAGTATCAGCGCGAAGAAGGCTTGCGTAAGTCTGGAGATATTGCCGCCTCCCGTGTGGACCGGACCCTCGCCGACCTCCACCGCGCCGAAGCCACCATGGCCGCCGCCGAACGCGCCGTTGCCACCGGCCGCCGTGAAGTCGAATCCGCCCGCGCCCAAATCGCCGCCGCCCGCGCCGCCCTCCGCCAGTCCGCCGCGCCCTCCACCGGCGAGCGCATCCCCGTCATCGCCCCGTTGCCGGT
>JALHNI010000203.1 GCA_022843605.1 Bryobacter sp.
CGGCGGCTTCGTGAACCACCTCCTCTTGCATCCAGATCGACTTGGCGCCAATCGCGATCGCCGCCGCCACGATCTCGGGCACCGCCTCGGGCTTCCGGAAGATGTTGACGCAGTCGACTGGGAAGGGGATATCGGCCAGCGTCGGGTAGCTGGTTTCGTCCAGGATCGTCGCCTCAGCGGGGTTTACCGGCACAATGCGATAGCCCTGCTTCTGCATATAGCGGGAAACGCCGAAGCTGGGGCGCATGGGATTGGAGGAGAGCCCCACAACGGCAATCGTCTTGGATTCGCGAAGGATTTTTTCGGCCGGAGTCACGCGACCATTATGACTTGGTTATCGCTGGTTGCGCGGCTTGTTGCGATTGCCTGGCGCTCGGTTCTTGCTGGCCGGAGGCCGTGAGGAGAAGTCTCTCGATGCAGGGGGCCTGCCTCCGGGCGACTTGTTGAACGAGGCTTTTCCGCCCGGTGCTTTTCCGAACGGCGCTTTTCCGAACGGCGCTTTCGATCCCGTTGCCTTGGCGAACGGTGCCTTCGAGCCCGTTGTCTTCGAGAACGGTGCTTTTGCTCCTGGGCCCTTGGCAAAGGTGCTTCGGGGGCCGGTCGCTTTCGAGAACGGTTCCTTGTCGAACGGTTCCTTACCGAACGGATCTTTCCTGACCGGCGCCTTCCCAAACTGCGGCTTGCCGAAGGGCGGCTTCGCACCCCTTTGTTTCGTGGGGGCCTTGGGCCCGCGGGAGTCCGAAAACGAAGAACGCACGGGGCGCGAATCGGAGGACCGGGCGTCGTCGCCTCGACCCTTTGGCCCAGGGAACTTGCTCTCCCGTTCGTACGGTGCTGCTGGCTCCGGCGCCTTGGCCGTCTTGGGGGCGTTAAACTTGGGCCGACGGAAGCGGTCGTCCCGCGGCTTGGGCTGACGAGTCTTGGCGATCTCTGGCTTGATCACCGTGGGCGTCTCCGCCTTCGGCATCGGCGAACGCACCTCCCGAATGAAGCCCTCGTCCTGATCCGCGCCGGACTCTTCATCCTTCAAGCCCACCTGTCGGCGTAGCTTATAGACTTCCTGCTCGGTGAGCGGGCGCCAAGTGCCGGTCTTCAGTTTGCCCAGCTCAACGAAGCCAATCCGGACGCGGCGCAGACGCTCCACCAGGCGACCCAAATGACGGAACATCAGGCGGATCTGATTCTGCCGGCCTTCCGTCAGCTTCACTTCGTACCAGGGGTTCGCCCCCGGTTTATGCAGGCGAATCTCGGCCGGCGCCGTGCGCTTGCCCGAGATCGGCAAGCCATTGCGGAACTTCTCCAACTGCTCGACGTCCAGGTTGCCATTCGCCTTGACGAGATAGGTCTTCTGCACGTGGAACTTGGCCGAAGTGATGCGGTTGGCGAACTCGCCGTCGTTCGTGAAGAGCAATAGCCCTTCGCTGTGATAGTCGAGCCGGCCGACGGGATAGACGCGATCCTTCAAACCGCGTACGTACTCCATGACGGTCTTGCGCCCTTCCGGATCCGTTACCGTCGTGACACAGGCAACCGGCTTATTCAAGGCGATATAGACCATGCGCGTCGGCGGCTTGATCAACTTGCCGAAGACTTTGATATGGTCCTTGCCCAATTCGGCCTTGGTGCCGAGTTCCGTCACGACATGGCCATTGACGGTGACGTCACCGCCGGTGATCAACTCTTCGGCCTTACGGCGCGAGGCAATCCCGGCGCTGGCGATAATCTTTTGCAGGCGTTCTTCGGCCACTACTGGTCTTCTTTCGGTTCGTCGTCCTTGGGGGGAACGTGGTGGGGCAGGTGCTCCTCGGGCTCATCCGGGCTCTCGCCGGCGGTCGCATCGAGTTCGCTGATATTGGCGCGTTCATTGCCTTCACCCACCACCGCGCGATCGGCGGTAGCTTCCACCGCGGCGGCGGCTTCTTCGGGCGTGGCGGGACCGTCCACGTCGGTGGGCGAGTCCAATTCGGGGTCGTTGAGGGCCAGGCGCTTGAGCTCTTCGAACTCCTTCAGCGTCGGCAGTTCGGCAAGATCCTTCAGTCCAAACTGGAGCAGGAACTCCCGGGTGGTTTTGTACATCATCGGTTTGCCAACGACGTTCTTGCGGCCGGCCGAAGCGATCAGCTTGCGGTCCAGCAGGGTCTTCATGACGCCGCCGCCCTGCACGCCGCGGATCTCCATGATCTCGGGTCCGGTGGCTGGCTGCTTGTAGGCAATCACGGCCAGGGTTTCGAGCGCGGCCAGTGAGAGCTTCAGCGGCGGCTTCATCTTTTTGACGAAAGTCCGCATCCCCTCGTGGTGCTCAGGCTTGGTGCCCATTTTGTAGCCGCCGGCTAACTCGCGAATGGTGAGCCCGTGTTCCGGACCTTCGTAAAGTTCGACGAGCTTGTCCAGGCCCTTTTGCACCTGGTCCAGCGGGCGCTCGATGGCGGTGGCGATTTGCTGGGCCGAAAGCGGTTCATCGGTAATGTAGACAATAGCTTCGAGCAGACTGCGCAGTTCGCGCTCGGCCACTTCGATGACGTTGAGTGCGGACTCGGAGACAGCGGCGGAAAAGAACTCCTCGCTCATCACCACCGTCGGCATGGGCTCGTCGTTGGTGGCTTCGCCTTGCGGTTCGGTTTCGCTTGTCGAGTGCTCCTCGGTTGCCGCCGGTTCAGCTTCCGGGGACTCAACTTCCGGGGACTCGGCCTCTGGCGCCACGGGCTCTACCGATGCGATCGGGGCTTCTTCCACGGTCTCCGTCGCAGATTCCGCCTCCGCGACCTCGACGACCTCAGCCGCCTCTTCAGCCGCCTCTTCAGGTGCCGCTTCGGCCTCAGCCGCTGGGGATGTTTCCTCGCCGGCTACCTCTTGTGGGGCCTCCGTGAGAAGGTCCTCGGGCGTAGCTGTTGCTTCCGCCGCTTCCACGGGGAGCGTATCCTGTTCACTCTGTTCCATCGCGATTACGTATATTCCTCTTGGAGACCTGCCAACGCGGCGTCGGAACCCATTGTCTCGTCAAACTGCGCTGACTTACGCAGGGCAATCTCTCCAAAAGACTCCTTCTGCACCAATTCCAATGCCTGCCTCTTCACCATCTCGAGAATTGCCAGGAACAGGCAGACCATTCCGCGCTGTGACCGTTGTGCCTCGAACAGTTCCCGTGCCGAAATCGACTCGGACCGTCCTTTTGCCCGGAAAAGATTTCGCAGCAGGCCGATCATGTCCGGCACGCTCACTTCTTCCTTCTCCAGGTGGTAGACCGGACGGCTCTTGGCACGATCCAGCAGTTCCTGAAACGTCTTCACCAGGTCATGCAGAGAGACTGCCAAGCCCGGGTCTTCGTCCTCAGATGTGAACTGCGCGATTTGCGGGTTCGACCAGATGGCCTCTTCGATCAGCCGCTTCTGATGCAGCATCTCGGCGGCATTCTTGAAACGCTCGTGTTCCAAAAGCCGGTCGACAAGTTCCTTGCGCGGATCTTCTTCGGGCGAGATCTTCTCGAGTTCGGGATCCACCGGGAGCAGGAGCTTTGACTTGATGTGGATCAAAGTCGCCGCCATGTAGACAAACTCCGCCGACAATTCGATGTCTAAGGCCGCGGCCTTGCCCATGTACTCCATATATTGCGACGTGATTTTCGCAATCGGAATGTCATAGATGTCGATCTTCTGTTTGCGAATCAGATCGAGCAGTAGGTCGAGGGGCCCATCGTACTGTTGCAGATGGACGTTGAAGGGCGGGGAAGACACTCTTTACGCTACTGTAGCAAGTTGGCCCGAGGAGGTCTACGCTGGGCACCTAACTGTTTGAAATGAATGGCGATCTGCTCCCAGCGGAGGCCTTTTCGGGTGCTTGTGCAGATCCAGAGCCGGCCTTCGCGTGCGTACTGATTCGCGATCCGGGGATGGGCATTCGCGTCACCTGGCCAGAGCGCACTGCGCAGCGCCGGTTCGCATCGTTGTCTGGGTGCGTCTTCCTTCACCATCGTGTTGACCACTGTGTTGCCCGAGCCGGCATTAGCGCTCCAGGCCAGGCCAGCGCCCAGCAGGAACGAAGCTGCGAGTATCATGCTCACGATGGCAAAGTATGTCAGATTGGTTACAAAGTCAAATCTATTTGGTTACAGTCTAAAGATGAGCCCCGAGAGGGCCGTCGGAACGATCAAGGAGCTGTCGCGAGGTCGCGCATCTACACCCTCCTGGAGGTGGGTGCTTGACCGGTGGGTGTAGGCGTCTAGAGTTGGGGAATCCGGCGTTGAATGACGAGGAACCAAAGGCCCATCAGGGCCAGGAGAGTGCCGCAGCCGGCCAGCACCGGGGGGGCGGACGAGTACTCGATCAGTTGGCCGCAGAGGAGTGCACCGATGGGCCCGCCGCCGCGGAAGGCGACGTTGTAGAGGGACATCACGCGGCCGCGCATTTCGTCTGTCGCCTCGGTTTGCACCAGCGAGGCGATCATCGCAAAGGTGGCAATCAGGGCGCCGCTCGCAAGGAACAAAATGGCGTAAGAAAGCCAGAGGATCTTTGAGAGCGAGAAGCCTACGATGAGGGTGCCGAGCGCGATCAGGTTCAGCAACGCGTAGCGTCCCTTCCGATCCGAGTGGCTCAGCCCGGCCACGATCAGCCCTCCGACGATCGATCCGGCACCGGACACCGTCAGCATGCGCGTATAGCCGATGGAGCCTTGGCCGAAGACCTCCTTCACCATTACCGGCAGAAAGACCATCATCGGGAAGCCGAAGAAGGTCATGAAGAAGGCGAGGGCGATCAAGGGGAGCATTCCGGGGCGCGCGCTGACAAAGTCAATGCCGCCGCGGATGCTGGTTAAGACGCTTTCGCTGCGATTGCCCCCGCCCTGCTTGGGCGTCATCGCCATCAGCGCGAAGATGACAGCGAGAAACGAGAGTCCATTCAGTGAGAAGCACCAGGCGGGTCCAAGGGAGACCAGCGCCCATCCGCCCAGCATTGGCCCGATCACGCGCGCAATGTTGAACTGGATGGAGTTCATCGCAATAGCGTTCTGGACTTCCGCCTTGGGCACCATCATCGGGAGGATGGCCTGATAGGCCGGGCCGCCGAAGGCCTGCACGCAGCCGGTGAAGAACGACAGCGCCAGAATGTGCCAGACCTCCACCTTGTCCGTGGCGAAGAGCAGGGCAAGCAGCAGGGCCGTGGTCATCTGGCCGACCTGCGAAGCAATCAGGAGCTTGCGGCGATCGAACCGGTCAGACGCTACGCCGCCGAGGAGCGACAGCAAAAGAATGGGGATTTCGCCCAGAAAACTGTCGAGGCCGAGGAGAAACTTTGACCTCGACAGTTCGAGCACGAGCCAACTCTGGGCCGCCTTCTGCATCCAAGTTCCGATGGTGGACGTGCAGGCGCCCAGCCACATGAGACGGAACTCGCGATATTTGAACGCGGCAAAGACGCGGCTGAACAATGGGTTTCAGGCCTTAAGGCAGCGGTTTCTCGCGGGCAATCAGGTGCAGGATGTTCCCGTCCAGATCCTCGAAGAAAACAAGGCGGTTGCCCTGGTTCTCATAAGGCTCAGCCAGGAACTTCACCCCTTTGCTCTTGAGGTCCGCATAGCCGGCATCAAAGTCGTCCAGCGCGATCGCCAAGTGGCGGATGCCCGGCGTCTTCATCTTGTTCTCGGCGCGATCCCCGTCACTGGGGATGATTTCCAGCATCGAGCCGTTCGGGGCCTTCACAAAGAAGAAAACGTCGTAGGTGAAGTTGATGTGGAATCCCAGGTGGTTGACGTACCATTCAGCGAGCGCTTTGGGGTTCGGAGAAGCGATTGCGGTGTGTTCGAGTCCGTGAAACGTGGCGGCCATAAGAACACAGGATAGCAGTGCGGACGATGCGAAAAAAACTGAAACGGAAAACCGGCATCTCAGGCTAGAATGGGCGTGGGAGTGGGTCTGCTGGGTTCGCAGAAGCCTCTAATAAATTGATCCTATAGTCAATGTCATGGGATCCGACTCGAGCATAGTGCTGGTGTGCATGCTCCCGTTGACTTCGGTTGACGACGGAGAAGCCTGAAGGCGCGCGGGGGGTCCCCCCCTCAGCTGTTAGGGGTCAATGACGGAGGTGGAGTCGGCTTGGGTGGATCGCTCCCGTTTCTGTTTTTCCCGACATTTTCATGCGCATTTTCTTTATCGGTGATATTTTTGCGTCCGTAGGCCGTTCGATCGTGGTGGAGTATTGCCAACGGGTTGTCACCGAAGAGCGGGTGGATCTCGTCATCGCCAACGGTGAAAACGCCGCCGGCGGGTTTGGTATCACGCCGAACATTGCGGAAGAGCTATTTGGGATTGGCGTCGACGTGATCACCACCGGAAATCATGTCTGGGACAAGCGCGAAGTCTACGATTACATGGCGCGCGAGCCTCGGTTGCTACGCCCGGCCAACTACGCTCCCGAACTGCCCGGCAAAGGGCTGCACATCACCCGCAGCCGGAGCGGGGTGCCGTGCGCAGTGATGAATCTGCAAGGCCGGGTCCATATGGTTCCTACCGATTGTCCGTTTCGCAAGGCCGACGAACTGCTGGCCGGCATTGACGACAGCATCAAGGTGCGCTTTGTCGACTTTCATGCCGAGGTCACCAGTGAAAAGGTGGCCATGGGCTGGCATTTAGATGGCCGCGTGTCCGCGATGGTGGGTACACACACCCACATTCCCACCGCTGATACCCGTATTTTGCCCAAGGGAACCGCCTATCAGACCGATTGCGGAATGACCGGACCCTACGACTCGGTAATTGGCGTCGAGAAGGATGCCGTTCTGCGCAAGTTTCAGACTTCCTTACCCGTACGGTTCGAGCCGGCTAAGGAGATGGTGGAACTGCACGCGGTGATGATCGATGTCGAAGAATCCTCCGGCAAGGCGACCGCGGCGCGCCGATTCGAGATTCGCCGTTGATTTCGCTCGGTTCCCGGTCCTTTTCTCAATAGCTCAGACTCTAATCTCTTTTCCTTGCCCCGCCGATAGTGCCTGTACTAAGCAGGATTGCTTAGCACACGCATGCGCAGAATACTGACTTCCTCAACCTGGAACTGGATCACCTTAGCGGTTGCGCTACTTGGCATTCTTTCGGTGGGGAGTCTGATTGGCGAAGTGAACGAGTTGCAGGCCCAATTCGATCACCGGGCGGGTTGGATCTCCGGGCTGAAGAACCTGGAACGGTCGATCTGGGAACTGCAAGTGGCGGCGCTGGCGCCAAAAGCGGAGAAAAGCCGCTGGATGCAGGCGGAATCCGCTTATCGCGGGCAGGTGGAGAGTTTGAGCAGACGGGCGGCGGGCGATCGCGAGCTCGCACCGGTATTGACTGAGGTGGAACGCCAGGTGAACACCATCTGGGGGATTCATCTGGCCATGGCTTCGGCGGAGACGGCTCGCGCCGAGGCGGCGGCGCAACTCCAGACTGTCGGCGGAGATGCCCGAAATCAGATTCACGCCGTGGCCGACCGCATGTGGAACCAGCAGTCTGCGATTGCCCGTCAGGTGGCTGAGCACTGGCTGAGCGTCAAGAATCAACTGATCCTCTGCTGTCTGTTCGCTGGTTTTCCAGCGTTGCTCCTCCGAGTTCACCATCTGCGAGTCGCCGAGAAGAAGCGGGTGGAAGGGGCTCTGGAAGAAAGCGAGGACCGCTACAAGCGCCTCGTTGATCTGCTGCCCGACGCCGTCGTGGTGCATCGTGGAGGCAAGATCGTCTTTGGCAATGCCGCATTTGCCCGTCTTCTGCGTGAGGATTCGCCGGATCGCCTCGTGGGCAAAAGCATCCTGGACATGATGCATCCGGACGATCACTGGGTAGCCTGGCGCAACTGGGAGCAGTTCCGGGAGACGCAGCAGCATACGCCCTTGATGGAGCAGCGCATGATGCGCCAGGATGGCCAGATCTTCGACGTCGACTTTGTTGCGACCTCGTTCCGCATCGACGACCAACCTGCCGTGCTGGTCGTGATTCGCGATATCTCCGAGCGGAAGCGTTCTGCTGACGCCGTGCGTAAAACGGAAGCGCGATTCCGCACGCTTTTCGACAGCATGTTGGAAGGCGTCTACCGGATCACGGCCGAAGGGCTGATGCTCGAGGCGAATCCGTCGCTGATCAAGATGATGGGCTACGAGTCGCTCCAGGAGTGGAGGGCGGCGGGGGAAGCCCACTTTGCTGACCCGGTGCAGCGGCGAATGTGGCTGGAGCGCGTGACGCTCGAAGGCGAAGTCACCAACCAGGAGATGACGCTGCGGCGCCGCGACGGCTCAGTCCTGGTGGTCCTCAATCACTCCCGGGCCGTGAAGGATGACCGCGGCAATTTGCTGCATATCGAAGGCACGGTGACCGACGTCACGGCGATGAAGCTCACGGAGGACCGGCTGCGCGAGTACACCCGCGAACTGGAAGAAACGCGCCGCCGTCTTGAAGAGCAAGCCAAACAACTGGAGCGCACTCGCGATGAAGCTTTGGAAGCGTCGCGCCTGAAAAGTGAGTTTCTGGCCAATGTCAGCCACGAGATTCGGACGCCGATGAATGCGGTGATCGGGATGACGCAGTTGCTGCTCGATAGCCGACTAAGCCAGGAACAGCGGGACTACGCCGATACCGTGCGCGGCCAAGCGAACTTCTTGTTAGGGCTGATTAACGACATTCTCGACTTCTCCAAGATCGAAGCCGGCCGCTTGTCCTTCGAGCACATTCAGTTTTCGTTGCGCGACTCTGTGGCCACCGTGATGGAGATGTTTGCGGAACGAGCCGAAGGCAAGGGACTGGATTTCGCGTTCCTGGCCGATAACGAGGTGCCCGATGAACTGAAGGGAGACCCGATTCGGCTGCAGCAAATTCTAACCAACCTGGTGGGTAACGCGGTGAAGTTCACCGAACAGGGCCAGATCGTGATTCAGTGCCGGGCGACTGGACGGACCGCTGAGGCGGTCACACTACGCTTCGAAGTGGAGGACAGTGGCATCGGGATCGATCCGCTCAACCGTGAGCGTCTCTTTGAGCCGTTCACCCAGGCGGACGGATCCACCACACGACGGTATGGCGGCACGGGCTTGGGATTGGCCATCTGCAAGCAACTGGCCGAGGCGATGGGCGGCGAAGTTGGGCTGGAGAGTGCGTTGGACGTCGGATCGACTTTCTGGTTCACGGTGCGGCTCACCTGCCAGGCGCCGCTAGCGATGACCGCTACCGCGGCCCATGGCTCCCGGGTGTTGGTGGCGGTCGCCAAGGACGCCTCGCGCAAGCTCTACCGGAAGGAAGCTGAAAATTGGGGATGGAGCGTTGACGAGGCCGCGACCGGCGCGGAACTGTTGGCCATACTTGGCGAGGACCGTTTTGCCGCGGTACTCATCGACGCCGAACTCGCCGATGCCGATCTGCTGGGAGTTGCGGAGTTTGTGAGAGCGATGGATAGCGCCCACCGGCCGCAATTGATTCTTTTGGCGCCTTTCAACCGGCGGACGATGAACGAGGTTGGGTTGGAAGCCCGCGTCGGGTTCGCCGCCATGGTGCCGCGCCCCCTGCGACAGAGTGAATGGCGGGACTGTCTGGATCGTGTGATCTCGGCTCCTGGGGAGCGTATCCCGACGACCGACGCCAGCATCAGCAAGCAGGTCCCGGCTCCTGAGCCCACCGGGCTCGAGTCACAACTGGTGGAGCTTGGCGAGCGCCTCGCGCCGCCGGTACCGTCCACTGAACGAGCATCGGTACCCCGGTCAACCGAGGCGATACCCCCAACCACGGACAATTCCGGCATCAGAATTCTGATTA
>JALHNI010000204.1 GCA_022843605.1 Bryobacter sp.
TTTCGGGCGCCGCCGGCAATGGCGGCTTCGACCCCAACGCATTTACCGATTTCAGCGATATCCTCGGCGATTTTTTCTTCGGTGGCGGCTTCACCCAAGGCCGGCAGCGCCAACGGTCGCGTTCCGGCGATGATTTGCGTTACGACCTCGAGATCAGTTTTGAGGACTCGATTCGTGGCACGCAAGTTGACATTCAGGTGCCAATCCTGGAGCCATGCGGCGTTTGTGAGGGGACAGGTGCGGAGAAGGAAGACGGCCTGACGACCTGCCCCACTTGCCGTGGGCGGGGCGAAGTGGCCTATCAACAGGCGTTTTTGACGATCCGGCGCACCTGCGGTACTTGTAATGGACGCGGAAAGATCGTGCGGCGCCCTTGCAAGACCTGTAAAGGCGAGGGTCATCAGCGAGTGAATCGCAAGCTGAAGGTGACGATCCCGGCCGGTGTGTCGGATGGCATTCAATTGCGCGTTTCGGGCGAAGGCCAGCCCAGTTTGCAAGCTGGCGGGGAGCCGGGCGACCTCTACGTGGTTCTTCGTGTGAAGGAGCATCCGATCTTCGAGCGGCAGGACTATGACCTGCATTGCACGGTGCCGATCAACATTGCGCAGGCGGTGTTAGGTACGGAGATCGACTTATTGACGTTCGATGGGCTGGAGACGATCAAGATACCGGAAAGCACGCAGCCGGGGACCCAGTTGCGCATTCGTGGCAAGGGAGTTCCGCGGTTGACCGGTGGAACGCGTGGCGATCTGTTCGTGCATATCGAGGTGCGTATCCCCGATAAGCTTACGCGCGAACAGAAGAAGCTGTTTGAGCAATTGGCGGAAACATTGCCGAGTGAGAATGACCCGGAAGAGAAGGGTCTGCTGGACAAAGTTAAAGATTACTTTATGTGAGTGTCGTTATACTTGGAGCAGCATGCGCTTCCGAGTCGTCTCTTCCAGTCTGCTAGCCTTTTGTCTCCTGGCGATCGGTTCGTTGGGCCAGGAAAAGAAGAAAACTCCCAAACCTCCGGACATGGAAATTGTCACCGCGTCGGCGCGCCGTTCCGGCGATGCAATCCATTTCGATGGTACTGTCCGCAATACGAGCGCCAAACCACTGCAAAAAGTACTGATCCTGGTGGACGTGTTTGCGCCCGGTCACAAGCCCATGGTGCAGAGGAAAAGTGCCCTTGAGCCGGACTACCTGGCCCCCGGAGATGAGGCGGATTTTCACTTGGCGATGCCGGACCCCGGGCAACTGGTGGAGTTCGAGTTGCAGGCGGAAGACGGGAAGGCGAGGGAATTGCGGGTGGCGAAGAACGGTCCGTTTCCCATTGAGTAGGTCTTTGGACTCAATCGCTTAGCCTGGATTATCGACAGTTTACAAGTTGAAATCCAGTTTTGTGAAACGGGTTTCCAAGTTTCATACGTCTGAGGACACATGACGAGCGGAGCGACTCTCATGACAACAACAACAACAACAACACACAGCGAAAACACGGTCCCCCAGGTCTACCAGGACGAACACCTCTGTATTGATTCAAATCACGAAGCCGTGGTGCTGGATCAGGAGAAGTTGGTTCTTACCCGCAAAGAGTATCAATTGCTGACCATGCTCGCCGCCAACGCCGGCCGAGTGATGCCGCGAGAATACTTGCTCGAGAAGATCTGGAACTATGGCAAGGGCATCCGGACGCGCACCCTCGACGTGCACATCCGCCGGCTTCGACGCAAGCTGGGCAACACCGGTGATCGCTATATCGAAACGGTCTTTGGCGTCGGATACCGGTTCCGTGCTTCGCACGAACAGGCTTTCTTCCGGCACCTGAACCCCGCGTTCGCCGCCGGCTTCTAAGCCTGTTCAAAACACACTTCGAGAACGTCAAAGCCCCCACCACCGGTGGGGGCTTTGTGCGTTTGGCGTGAGCCAGGAATCTTTTTCGTTGAGTTGGCGTATGCTGGTGACCTGGATCAATATCCGTCTAACCACAGGCAGGTCTACGGGTTAGACCTGACTCCGAGTCATTGGTGTATGCGTCCGGTTAGATTACTCTGGTATATGAAGGAATACTAATTATGTTTCGGCAGTACATCAGCACCGCTCTGCGGATCGATCCCGGTAGCAAGCCAAGACTGTATGACCAGATTTACGAATCCGCCGACATTACGTCGCCCAGCTATGTGTTGGATCTGGTATTTTCCGCCGGGATTGCGACGCTCGGGCTCGTACTGAACAGTCCCGCGGTCGTGATTGGCGCGATGCTGATTTCGCCGCTGATGGGACCGATTCTAGCTTCTGGCTTGGCCTTTGCGGCATCGGACATTTACCTGGGCGTGAAGTCGTTCTTCACGCTTGTGGGCAGTATTCTCGCTTCGGTTACCTTTTCCGCGGTTTTAGTGTGGCTTCTGCCGTTTCAGTCGCCGACTTCTGAGATTCTGGCTCGCACCCAGCCTAATCTCCTCGATTTGGGGGTGGCGGTCTTTTCGGGGCTGGCTGGATCCTTTGTGATGGCTCGCTCGTTGAGCGGCGGTGCGGCAAGTGCCCTTCCTGGTGTGGCGATTGCCGTTGCTTTGATGCCGCCCCTGTGTACGGTGGGTTTCGGTGTGGGGAGTGGCTTGAACTGGCAGATTATGTCGGGTGCCGGTTTGCTATTCCTCACCAATTTGCTGGCCATTGCGGGCAGTGCTTTTCTCGTTTTCTATTTGGTGGGGATGGATGCCCCCGAAGTCCGATCACTGATTTCAGAGTCGGAGATGCAGCATGCGGCGGGCACTGGGGTGTATCGGCTGCTGCATGACACGGCGCTGGGCCGGCTGCTGGGCGATGTCGGCCAGTTGAGGTGGCGGATTCTGATGGTGATGGTCACGCTGTCCGTGCTGTTTGTGCCCCTGCGCAGCTCGTTGATGCAATTGAGGGACGAAACGGTGAGCCGGGCGGCGGCGGGCGACGCAGTTCGGGCCTTGGTTCCAGCCGACCATCTATTGAGTCAACAACTCGAGATTCTGCCGGATCGGCTGATTGAGCGGGTTGTGACGACGGCTCCCGTGGACCGCCAGCGGGTCAACGCGGCCGAGGCGGAGCTAACCCGTCGAACGGGGAAGCGATCGTTCATTCATTTGCGGCAGGTGGCGAATGAGGATGAGTTGATTTCGTTGCGGGAGCGCCTGCAGTATCCGGAAGTGCCGGCACCTCAGTCGGCGAACCTGAAGAATCAGACGGCGAGCGTCTGGCCAATGGTGCACGAGCCACTGAGGGCAGTGTGGCCTGGAGAAGTGGCGGAGTTGACTGGACTGGAGGTGGGCGTTGCGAAAGAGAAAATCGTGGCGCGAATCGAGTATCAGGCGCCACGCGCCTTCGATCCCGCTACGCAGGAGACGATGCGGAGGGCCTTGCGGAAGGCGTTGGACACGGAGAATCTAGACACGATGTTTACGTGGAAGGGGCCGATACCGAAAAAGCCCGCTCCAGCTCGGGGTAAATAATGATATCCGATTATTAATATATCCGTAAGTGAACGTGCGTCTATGGGTTAGGCCTGACTCCGAGTCAGTGCAAGGTCGACTACAATTTCTTCCTTGCAACCCCAAGCTCGGCAGGCAGCTATATTGAGAATATATTCTTAATATAGCTGCAAGTGCTTGTCGGTCTAGCAGTTAGATCTTACTCCGAGTTAGGGTCCGGCTAATTTCTGAAGGTGTTGTACATCACCACCACCAGGCCGATGACGGTCGCGAGGATGACTGAGTGTCGAAGGGTGAAGCGGAACAGCCGGCTCTCGTCTTCAGGCTTCATGCCGGTTGCCGCGGCGGCGACCGCGATGGACTGCAAGCTGATCATCTTGCCCATGACGCCGCCCGAAGAGTTCGAAGCGGCCATCAGGATCGGATCCAAACCGAGCTTGGTGGCTGTCACCACCTGCAGGTTGCCGAAAAGGGCATTCGCCGAGGTATCGGAGCCGGTGAGGAAGACGCCCAACCAGCCGAGAATGGCCGAGAAGAAGGGAAAGAAAACGCCAGTCGCGGCGAAGGCCAAGCCAAGAGAGCCCGTGGCTCCGGAATAGTTCATCAGGAAAGCGAGGCCGAGGACGCTGGCAATGGTCAGCATCGACTTCGAGAGTTGCTGAATCGTGGTCGAGAAGACGCTGCCGAGCTGCTTGAGCGAGATCCGTAGAATGAGCGCTGAACCGAAGGCCGCCAGCATACAAGCCGTGCCAGCCGCGGAAAGCCAGTTGAAGTTAAACACCGCTGCGTAAGGCGTCGGCTTCGCCATCACGGGCGGCATGCGCTCAATCATGTTATGCAGCCCGGGCCATTGGTAGCTAACTGAAACCTGATTCAGGTAGTACTTGATGCTGTGTCCGTCGATCTTGATCGTCTCTTCGCCCCAGAGGAACACGAAGATGACGAGCAACAGGTAAGGCGACCAGGCCAGGAAGACCTGTGAAGGTGCGTGGCGTTTCAGTCCAGCCAATCCACCATTGTCCCGTGTCGCTTCTCCGAAGACGAAATTGTCACTGGGCTTCCAGACGCGGAACAGGAGCAAAAGGCTGATCAATGCAGCGAGTGAGCTGAGGATGTCGACCAGGGTTGGTCCGAGGTAGTTCGACGTATAGAACTGGACTCCGGCGAACGACACGCCGCACACAATGACGGCCGGCAAGACACCCTTGAGCGCGCGCCAACCGCCCATGACGGCGATCAGGTAGGCCGGAACGAAGAGCGATACCGGGGCGCAGATGCGGCCCACCCAAGCGGAGAGATCAGCGAGGGGGAGGCCGGTGATGCCGGCGAGGGTAATGACCGGGATACCGATGGAACCGAAGGCCACAGGCGCCGTGTTGGCAAGGAGACAGATGCCGGCGGCATAGAACGGGGAGAATCCGAGCCCGGCGAGCATCCCGGCAGCGACGGCTACGGGCGTTCCAAAACCGGCCGCGCCTTCGATGAACGCGCCAAAAGCGAAGGCAATGAGCAACGCCTGCAGGCGACGGTCATCCGTGAGGCTGCCAATGGAATCCTTGAGGATCTCGAACTTTCCGGTCTCGAGCGTGATCCGGTAGAGAATGATGGCCCAAAACACGATCCAACCGATTGGAAACAGACCGAATGCGGCGCCATAGGTGATCGCGCCGATCATCGGGCCGACGGGCATCTGGTACTCAAACAAGGCGACGGCGATGGCGGCGGCGAGACCACTGAGGGCGGCCACCCAGGCTGGTTTGCGCGCGACTCCCAGAAGGTAAAGCAGGACGGCGATTGGGAAGCAAGCGCAGAGGGCGGAAGCCATGAGACTGTCCGCAATCGGGGTATAGGATTGTTGCCACATGAAGCTACCGACAGTATGTGAACTGGCGGGCCGGTGTCAACTCTTAACTGGCCTGGGTGGCTGATTTCGCGGCGGGGACGATCGCGATGGGGATGGGATCCAGCGGAGCTTCCCGCTGCTTGCCAAGAATTTTGAGAATTTCGTCGATGTCCCCGTTGGGAGCGGTGCCATGTGGCTGAAGCAAGTGTCGCCAGTTCTGGTAGTCACATTCGCGGTGCCAACGGTCAAGAAAGAGGTGGATGGTGGCCTGAAGTTTACCCTCCCCGATGGTGGCTGAGGGGGAGTTGGCGACGTGCGCGGCGGCGCTGGAGTAGAGGTAATCTTCCGCGCGCCCTGACAGACGGGCAGCGAGCGGGTTGCGTTCGATGTAGAGGAGCGTCTCGCGGAACTGATGAGGGGAGGTGATCAGTTTGGCGCCGAAGCGATTCTTCCATAAGTGGCCGTCGCGCAGTTGGGTTCCATGGATCCACCGGGCGTGGTAGGCCTGAAGCTGCTGCATGAAGCGGGATATGCCGTCCTTGCGTGTCGTTTCCAGCAGGAAGTGGACATGGTTGGACATCAAGCAGAAGCCGTGGATGCGGACGGAGTAGCGTTTGGCGAGGAGGTCGATTCGCTGGAGGTAGGTGAGGATCTGGGCTTCGGTGAAGAAGATTTGTTGGCGGTAGTTCCCTCGCTGGTAAACGTGATAGGTTTCCAGGCACTTCCAGTTTCGAAGGCGAGGGTTGGGGGTGAATTTTTTCGGCCTCACGTAGATAAGTGGGCGGCGGACGGAAATAATCTCCTTTATTTTTTCGGTCGGTGTGACGCTCCCGTGCTTGCTATTGCGATGATAATCTCATTTTCGGCCTAATCGTACTTCTATCAGTTATTTAGACTTTACTCCGAGTCAGTTTCGGAGGACGAGGCGGGCGCAGAAGTAGAAGATGGGGTAGAAGAAATCCCAGAAGAAGTAGCGCGAGAACAGAAAGATGGCAAGAAACGAATAGGTGCTAATTGAGGCTCGAAAGTCGAAAAACTTCTGGATGAGAGCCGGAGGAAGGAAGAAGAGGAAGACGCTGAAGCCATCAAGCGGTGGGATCGGCATCAGGTTGAACGTACCCAGCATCAGGTTGAGGTAGAACAGCAGGCTGAGGGCGAGGGCCAGGGGCTCCGCCAAGGAATCGGGAGACACCGCTTGCAGGAGCTGGTGGTAGCGGCCGAGCGCGCTCTCGTCGGCGAGACGAAAAACGCCGGCGATCAGGCCCAATTTCAAGAGAATCGCGGCGATCAAGGCGAGGGTGTAGTTCGCCGCAGGCCCCGCCATCGCCATCCAGGCGGCCTTGCGGGGATTGCGCATGGCCCAATAGGGGTCATAGGGAGCGCTGGCGAATCCGATGATTCCGGTACCGCTGGTCAGGAGCAGGGTCAAGAGCGGGTAGAGCCCTAGCCCGAACGGCTCACGGCGCATGTGCGGGATGGGATTCAGGCTCACTTGGCCTCCGTGGTACGCGGTGAGATCGCCCCCAAGCTTGGCAGCGGCCGCGTGGGCGGCCTCATGACACACCGTGGAGAACAGGAACACCAAGTAGGTGAGGAATGGAACGACGAGCAGTTCAGAATCCATAGCGTCAACCGGTTATAGCACGACGGGGTCTGGCGCTAGACAGTGGAGTATTGAGATTTAAATATTAATATAGCCGTAACTTTAGCTCAGTCAACAGGTTAGGATTTACTCCGAGTCAGGGGCGGGAGACTAGAGGATGGGGCCGAATTGGACGGCGGGGCCGACGAAGAAGCCGAGTGACAGGACGCGGCCGAAGAGACCGGCGCGCTCTTCTTCCACGTTTACCCAGTGGATGGCGGCGACCTCACCAGCCTCGGCGAAGAATCCCACGCCGCCCTTTTTCAGCCTCGCGTCGCTCCAGGTGTCGATCAGTTGCCCGTTCAGGTACGTCGTGAACTGCCCGCCGCGGACCTTCGTCTCGACGTGGAACAACGTGGAATTCGCGCTCATGACATTCATCGGGAGAGGCAGCCGCGACCGCACCCCTTCCTTCCCGTCGAGCATCGCGTAGCGGACGATCTCTAGCGAAGGAATCGGGCCCGGCCGACGAACGACAATCTTGCTCGCGTAGAAGTTGTCCAAATTGATGGAGCGGTAGGTCCAGCTCATCGCCCGCTTCTCGATGGTCCCCTCAAATTCCATCTTGTAGTCCGATAGATCAATCGAGGGCTGCCAGATTCGCAGACGACCTGGCCGAACCAAACCGTTATCAAAGTTCCATCCCAGTTCACGCAGGTTCGGCGTTCGGGCCATCGCCGCGCTCAGTGGAGCGCCCAACCAATTGTCCATGCTGCCCTTGAAGTCTTCCTTCAAGTGAATTGGCGGCCGTGCAGGCATCAGGTCACGCAGACCGGAAAGCAAACCGGAAGACGCCCGATCCGTGCTTCGGGCGATATCGCCCACCAGCGGGTTCCGATCGCCACCGTTCGGTTCCGCATTCCCACCCTGACCCGTCATCCAGGAATAGGCCAGGACGAACAGCAGCACGATGGAAATCGCCGTCGCAACGCCAGCCTGCATCTTCTGTAAGCCATCTTTGTTTTCGGAAGCCTCGGGGCGCTGGAGCCCCATCACTTCCTCGACGGGGTATAAGTCCTCGTCGCCATAATAGGACATCAGGTCGCGAGAAGCACGCGCAGAACGGGCAGAGGACCGCTTCCGGTGATCACTCGAACAGTATTCACTGTCGAACAATCTCCGGAACAAACCGAGTTTCGTTCCGCAGAATTGACACTTCATAAGCTACCAATACCCAACCCGTCGAATTCGATGCTAACCGAAGTCCCGTGGACTAATCCATAGACTAAGGCTGCATTGAGTCCTATCTAAGGCCTTCGCTCCTAAGGTTTCCTATCATCTTCGCCGGTCAAAATACTGTGTTCTCCCTCTCCACTCACGGAACAGCTCTCATCTAGGGCCGAATATGATGGAACTAAGAGCGTGCCGTAGGACAAGGAACAGATAGAAGATGCCGGCCTTGACCTGGACAAACCGTTGGACCGCACGCCGCGCTCAGCCAAATAGCTGGGAAGACTCAGACCTCCTTCAACAGGTGCAGCTCGGAAACGAGACTGCGCTTACCCAGGTCTATCGGCGGTTAGAGCGTCCACTTTACCGCTTCGCCTACGCGATGACCGGATCTTCGGCCATGGCGGAGGAGGCGGTGCAGGAAACCTTCTTACGGCTGATCCGCCAACCGGGGGGGCTCGACCCCGCAAAAGGGTCTATCGAATCCTATCTTTACGGAATTCTTCGCAATGTCACTCGCCAGGCACTGCGGAGCCAGTTTGTCGCTCTGGATGAAGACTACGACGAGCCGGCCGGCAGCGTAGACGACCCACTCGTCGCGCTGGACCGGAGCCAAGCGAACGCCCGCCTCGGAGAGGCGATTCTGGCTTTGCCAGGTCACTATCGGGAGGTCCTGGTGTTGTGCGATTTGGAGGAGTGGAGCTACGAGTCCGTCGCGGCGACCCTAGGGTGTCCGGTGGGTACGGTGAGGTCTCGACTGAACCGGGCGCGCGGGTTGCTGCGAAACCGGCTGAAGGAGGTTCTATGAGGGAAGAACAGAGGCTAACGGAGTGGCTGGCCGGTTATCGCGATGCGATGGACGGCTTGGCGACCCCGGAACGGGTAGAAGCAGTTCTACGTTCACAGGCGAGGCGCCAACGGCGGATTCCGGTGGCTCCCTGGCTCTTGGCGGCCGGCGCCGCAGCCGTTTTGGTGTTGGGTGTCTGGATTGGCCGGAATCGTCCCTCTGAGGTCGCAGGGGCCCATGTCGCCCCACCCCGCATGATCTCGCCCTCGCCGCTGGAGTTGCCTGATTCGCCGGCCCTGGAGGTCGAAACC
This sequence comes from Bryobacter sp., assembly GCA_022843605.1. Lineage (GTDB taxonomy): Bacteria > Acidobacteriota > Terriglobia > Bryobacterales > Bryobacteraceae > JALHNI01. The sequence goes on from JALHNI010000204.1 coordinate 9,200, forward strand.
GCGTTACAGCCGGCGCGCCGGCTGACACTGCCGCGGGCGACCCGGCGGCCCGCCCCCGTACCGATGATGCCAGAGGGACCCGTCGCGGTCTTCGTGATGCTGCCTGGCAGCGAACTGATGCCACCTTCCCAGGGCATGCAGGTGCTGCGGGTTCGCATTCCGCGCACGCGCCTTCAGGCGTTGGGACTTCCGGTGAGTATTGACCACCTCGAGGAGCGGGTGCTGGCGGACGTCGTGGTCGGCGATGATGGCGTGGCCCGTGCCGTGCGCCTGGTGCCCGTAAACCAGTAATTTCGTTTAAGGAGTAAAGAATGATGATGAAGAAGCTATGGTTCATGGCGGC
>JALHNI010000205.1 GCA_022843605.1 Bryobacter sp.
TTGACGTCGAGAATCACGGCCTCACAGTTTCCGGCGAAGACTTTGCGGAGGCCATCGAGGCCGTCGTGGGCGGTCTCGATGGCGAACTCGGAGCTGGCGAGGAAGCGCTGGAGCAGCGAGCAGAGTTCGAGGTCGTCGTCGATGAGGAGGATGGCGGGCGGGGCGGAAGGCGGGTCCCTGTGAAGCATAGGGATTAAACCCGGCGTGGGGTAAAGAATCGCGCGATGGGAAACCGGTTTAACGAAACTTTGCAGGAGTCGGCGAGGGGGCGTGAATCCCGTTGAACACCTGTGAGGCGGGGGCACAGCGGGGGCACAGCGGGGGCAGGGGATACTAAGAAAATGCACTTCAAGACGCTGGCGATCCATGCGGGACACAATCCGAAGGACCATCTGGGGGCGGTGATGCCGCCGATTTACCAGAGTTCGACGTTTGCGTTCCGCGATGTAGCTCAGCCGGGTCCTTTTGACTATTCGAGAAGCGGGAATCCGACGCGGAAGGCGTTGGAGGATTGTTTGGCAGCGCTGGAAGGAGGCACGCGGGGTTTCGCCTTTGCGACCGGGATGGCGGCGGAAACGACGGCGTTGATGTTGTTCTCCGCGGGCGATCGGCTGATTGTGCACAGCGATCTTTACGGTGGCACATACCGGCTGTTCGAGAGTGTGTTCCGGAACAAGGGAATTTCGGCGGAGTATGTCGACTTGAGGGATCTGGAGGCCTTACGGGTGGCGCTGGCGACACCGGCGGCGGCGGTGTGGATTGAGACGCCGACGAATCCGCTGATGAACCTGACGGATTTAGCGGCGGTGTCGAAGTTAGCGCGAGCGCACGGGGCGTTGACGATTTGCGACAACACGTTTTTGTCGCCGTACTTTCAGCGGCCACTCGATTTCGGAATCGACATCGTGCTGCATTCGATGACGAAGTATCTGAACGGGCATTCGGATGTGGTGGCGGGGGCGTTGGTGGTGAAGGGCGAGGATTTGGCGGCGCGGGTTGGCGAGTTGCAGAATGCATTGGGGACGTGCGCGGGTCCGCAGGATTGTTATCTGGTGATGCGGGGCATTAAGACCTTGCCGGTACGAATGGAGGAGCACCATCGGAACGCGCTGGCGATTGCGCGTTGGCTTGCGGAGCATCCGGCGGTGGCGGAGGTGCTGCATCCGGGGCTGGAGTCGCATCCGCAGTATGCGTTGGCGCAGCGGCAGATGACGGGTTGTGGCGGGACGTTTTCCTTTCGCCTGAAGGGCGGGAACGAGGCGTTGTACCGGCTGCTGCGGGGGGTGAAGGTCTTTTTACTGGCAGAGAGTTTGGGAGGCGTGGAAAGCCTGATTGATCATCCGGCGACGATGACGCACGCGAGCCTATCGGCGGATGTGCGGCGGCAAATGGGGATTGGGGATGATTTGATCCGGCTGTCGGTAGGACTGGAGCATGTGGACGACTTGATTGCGGATCTGGCGGAGGCGCTGAGCTAGAGATCGTGGGGGAAGAGTGCGTCGACGTTGGCGCGGGTGAGGACTTTGGACTTGGCGAAGATGGCGGGTGTGGCGGGCCGGCCTTCAAGGAGTTGCGAGACGAGGCTCCAGATTTGAGGGCCGTACTGTTCAGGAACGAAGCTGAGGACGCCAGCGAGCGGGCTGCCGGAGCGGCGTAGCTCGAGGCGGGCGTCGAGGGCGCCGCCAAAGCTCCACACCTGCCAGGTGTTGGCGCGGCCGGATTCTTCGATGGCTTGGACGGCGCCGAGCGCGATGGGATCGCTGACGCAGACAACGAGTCCGCGGCGCGGCTGTCCGTGGCGCATCTTGGCGCGGAGGAGGCGCATGCCGGTTTCAAAGCTGCCGCGACTATCGAGGGAAGTGACGGTGGCGCCGGCGCTCGGGCGGCAATGTTGCTGGAAGGATTTGAGGAAGCCACTGAGGCGCCCGGCCGGAAGCGAACCGAAGCGGAGGTTACCGACGAGGAGGATTTCCTCGATGAGGCGGGCGGGCGATTCGGCGCAGAGACGGGCGAGCGCGCGGCCGGCGCTGAGGCCGGCGGAGTAGTTGTCAGCGCCGAAGTAGGAGGCGCCGGGGATGGCCATGTCGATGGAGACCAGGGGAATACCGGACTCGTTGAAGAGGCTGGAGAGTTCGGGGCCGGTGTCGGCCTCCGCCTGGAAGATGACCGCGCAATCGACGTTCTCGCGAATCATGCGCTCGGCATTGCGGAGGGTGTGAATGCGGCTGCCGCGGTTGTCGAGTACGAGGAGTTCGACGCCATGTTGGGCGGCACTCTGCCGGATCGAGTCGGTGACGGCGCGGGGGAAGGCGAGGCGGTTGTCGCGGGAGGAGAAGCCGACTCGCTTGATGCGGTTGTCAACGAAGCGGAGCGCGGGGCGGAAGCGGCCGGGGGAGGGTTGAACGGCCCAGCCTTTGTGTTCGAGGGTGCGCAGAATGCGCAGCATGGTGGTCTTGTTGAGGCGGGCCTGGCGGGTGAGTTCGGCGAGGGAGATTGACTCGCCGGGGGACCGGGCGAGGAGTTGGATCACGTCGATGGCGCGCGAGAGCGAGTCGAGGAGGTACGTTTCGTTCAGAGTAACGGTATTGTATCGAAGGGGAGGGGACGTTGAGGGAAAACTAGCTGGAATCTTGAGGAAATGGCGGTGTAGCGTTTCGCTGAGAGGAACGTGAATGGGGCTTGCAAATTGGGAGGCCAGGCGATAGTGTTTGGGCCATGCGAATCCTGGTTAGCCTGCTTGCACTTTGTGTGCCCTTGTTCTCGCAAACGACCCTGGGCAATGCCGCCCTGAACGGCACGATCACGGACGGAAGCGGAGCGCCCGTGGTGGGCGCCGCGATCACGTTGACGGATACGGCGCGCGGGCAGATCCGCGAAACGCAGTCGAACGAAGCGGGACGGTATATTTTTCCGACGATCCCGGCGGGGGCGTATGCGCTGCGGGTATCGAAGGACGGATTCAACAGTTTCGAGCGGACGCAGTTTTCGATTGACGTTGGCCAATTGGCGACGGTGGATGCGGCGTTGCAGGTGGGGCAGGTGAACACGGTGATGACGGTGAGCGGGGAGCGGGGAATCGTGATCGAGACGGAGTCCAACACGATCGGCACGGTGGTGGATTCGGCGCGGGTGGATGCGTTGCCGCTGAACGGACGCAACTTTCTGCAGTTAGCGCTGCTGTCGGCGGGTGCCAACGATGCCACAGGGCGCGCGGATGTGGCGGGGCAGACGGGCCATCCTGGACGCCAGGTGATTATCGCGGGGAATATGGGTGGGGCGACGGGGTATCTGATCAATGGCATTGCGGTACGGGGCGGGAGGTTGGGCGAGTTATCGCTGGGGTTGTCGGTGGCGGCGATCGACCAGTTCAAGATTCAGCAGAGCTTCTTTATGCCGGATCAGGGGCCGAATCCGGGACTGATTAACGTGACGACGAAAGGCGGCACGAATCAGATTCACGGGCAGGCTTTCTGGTTTGTGCGGAATAGGTCGTTCGATGCGCGGAATTACTTTGCGGTGCTGCCCGAGGACTTGAAGCGGAATCAGTACGGATTTGCCGTGGGCGGGGCGCTGAAGAAGGATCGTTTGTGGTTCTTTGCCAATTACGAGGGGTTGCGGGAGATTACGGCGTTCAGTGCGGGGGCTTACACGCCGACGCGAAACATGTTCGGCGGGAACTTTACCGAAGTGCCGGAGGTGATCTACGATCCGGCGACGTTCAATGCGGCGACGGGGACGAGATCGCCGTTTCCGAATCAGACGATTCCGAATACACGGATCAACGGGGTGGCGACGCGGCTGTTGGAGTATTATTTGCCGGGGTCGAGTTTGGCGGCACGGCCGAGGAATTTAGAGGGGAGCCCGCGCAATACTCTCGACGATGACCAGTACAGCGTACGCGTGGATTATGCGATTAACACGAGGCAATCGTTGTTTGGGCAGTGGGTGGCGCAGGACTCGCCGGCGGTGCAGCGGTCGTTGATGCCGTTTGCGGGGGCGTTCTATCCGAATGAGTCGCAGTTGGCGATGGCGCAGCATACGTGGACATTGTCGCCCTCATTGGTGAATACGTGGCGGGCGGGTTTTTCGCGTAATGTGGCGCAGTTCAGTAACGAGGGGCGGACGCTGGGTCCGGTGTTGAGCGATGTGATCCGGAATGCGCTGGATCCGCGGGGAGTGGTGGGGGTGAGCTTCCAGGAGTACGGCGGGTTCGGCCGGGCGAGCGGCGACTTAGGGAACTTGGATAACAACTATCAGATGGACGATAGCATGAGCTGGAACCGGGGGCGTCATAACTTCCAGTTCGGGGCCAGCTTGCGGTACCGGCGGACGTGGCAGCAGAACGCGAATGCGGGCGCGGTGGGCGCGGTGGGCTTTCAGCGGACATTTACGACGCAATTGACGCGCGATGCGCAGGGAAGGTTGTCGCCGGTACGGGCGAATACGGGTAACTCGTTTGCCGATTTCCTGTTGGGCTATGCGACGTCGGGATCGGTGCGTGGGTTGCCGCTGTTGCCGTATCGTTTTGGGCAGGTGATGCCGTACTTCCAGGACACCTGGAAGGTGACGCGGGACCTGACGTTGAATTACGGAATTTCGTACTTCTATGCGCAGGTGCCGGATCCGCAGGGATCGGCGAGGACGATTCCGCATGGCTTCGATGAGAGCACGGGCTTGTTGCAGTACGCGGCGTTGGGGCAGGTGGACCCGCGGGTGGTGAGCCGGGATCGCAATAACTGGACGCCGCGGGTGGGCTTTGCGTGGCAGCCGCGCTGGCTGCCGCGGACCGTATTTCGTGGGGGCGCGGGCGTCTATTACAGCGATACTCGGCTGATCGAATTGCAGTTTGCGATGGTGGGTCCGCCGTTTAATGACAGTGTGGATCTGGTGACGGATCTGACGAATCCGAACCCGGCGTGGGTGTTGGGGCAGAACATCTTTCCGCCGCAGCCGCAGACACCGTTGAATGCGAATTATGCTGCCTCGTTGCGGAATGTTGCGCCGTTTATCATCAATCCCAAGGGCCGCGACCCTTATATGCAGCAATGGAACTTCTCCGTGCAGCATTCGTTGGGAGAGCGGGCGTTGTTGGAGTTGGTGTATATGGGTTCATCGAGCCATGCGTTGCAGAATCGGTACGACTTCAATCAGTGCCGGTTGACTTCGGGGTTGCGCTGCGATCCGGCGACACGTCCTTGGCCGAATTATACAAGCCTGTTGCGGGCGGACTTTAATGGGAACTCGAGTTACAACGCTTTCTTGAGTAAGTTCCAGTGGCGGACGAATTCGGGTTTGAATTTGAACTTCGAATACACTTGGGCCAAGGCGTTGAACGATTCCTGGGAAGGGAATGCATCGACCAACGCGCAGATTACGCAGTGCCGGCGTTGCGACAAGGGCCATGCGTCGTTCGATGTGCGGCATCGGGCGGTGGTGAGTAGTATTTATGAGGTGCCGTTCGGGAAGGGTCGCCGGTTTGGGGCGTCAATGCCAGCGGCGGCGGACGTATTGGCCGGAGGCTGGACTTTGACGGCGATTGTGGCGCTGCAGACGGGCGTGCCATTCGACATCACTTCGCCGGCGACGACGGGCAGCCCCTTTATCTCGCACTTGTCGAATCGGCTGTGTGACGGGGTTGACGACAGCTTGGCGGGGAACCTGCGGAACAATGGCGGGCGATACTTCAATACGGCGTGCTTTGCGACGCCGGCGACGGGATTCTTTGGGAATTCGGCGCGAGCACCATTGCATGGCCCGGGGGTGCAGAATTGGGACGTAGGGATTCAGAAGCATTTTCGGGTGCCGGTGACGGAACAGATGAAGCTGCAGTTCCGGGCGGAGATGTTCAACGCTTTCAACCAGGCGCAGTTCGGCAATCCGAACGGGAATACGGGTTCGCCGCTCTATGGACTGGTGGGTAGCGCGCGGCAGCCGCGGCGGGTACAGTTTGCGCTGAAGTTGATGTTCTAGATTAGGAGGACGTATGGATCGACGCCAATTTCTTGCGATGTCCCCGGGTGCTATGGCGGCCCCGGCGGCCGCGGTAGCCGCACAGAGCGGGAAGCAGCCGAATTTTCTGGTGATTCTGGCTGACGACATGGGTTACTCCGATGCCGGATGTTATGGCGGCAATATCGATACGCCGAATATCGACCGGTTGGCGGCGAACGGTTTGCGGTTCACCCAGGGGTATTCGACGGCGCGCTGCGGTCCTTCGCGGAATTGCATTCTGACGGGGCAGTATGCGCAGCAGAATGCGTGCGACGTGATGACGCCGGGCGTGGTGCCTGATTGGACACGGTTTGCGCCACAACATCTGAAGCCGCTGGGCTACCGGGCGTATCACTCCGGGAAATGGCACATCAAGTTTCAGCCGTTGGCGGCGGCGGGCTTTGACCATTCGTACACGCTGCTGGATCAGGATAGTTTTTTTGCACCGCGGGCGAGTCAGTTAGACGGCAAGCCGCTGCCTCGGGGTCAGGTGCGCGACGGGTTCTATGCGACGAAGGCGATCGGCCAGCACGCGGTGGAGTTTCTGCAAGGTCATGCGAAGGAGCATCCGAACGATCCTTTCTACATGTATCTGCCCTTCACAGCGCCGCACTTTCCTTTGCATGCGCTGCAGGAAGATATCGATAAGTACAAGGATCGTTTCAGCGAAGGTTGGGACGAGGCGCGGACGAAGCGGTATGTGCGGATGAAGCAAATGGGGTTGGTGAACTGTCCGTTGGCGAAGTTCGATGCGGGGACCTGGCCGGATTGGAATTTGAAGACGGAGGAGTTGGCTTCGCGAATCGGGGCGGGCGAAGTGTCGCGGGCGGTGCCGTGGGGCACGCTGACGAAGGAACAGAAGAGCTTCCAACGGACGAAGATGGCGATTCACGCGGCGATGATCGATCGGATGGATCAGGAGATTGGGCGGGTGTTGGCGCAGTTGAAGGCGATGAACGCCTACGACGATACGGTGGTGGTGTTCGTGTCGGATAACGGGGCGAGCGCGGAGCAGATGATTCGCGGGGATGGGCACGATCCGGCGGCGGCGCCGGGGTCGGCGATGTCGCACTTGTGTTTGGGGCCGGGGTGGTCGACGGCGTCGAATACACCGTTCAGGCTGCATAAGAGTTGGGTGCATGAGGGCGGCATTTCGTCGCCGTGGATTATGCATTGGCCGAAGGGCATCACGGATAAGGGGAAACTGCGGCATACGCCGTGCCACTTAGTGGATATTGTGCCGACGATGATCGATTTGGCGGGTGGAGATCCGCTGCGGGGCAGTTTGCCGAAGGATGCACCGCCTTTGACGGGGCGGAGTTTGAAGCCCGCGTTGGCGAAGGAGACGCGCATTGAGCGCGAATATTTGTACTTCCATCACAACAAGAATCGGGCGATTCGGATGGGGGACATGAAGTTGGTGTCGATTGGCGAAAACGGGCCTTGGGAACTGTACGATCTGGCGACGGACCGTAGCGAGCAGGTGAACTTGGCGGCGAAGCAGCCGGCGAAGGTGACGCAGATGGCGGCGCGTTGGAAGCAGGTCGATGAAGGCTTCGTGACGACGCGGGAGGCGGCGTCGCCGACGTCGATGGCGAGGATGGGTCCGATCAACAAGAAGTAGCGGCTTGACATACATACCGGTTGGTATGTATGGTAGAGCGCATGAATGCAGTTACTACCTATTTGACGTTTGGCGGGAATGCGCGTGAGGCGATGTCGTTTTATGCGGCGTGTTTGGGGGCAGAGTTGCAAGTGCTGCCATTTCCGGACGACAACGAGCGGGCGATGCATGCGTGCGTTTCGCGAAACGGGGTCTCGCTACTGATGGCCTCCGACACGATGAAGGGCGACGCTGTGCAGGCAGGGAGTAACTTTTCGATTTGCATTGGGTGCGACAGCATGGAGGAGATCCAGCGCTTGTTTGCGGCATTCGGGGTGGATGGTCAAGTGCATATGCCGCTGCAGGATATGTTTTGGGGCGCGCACTATGGCGATCTGACGGATCAGTTTGGCGTACGCTGGCTGTTCAATTACGAATTGCCGAAGGGTTGAGAGCGCGCTGCCTTCAAAGGTACGCGAGCCACCAGTCCTTCCGCCTCTCCTTGACCTTCATTAGCCAGAAGCAGAGGGGATACGCCGCGGCGACAACCGCAATCCAGATCAGGAAGACACCGCCAAGACCGACTCCATTGTGCGTTAGCGCAACCATACGCGCCACGTAGAGATGGACGACGAAGTAGAACAGCGGGGTGCGTCCAAAGACGATGAGGGGGTTGCGCGGGGCGAAGCCGAGGCGTCCGAACCAGCCGAGCAACATCAGGGCGGGGCCCAGCGTCATGAGGAGAAAGGCGAGCGACGGGGGGTATTTGGTGGTGCGAAGGAATGAGAGGAAGGTGCCGTCCCACGCGTTGGGATCGCCGTAGAAGTTGAGTGCGCGGAGGGCGAGGAAGCCAAGCGAAAGCATTAGGCCGAAGCGCAGAATCCACTGTGGCGTTTTCGTTTTCATCAGGACGCCGAAGCAGTAGCCAGCGCCCATCACGCCGATCCAGGGGATGAGCGGGTAGGCGGCGACGAAGGTTAGCGGGCCGAGCGGGAACGCGCCCTGCTGATGTAGAACGTTCCAAAGGCCACCGAGGTCGCGGAAACGGTCCAGCAGGTTGTGCAGCGAGATCATTCCTAAACTGAGCGCGGTGATGGCGGGTATCGGGAGTTTCACCAGCAGGGCGAGGGCGAGCATGGAGCAGCCCAGGGCCCACAGGATGGTGAGTAAGACCGGCCCTGAGAGCAGGCTGAAGCCGATGGCGAAACGGAAAACTGTCAATTCGAGAAGGATGAGCCAGAGTCCGCGTTTGGCCAGGAAACCGGAAAGTTCGGCGACGGTGCGGTGGTGCCTGTCCTGCCAGAAGTAGGCGCCGAGGCCGGCGGTGAACATGAAGACGGGGGCGCAGAAGTGCGTGATCCAGCGGGTGAAGAAGAGGGCGGGGGTGGTGCGGGTGAGATCTTCAGGGCTGAGGACGCCGATCAGATTGTGATTGAAGTCGCGGACGTGATCGAGGGCCATGATGATCATGATCAGCCCGCGCAGAGCGTCAATGGACTTGAGTCGCGGAGGTTGCACGAGAGATTACTGGGGCTTGAGGGCGGCTTCGTAGCGGCGGATGTATTCGTCGACGGGGACGCGGGCGATGACTTCGCCGATGACCTCGAGGGGCAGGTCTTCGAGCTTCTTAAAACGGAGGCAGCTTTTGCCCATGTCGAGTTTCTTGCCGCGCAGGGTGAATTGCTCTTTGAGCCAAGCGGCGGTGCCGTCGTCCTGGTAGGCGGACATGAGGTAGAGGGACATGTGGTTCTTCTGGGAAGCAAGGGCGGCGAAGGGCAAAGGTTCAGAGGGCTTGCAATGGTAGCCGGACGGATACAGTTTGTGGGGTACGACGTAGGAGAGCATGCCGTACTGCATTTGCTCGGCGAAGCCTTTGGGGAGGTGTTTGCGGATGACGGCGCGGATGGCTTCGAGGGCGG
>JALHNI010000206.1 GCA_022843605.1 Bryobacter sp.
TCCATCACTTCGTCTCACATTACGGAGTCATCCCCGCTCGCCTCCAAGTCACTGACCTTTTCACCGCCATGTTTCTCCATGGCGGCTTCATGCACCTCATCGGCAACATGTGGTTCCTCTGGATTTACGGCGATAACGTCGAGGACGTCCTCGGCCGCGCCAAATACCTCGCTTTTTACCTCGCCTGCGGCCTCGCCGGATCGCTGGCGCAAATCGCCGCCAGCCCTGGCACCACCATCCCCAACATCGGGGCCAGCGGCGCCATCGCCGGCGTCATGGGCGCCTACCTGCTCAAATTCCCCCACGCCCGTGTGCTCACCCTCATTCCCCTCTTCGTCTTCTTCTTCACGCAGGAGTTGCCTGCCTACATCATCCTCATCTATTGGTTCGTCCTCCAATTCTTCTCCGGCGTCGGCACCATGGCGGAAAGTTCCTCCGCCACTGGCGGCATCGCCTGGTTCGCCCACATCGGCGGGTTCCTGATGGGCATGTTACTTATTAAGGTATTGCCCACACGCGCCGCCTACTGGCGCCGCCCTGAACTCCATTGGTAACCATGAACCTTCACTTGCCCAGCAACTACCAGGACCCCGTCCCCACCCTGGATCTCCTCGTCGTCTGCGCCCACCCCGGCGATGCCGAACAAACCGCCGGCGGCACCCTCATCAAGCTCGCCGAACTCGGCTACCGCACCGGCGTGCTCGACCTCACGCCCGGCGACGTCACGCGCGCAAAAAAAACCGAGGCCATGTTCAACGCCGCCACCGCCGCTGCTGTCCCGCTGCTGCTCACTTGGCGCGGCAACCTGCACTACCCCGACGGCCGCGTCGAGAACTCCCTGCCCGGCCGCATGACGGTCGCCGGCGAGATCCGCCGCCTCCGTCCCCGCCTCGTCATTGTTCCCTATTGGCTCGGCCAGCACCCCGACCATCCCGCCACCTGCGAGATGGCCGAACAGGCCTGCGAACTCGCCGGTCTGCAAGGCCTCGACGCCGAAACCCCGCGCCACCGCCCGGAGCGCGTCTATCACGCCAGCCTCTACGCCGCCGTGGCGCCCACCTTCGTCATCGATATCACCGGCCAGTTCGAACGCAAAGTCGCCGCCATGGAAGCCTATCAACCCGCTGATACCACCGCCCTGCGCGACCGCCTCCACATCCAGGCCCGCTTCTACGGCGACATGATCGGCGCGCGCTACGGCGAACCCTTCGTCTCCCGTACCGCTCTCCGCATGGCCGACCCTATCGCCGCCCTCTAAAAGATCCATGGACCCTGTTCTCGCCCACGCCCAAGCCCACCAGCCCCAACTCGTGGACTTTCTTCGCCGGCTCGTCGAATGCGAGTCGCCCACCGACGATGCCGCCGCCGTCAATCGCTGCGCCGACCTCTTCGCCGATTCTGTTTCGGACATCGCCAAAGTGAAAGCCGTCCCCGGCGGCAAATACGGCCGCCATCTACTCTGCAATTTCCAACTGCCCGGCAAGCGCAAAGAAGGCCTCGTCCTCGGCCTCGGCCACACCGACACCGTCTACCCGCTCGGCATCCTCAAAACCATGCCCTGGCGTGAAGCCGACGGCCGCTACTGGGGTCCCGGCGTGCTCGACATGAAGGCCGGCCTCGCCTTCTTCGTCTTCGCCATGCGCGCCCTCCGCGATCTGGAAATTCCGGTACGCCGGCGCGTTCAGTTGTTGCTCGTCTCCGAGGAGGAAACCGGTAGCCCCGTCTCCCGCCCCCTCACCGAAAAGACCGCTGCCCATGCCAATGCCGTCCTCGTGCTCGAACCCGGCACCGGACTCGCCGGTAAACTCAAAACCGCCCGCAAAGGCATCGGCCGTTATCAGGTCACCGTCACCGGCCACGCCGCCCACGCCGGCGTCGACTTCGCTCAAGGCGCCAGCGCCATCGTCGAACTCGCCCACCAGATTCAGCGCCTCGCTGCCTTCACTGACCTCCGCAAAGGCACTACCGTTAACCCCGGCGTCATACGCGGCGGCACCGTCAGCAACGTCATCGCCGCCGAAGCCACCGCCGCCGTCGACGTCCGCGTCGTCAAACTTCGCGCCTTCCACGCCCTTGACCGGCGCCTGCGCGCCCTCAAGCCTGTTGACCGTCGCTGTAAGATCGAGATCACCGGCGGACTCAACCGCCCGCCCATGGAGCGCACCCGCGAAATTGGCGCCCTCTTCTCCCTAGCGCGCAAACTCGCCCGCGACCTTGGCCTCGAAATCGAGGAGTCCGCCACCGGCGGCGGTTCCGACGGCAACCTCACCGCCGCCCTCGGCATTCCCACTCTCGACGGCCTCGGCGCCGTCGGCGAGGGCGCCCACGCGCCCCACGAGAGTATCCTCATCCACCGCATCGCCGACCGCACCGCTCTCCTGGCCAAGTTAGCCGCCGCGCTCTAACGCATCAAGAACACTGCACCAACTTGCCGCCCTCCGCAATCGACACCCGCGCCGCCTCAATCACCCGCTCGTTATAACGGCTATTCCCCGGCGTCGCTAGCACTCCCGCCGCCTCGATATCCGTCAACGCCGTTGTCCCCGCACGCACCGCCAGTATCTGCCGAACAATAAAGTCGATTGACCGGTACCCGTAACCTACCGGTACCCAGCCCTCCGTCCCTAAGTCAACATACTGAAAGTAATCCGGACTCGGCTCCGCATACTGCGTCGCGCCGTCACCCTTCGGCGTCGACGTATAACAATACTCCAGCCCCCGATACTGATCCGAGTGCTTCAGCAGCGCTCCCTCCGCGCCTCCCGCGCAATACATCGTCAGCCCCTGCGTATTCGTCCCCGGCCCTGCATCCGGAAAACCCAGCGCGTTCTGAACGTTCAAACAGGCGCCGTTGTCCCAGAGCACCCGCGCATCGGTCCAAAGCCATCCCTCATTGCCGTTCGGAAACCGGTCCGCAATGCCGTGCACACTCACCGCCACCGGCGTCAATCCTGTAATAAATGCCACTAAGTCGACATAGTGGCAACCAATGTAAGTGAAGGCGTCCGAATTCTCCTTCGTGAACCAATTCTGAAAGTTCGAATGCCGGTAGTACCACTTCTCAAACAACACCGCTGACCCCAGCCGGAAATCGCCAAACATCCCCGCGCGATAACGCTCCCGTGCCATCAAGGACCGGTCATCCAGCCGCTTGTGATACTCAATCGCCACCACCAGGCCGCGCGACCTCGCCGCCGCTTCAATCTGCTCGCTCTCCGCCACCGTCAGCACCAGCGGCTTCACGCAAAGCACGTGGCAGCCCTGCTCCAGCGCCTGCATCACCGCCGCAAAGTGCAGATTATCGGGCAAAGCCACCACCACCAGGCTCCCCGCCGGCAAACCGTGCATCGCCTCGGCAAAGCCTCCCACCACGGCCCGGAAGCTCGACGCCGGGAACGCCCGCCGAATCTTCCCCGTCTCGCGCAGCGTCTCCAACGTCGACGCATTCCGCGCACAAATCGTGATCGCCCCAAGCGAACCCAACCGCTGCAATTGATAAAGTGAGGGCAGAATCTGATCCTGCAGGATCATCCCACCACCGGCTACAAAAACATCCATTCCCCTAGCCTATCGCGCGGACCGCCGCTTGCTCAGCCCCTGCTGAATTTGCGGCAATAGCCGCAGATAAGCCCCCAACGCCTCGCCCAGCACCCGCGCCGCCGCCCGCGTCAACTCCCCACCCGCCCGTTTCATCACCTCCGCCCGCAACCCCTCCACCTCCAACCGCACTTGCTCCAATTCCTCCAGCGCGAACGCCGCCACCGCCCGGTCCAAATGCTGATACAGCGGCTCAATTGCCGCCGCCTCCACCTGCCCCGGATCCAGCACCACCCGATCCATCACCTGCCGCAGCCGCTCCAGCGTCTCCACGCTGAACACCAGCACCCCATCGCTCACCTCGCGCTCCACCCCGTTCGAGGGCGCGTCCGACGGCACGTTCCGCACCGTATCCCCCACCACCATCGTCGTCGAACCGCCGCCATCCAGATTCACCGCCCTCACCGCCCCCAACGCCACTAACTCGGCCGCGAACTCATCCGCCCGCATCCCCGCGCTCGACGCCTGCCGCCCATCCACCGTCACCAATAGCCAGGTCCCGCGCGCCGTAATCGCAAATGCCGTCCGCGCCATCCGCATCCGCTCATTCCCAAATCCGTCTTCGCCCACCTCCACGCGACCCTCGGCCACCAACCCCGGCCCCGCCCCCACCAGATCCGCCACCACACAGTTCGCCTGCCGGTCAATCACCAGCGTCCCGTCCGCGCAACGGATCAGCGCCGTCCGCGGCACCGGCGTCGCCGCCACCACCTGCCCCTCCAACTGATACCCCGCCGTCGACGCCCCCTCCCCCGCAAAAGGACCGCCATTTACTCCCGCCATCGCCCCATACCGCTGCGCCATCGCACTCGTCCGCTCCCGCCCCACCGCCCGATCCCGTGCCCGCACCGGCAGCACCAACACATTCGGCTCCCGAGGATCCACCTCCAGCACCTGCATCGCCACCGGACCGTCGTTCTCCGTCACCCACCGCCGGCTCCGGTGCGTGATCCCCGGCGCCACCGTCGCCGTCACATCGTAGACCGCCGGTCGCACCTCCACGTTGAACGTCGCCCCCCCGCCCGCAATCGCTAACACCCCCGGCGCGATCGCCAAATCCGTCACCACCACCCGCCCATCCACGTCCGTCGTTCCCAGCGGCTGCCCGTAAGGCACCCGCTCCAGATACGCGCACGCCACAAAGCCCCTGCCGCCATACGCGGGCACCACCTCGCACCAGCCATCGCCCGTCTGCCCCACAATCAACACCCGATCGCCGCGAAACAGCAATCCCCGCACCGTCCCGTCCGGCGTGGCGCGAAAGTTCAAAGCGACAGCGGCCACCGTGCCGGCCTCGGTCGCCGGACCCACGACGCGCAGCGGCACTCCCACCACCGGCGCAACCCCTTGCGCCAACCGCAAAAACACCGGATCGCCCACCATGACGCTCGCCGGCCCCGTCAGGGTCTGCGGCCATGCCGAGGCCGCCAAAGCGAGCGCTATAAACCACCGCATCATCACTTCAATTGAAACACCCTGCCGGCGCCAAAGTTCTCAGCCGCGCTTGCGTCCCACCAGCAACACGCTCTGCCCCACCGGCAGATTGATCCCCGCCCCCACCAGCTTCGCCTCCAGGCTCAACAACCCGCCAAAAGTCGTATCCAGCCATCCCGGCAATGGCGCCACGCCGCTCGCCGGCGGCGCATTGGTCAACGGCTCCCACACCCGGAACTTGAACAACGCCACGGGCACCAGCATCGAGTTCGCATACGTCGTCCGCAGCGGCTCAATGCCTGCCGCCGACGCACAATGCCGCAGATGGCCCGCCGTAAACCGCTGCTTCTCGTGGGTGAAGATCGAGTGCCGGCTGCGCAAAATGGAGAGCGCCGAAACGCGCACCACAAACAACCCGCCGGGCTTTAACACCCGCGCCAACTCCGTAAACGCCAGTCCCTCTTCGCCCGGTGGAAAGTGCACGATCACATCGAGGGAGAGCACCGCATCGAACGACGCCGCCCCAAACGGCAGCTTCTGCAGGTCACCCTGCACCAGATCGGTCACGCCCAGCCGCTGACCATGCCGCAACCCCTCGGCACTCAAGTCGAGCGGCGTCATCCGCCAACCATACCGCCGCGTGAACTCCCGCGACTGGTACCCTGTGCCGCACCCCGCCTCCAGCGCGCTTTTGATTCCCCCTGCCACCGGATCCAGCAGTTGGTTCAGAATCTTGCGTTGCCCGCGAAACCACCACATGCGCTCTTCCAGCGCCTGGATGTTCGCAAATTCCGCATCATTCATCTCCGGCGTCAGCACCGTCCCCGGCATCCTAACGGCCCTGTGATGCGGCCTGACGCCGGTAATAGCCCAACGCCCGCGCAAACCCTTCTTCAAAACGCACTGTCGGTTCCCAGCCCAACTCCGCCCGGATGCGTGAATAGTCCGTCCGGTAGCTCCCGATATCGATCGACGCCCGCTCCTTCGGAAACGGCCTCAACGTCGGCTCCGGTTGACCGGCCACTTCACAAGCCGCCCTCGTAATCTCCAGCAACGACAAAGCCTCCGGCCCCCCGATGTTGTAACTCCGCGACGGCAGCGGCTTGGCTAGCCCCACCAGCATAAACGCCTCCACCGCATCGTCCACATACAACGGATCGCGCAACTGCTGCCCGTCGCCGAACACCTCCAGCGGATGGCCCATTTCAAGCTTCCGCAAATAGGCGCTCAAGAAACCCTGGCCCGGCACCGTCAACGACATCCGCGGCCCGTAAACATTGGTCAGCCGCAGCACGCAAGCATCCAGCAAACCCATGCGGCTCAACATCAGGTGATACATCGTCGCCGCGTACTTATGGACGCCATTGAAGTCCACCGGATTAATCGGATGGTCCTCGTCCACCGGCAGATACTCGGGCACGCCGTAAACCTGCCGCGTCCCCGCAAACACCACCCGGACGCCGGGTTGCCAGTCCGCGCAGGCCTGCAGAAAGCGCAGTTGCGACGTCGTGTTCAGCTGCAGATCCCGCTCTGGATTCAACATGCTGTGAATATGGCTGATCTCGCCCGCCAGATTGAAGATGACATCCGCCTCGCGAATCGCATCCTCAAACACCGCCGGCTGCGCGATGTCCACCCCCAGAATCCGCACCTTGTCCAGCACATCTCTCAGGTTGCGCACGTCGCCGCCGCACCCCGGCACACACGGATCGATTACCGTCACTCGCGCGCCCTCGCGCACCAGCCGCAACGCCAGGTTGCTCCCGATAAACCCTGACCCGCCCGTCACCAAAACCTTCGCACCCTGATACGACATCACGCCCCCCCGCCATAAAACTCCCGGATCCGCCCGGCCACTTCCGCCGCGCCGCTCTCCGGCATGTAGGGCCACACCGGCAACGACACAATCTCCCGGCACGCCTTCTCGGCATGCGGCAAACTCCCCTTCTTCTGCCCGGCACTGGCGAACGCCGGATGCAGATGCAAGGGCACTGGATAGTGTATACCCGTGCCGATCCCCCGCTCCGCCAGAAACGCCCGCAGCTTATCCCGCCGCGCTGCCCGAATCACGTAAAGATGGCTGACCGAGCAACCATGCCGCTTCACCAGCCGCACGCCCGGGCACCCCGACAATGCCTCGTCATAAAGCGCCGCGATCCGCCTCCGGTGCGCATTCCATTCCGGCAAATGCGGCAGAAACGCCCGCAGGTAGCAGCACTGCATCTCGTCGAGACGCGAGTTAATCCCCGTCTCATAGCTCACCTGTCCGCCCTTGCGTCCACCATCGCGCAACAGCCGCAACCGCTGGCTCACGCCCGCCCGATTCGTCACGATCCCGCCACCATCGCCCAACGCGCCCAGATTCTTCGTCGGATAAAAGCTATAGGCAACATAATCCGAAAAAGCCGTCAACGGACGTCCCTCGAACTGCGCCCCGTGCGCCTGGCAAGCATCCTGAATCACCATCGGACCCAGCTTTGCAATCCGGTCAATCCTGCACGGCTGCCCGTAAAGATGCACCGGCACCAGCGCCGCCGTCCGCTTCGTCATCCGGTTCCCCAAATCATCCGCGTCCACTTGCAGCGTCTCTGGATCAACATCGGCGAACTTGATCTTCGCCCCCGCGCTCGTGATGGCAATCCCCGTAAACGGCGCCGAAAGTGCCGTCGTGATCGTCTCTCCGGTCACTCGTGCCGCCCGCAGACACAAACTGATGGCATCCGTGCCGTTCGCCACGCCAACGGCGAACTTCGCCGATAACGACGCCGCGTATTCCTGTTCGAAGGCCGCCAAACCCGCGCCGAGGATGAACTGCCCCCGCGCAAACATCGCGTCCAACTGCGCTTGCCACTCGCCCCGAGTGGCATCGATCGCTGGCTTCAGATTGACGACAGGTAAATGCATCTAACGACCCCGAATCACCGTTCGAATCCACAACCGGATCAGTTGCATAAACGTACTGGCCAAACTCTTCAAACGAAAAAACTGCGACTTACCATGGAGCCGCGGATAGTGATGCACCCCCACCTCAGCCACACCGCACCCCGTCAACTCAATCTTCTTCACTAACTCAACGCAAATCGTCCCGCTCGTCGACCGCAGTTGAATCTTTTGCACTAAGTCGCGCCGCACCAGTCGGAAATCGCAATCGATATCCCGAATCCGGATGCCAAACAGCAACCGCGCAAAGTTGTTGTAAGTCTTGCCGATAAAGATGCGGTGCCAGGGGTCGTTGCGCTCCAGCTTATAGCCGTTCACCAAGCCCACTCCCGGCTTCATCAACGCCCACAGCTTCGGCAGTTCCCGCACATCGTACTGCCCGTCCCCGTCGGTGTAGAAGACGTACTCTTTCGTCGCTGACTCGAACCCCGTCTTCAGCGCTCCCCCGTACCCGCGATTCTCCGGATGTGTAATCACCCGCATCCTCGAACCATGCTCCGCCGCCAGCGCAGCCAACACTTCCGCCGTATTGTCCTGGCTGCCATCGTTCACGACAATGACTTCAAAGTCGGTGAAATGTGCGCACAAGACTTCGAACGTGCGACCGATTAATTCGGGCAGCGACGGTGCATCATTGTAAGCCGGAAAAAAAACACTAAGACTCGACAAGTTGGTGAGAATACCACATCCCCCATTGGTGGGGGTAGGGCTAGGGGTACCAATTTGAAAATAGGCACCTCCAAAGAGAAAAAGGGGGTAAGGAAAATTCCATCACCCCCCTCACCAGACAATTACGCTTCGGGAATCACCAGCACATCGCCCGGATGAATCACCGACTTCTCATCCTTCAATTTCGACGAGTTCGCGGCAATGATCTTCGGGTAAAGGGTGCCATTACCCAGTTCTTCCTGGGCAATCTTCCAAAGCGAATCACCGGCCTTCACGGTGTAGGTCTTAATCGGCTCGGGAATGCTCGAGTCGACACTCAGATTCACCGTCAGATCCGCGTAGGTTGGATCGACTTCCTTGATCACGTCCCAAACCTTGTTCTTGTACTTCTCGCTCGGCGCAGCGCCTTGCAGCAAGAGTTTGTCGCCTTCCAAATGCAAATGATCGATGCGGACGTTGTTCGCCTTCGCGAACTCGGTCACCTTCGCGTACTTGGCCTTTAAGGCTGCCTGACGATCCATAAAGCTTCTCTCCTTCAACCCGGGGGACGGTGGTGTTCTCAGCCCGATTCTATCGCGTCCCGCCTTTCGGTGGTGTGAATTGGTGGATTAACTTAAGTAATCCGGTCGAACTGGTACCCGGCTTCCGTCAGACTCGCTAACAGCTCCTCCACATGCTCAGCACCCCGCGTCTCCAGGGTAAAATCCATCACCGTGTTCCCCAGTCGCACCCCGAAGTAAGCCCGCTCATGCTCCAACTGAATCACGTTCACCCTCAGCCGCGCGAACACCCCCGTCACCGCATGCAGCCCCCCCGGATAATCGGCCGCCTGCAGACGC
>JALHNI010000207.1 GCA_022843605.1 Bryobacter sp.
TCGCTCGCCGTCTCGTTGGCTGCTGGCCAGTACTCCAGAAGCAGTTCCGAGCCTTCGATGGTGTGGCTCCAAAAGTCGCCATCGTTGAATGGACCCTGGCCCTGATAGTGCGCGTAGTCGGCAGCCTTTGTACCTGGGCGGCTCAACGTGACTTCGCCCTCTCCGACGTTGAAGCCGGTGAAATGCAGGCGGATGCCCGCCGCCTCGCTCGAGCGAATTCGCAAGCGGTAGACGCGACGACCTTCGGCGTCGGCTTCCCAACTGCCCTGCCGCGTTGCATTCGCCGCCACCTTACGATGCACCCCTGTCTTCAACAGCTTACCCATCAATCGATCCACAGCCTCGGCCTCGGAGACCGGCCCCAGGTCAATCGCTGGCTGGGCACAGAGGATGGTGGCGAAGCTTAACAGGTACGAGAAGGCAAGATTCCGGTGCATGGTTGTCTCTTCGGAGGAGTTCGACCGGAATCCGGCAAAGCTGTATCGGGGGTTCGCCCTAGCGCAGCGTATCGGCCAGGGAGAAGATCGGCAGGTATAGGGCGATCAGGACGAAAGCGACGAACCCGCCCATGAAAATCATGATGAACGGTTCAATCAGGCTGAGAGCGGCGGTGAGCCGGGTGGTGACGTCGTCCTCATAGAACTCAGCGACGCTGCCCAGCATCGCTGGCATGGAACCGGTCGACTCGCCCACCTCGATCATGTCGATGGAAAGTGGCGGAAACACCCCGGTTTTGGCCAGTGAGCCCGAGAGGGGCTGCCCTTCCCGCACGGACTGTCTGACGGTTTCCAGCGTCTTCTTGAGGAGTCGCGAACCGACCGAATCGGCCGCGGTTTCGAGAGCTTGAATCAGGGGAATGCCGCCGATCAGCAGCGTGCCGAGCACGCGCGAAAACTGCGCCACCTGGAACTTAATCCAGATCTCGCCGAAGATCGGCGTTCGGAGCTTGGTACGGTCAATCAGTTCCTGGGCCCGCGCGCCGCGCGCCCAGACCTGGAAGGCGAAGTACAGACCCACCAAACCTGCAATTCCCAGCAGGATGTAGTTACGAGCGGTGGTGCCCACCGCCACCAGGATTCGCGTGGCATACGGCAGTTCAGTGCCCATGCCCGAATAAAGCATGGCGAAGTTCGGCACTACATAGGTGACCAGGAAGACGATCAGCAGCAGCACCAACGTCAGCAGCAGAGCCGGGTAAATCAATGAAACCAATAGCTTTTTTCGAACTGCCAGGGCCAACCGCTGGTAGGTAACATAACGCTCCAGCACCTCGGTGAGAGACCCCGACTTTTCGCCGGCCATGACGCTGGTGACGTACATCGGCGGGAAGACGCGCTGTTTCTGAAACGCCTCCGAGAGCAGCGAGCCATTTTTCACCTCGACGCGGATGGCGTCGACGATCGGGCGAAGTTTGGCGTCGGTAAGACGGTCAGCCAGCAGATCGAGCGACTTCAGAATTGGCAGGCCGGCTTTGATCAGCGTGACAAACTGCTGGTTGAAGATGAGGAACTTTTCGGTATTGAGTTTGGTGGGCTTGCCGCTCCTGGCGGTAAGCTGGCCTAGTCCTTTGGCCTTGATGGAGTAGATGAGGAAGCCCTGCTGCCCAAACTTCTCACGGAGTTCGTGCTCAGATCGGGCATCTTCCACCTGCTGGTGGATGTGTCCGCGGGCGTCGGCGTATTTCAGGACAAATTGCGCCATAGTCTCCTCACAGGCTTGACGCACGCGCAGGGGGAATCGTGCAGGCGACCGTTATTGCTGTTGCTGCTGCTGCGCCGAGTAGGCGGACTCGTTGCTGGGGCGCTCGTCGGCGGGGGCTTCTGTCCACTCGTCATCCTGAGACGGGAACACGAGCTCGACTTCCGGATTTGCCGGCTTGTCGGTGGGGAGGACGATCACCTGCACGGCGAGTTCTCCTTTGCTTTCACCCTTATAGAGCCCTTTGGTGGGCGGGACGTCGGCATAGTCGCGGCCGACGGCGGTGCGGATGTGGCGTTCAGAAACGAGGCGGTCATTTGTGGGGTCGAAGCCAACCCAGCCCCAACCCGGCATCCAGGCCTCCACCCACGCGTGCGAGGCCAGCCCGGCGATCCGGCGGTCCTTGGCCATCTCCCCAGGGGCCACATACCCCGAAACATAGCGGCAAGGAATCTTGAGCAACCGCACAAGCGCGATCATTACGTGGGCGAAGTCCTGGCAAACACCCTTCCGCGTGCGCAGGGCGTCATCAATGGGCGAATCCACCCGGGTAGATTTCGGCGTGTAGTCAAAATGCTGGTGGATGGCCGTGTTTAGCTCCCGCAGCATCGTCATGGGGTCATCACGCCGGGTCACCCTCAGAGCGACGGCCAATTCCATTAGCGCCGCCGTTGGTTCGGCGAAATCGCTGGGCATCAACATCTCGTAGTAATCACCATTGTTGACCTGCGCGTCCACCTCGTCCCAGGTCGTGGGATCGAGTTTGGTCGGCCAGTCGGCAAACGGCGCGACTTCTACCAGGGAAGTGGAGACAATGTCCAATTGCTGGTGGCGCCCGGGGACATTGAAGTGATGGACGGTGTTGCCAAGGTAGTCGCGATAGTGGAAGACGCGGGTTCGGGGCTCCAATTCAATTTCAAACGAAAGGCAATGCTGAGTCCACTCAGTGCGCGGCTGCAAGCGCATCTCCATGATGCTCTCACTGACCGGCGAGCTGTAGCGGAAGCGAGTTTGATGGCGGATCGAATAGTACATGGTTACGCGGTTAGTGCGGACTCGATCGGGTAATCAATATAGGCCTGACGCAAAGCGCTATCGATCTGCTCGCATTGTTGCTGGATCGAATGCAGATAACTGTTGAAGCCCTGGCTCATGATTTCGTCGCTCTGAGCGAAGCTGAGGCTGGCCTTTAGCCGGCCGGCGAGGCGGCCTACCCGGACGCACCGGCCGTCACTGTCGGGTAGAGCCTGTAGGGCGGCCTCCAAATGGTCGACAGCGAAACGGATCGTATGCGGAAATTCTTCGTTGAGTAACAGAAACTCGGCGACCCGATCAGGCCGAACGTCTGCCGTGTAGTACTTACAGTACGCTTCAAAGGCAGTGCAACTGCGCAGTAAGCCGATCCATTCCAAATGCGCTTGCTCGTCGTTCTCGAATTCGCGATAGTGCGTATCGAGCAACTTCGATGTGGCCATCACTCGTTCCATATGGCGGCCAATCTGAATGAACTGCCAGCCTTCGTTGTGGCTCATGGTGCCGTCGGTGATGCCCTGGAACAAGTGGCAGCCTTCGTGAATATCCAGCAGGAAGTCATGCGGC
Source organism: Bryobacter sp. (assembly GCA_022843605.1). Classification (GTDB taxonomy): domain Bacteria; phylum Acidobacteriota; class Terriglobia; order Bryobacterales; family Bryobacteraceae; genus JALHNI01. Next base: position 3,298 of record JALHNI010000207.1, read on the forward strand.
TGGGGATCCCAGCCTTCTTCGAGATCGGCGCGGCGAACCTGGTGGAATAGCCTATTGAGTTGCTCCCACATCTCCGAACTGATCTGCTGCCGTACCTGGCGGGAATTCTCTCGCGCAGCCACGATGGCCGCCACGATGGAAGAGCGGCAGGTCCGGTCGAAGATCAGGGCGTAAGTCAAGCTTTGCGCATCGCGAGCCTCCGTCGTGAGTTTCGGGTCGCCCAGCGACGCAAGAATCCGGCGCCAACGCTGATCGGCGGAGTAAGCCGATTGATCCAGCATCAGGTTGAGTTGCACCTCAATCAATCTGGCGGTATGTTCGGCGCGTTCGAGGTAACGCGCCATCCAGTAGAGTCCGTCGGCCACACGTGAGAGCATCCGTTATTCTATTCCTTGTCGTGCAACACCCAGGTGTCTTTACTGCCCCCGCCTTGCGAGGAGTTCACCACCAGCGAACCCTTACGCAGCGCGACGCGGGTTAAGCCACCCGGCACGGTGGTAACCTTCTTGCCGTCGTAAAGGATGTAGGGCCGCAGGTCAATGTGGCGGGCCTCCACCTGTCCGTCGATATAGCAAGGCGCGCGAGAAAGCATCAAAGTCGGCTGGGCAATGTAATTGCGCGGATCGTCAAGAATCTTCCGGCGGAAGTCTTCCTGTTGTTCTTTGGTGGAGTGGGGGCCGATCAACATGCCGTAGCCGCCACTCTCGCCGACAGCCTTCACCACTAACTTGTCGAGGTTCTCGAGAACGTAACTCAAGTGGGTGGGATTTGAGCAAAGGAACGTTTCGACGTTATGCAGAATGGGGTCTTCACCCAGATAGTATTTGATGATCGCGGGGACGTAGGCGTAAACGGCCTTATCATCGGCGATGCCATTTCCGAGGGCATTGCACAAGGTGACGTTGCCTTCGCGGTAAACGTTGAAGAGGCCAGGCACGCCCAGAATCGAGTCCGCCCGGAACGCCAAGGGGTCAATAAAGTCGTCGTCAATGCGACGATAGATGACATCCACGCGGCGCAAGCCGGCCGTGGTGCGCATATACAAGATGTTGTCGTTGACGACGAGATCCCGGCCTTCGACAAGTTCGATGCCCATCTGCCGCGCCAAATAGGTGTGTTCAAAATAAGCCGAGTTAAACACGCCCGGCGTCAGCAGCACAATCGTCGGATCCGTGCGGCCATGCGGCGCCAGGTTGCGCAGGGTCTGCAGGAGCGCCTGCGGATACTCTTCAATCGGCTTAACGCTGCAGGCCCGGAACAATTCCGGAAAGACGCGCTTCATCACCTGCCGGCCGGTGAGCATGTACGACACACCAGAAGGGACACGCAGGTTGTCCTCCAGGACCAGGTAACGGCCGTCAGGGTGGCGAATCAGGTCAGTTCCCACCACCGTAATGTAGACGTCCTTCGGCACGTCGAGACCTTTCATCTGGCGCCGGTAGTGCTTACAGGAGTAGATCATCTCGCGCGGGACGATTCCGTCGCTGAGGATCTTGCCTTCGTGATAGATGTCTTTCAGGAAAAGGTTCAGGGCGACGATGCGCTGGGCCAGGCCCTGTTCGATCTTGGACCACTCGGTTTGGGTGATGATCCGAGGCAGCAGATCGTTCGGGAAGATCTTTTCGATACCTTCGTCGCGGCCGTAGACGGTGAAGGTAATGCCCTGGTGCAGGAAAGCCACGTCGGCAGCTTGTTTGCGCCGGCGCATTTCCTCCACGGGCGTCTCCAAAAGGCGCTGATGAAGCGTATCGTAATGAGCGCGCACGGCTTGGTCCGGCGCAAACATCTCGTCGTAGGCGTCATCCAATTCGTACTGGCGGAACGGCGGAGGCAACGGGTTTGCAGGCATCGTTTAGTTTTGCCGAAACAAGATTATTCAGTATAGCAATGGTGTTTCAAATGGGAAGAGGCAAATCGAGGGAGAATCAGACGCTGCGCTCGGTCCAAAGTCCCAAGCCGCCGTAGAGCCCTTCCTGGTTGGAACTGATGGTGACGTTGGGAGGAAGTTCGAAATTGATGAACTCGGTGTTGCCCCCGCCGAGGTAGAGCCGGTCGTAGTTGACCAAGCTTTCCCAGTTGCCGATAGCCTCCCTGAGGTGGCGGTTCCAGTCCTTCTTGCCGTCATCCAGAAGCGCCGCGTTGCCGAGGTACTCTTCGTAAGTCTTGCCCTTGCGGAACGGATGGTGGGCCATTTCGAGACCGGCCGCCAAACGCCCGTCGAGGTAAAGCGCACAGCCGAGGCCGGTGCCCAGCGTGACCACCATCTCAAGGCCATGGCCGGAGACCGCGCCCAGACCTTGGACCGCGGCATCGTTCGCCGAACGTATCGGCTTGTGGAGTAGTGCTTCGACGGCCTGGTTCAAATTGAAACCGTTCCAAGCCGGATCAAGATTCGGCGCCGTCTTGACGATGCCATGGCGGATGACCCCTGGAAAGCCAATGGACACCCGATCGAACTTGCCGGATTGCGTGGCGAGGTGCTGGATGACGTTCAGGATTGACTCGGGAAGTGCCGGACGCGGGGTCTCCTGACGGACCCGTTCGGTGACGGGCTCGCCCTGCTCGTCCACCACGATCATTTTGATCTTGCTGCCGCCGATGTCGATACAGAGGGTACGCTTGCTTCTTTCCATGGCGCCGCCAGGATATCATGGGAACCGGAATCCTTCCCGCCTAAACATATTTAGGGCGAATTGTTCTATTAGTGGATCACGATCGCGCTTTCGGCCGCACTCCGGCCTAGGTCCCCTAGTCCTGCCATTGCCACTGATTTCATGCGACTTATATGCCAGTTCGCCGTTATCCAGGCGAAACCGAAATTCCAGATATTTCAAAGTTCGAGTTTGGAAAGTGAATGCTGTTTTGCCCAATTTGTCAGCTGTTTCGGGTTTGATAGGACCTGAAAGGAGCAACGCAGCAATGATTCCCCCTTCCCCACCCCTCGAAACGTTCTAGCCCCAACGGGCTGGATAAACCATCCAGCGAGACTTCGCGGCCCACGCAAAGGGCCTGTTATGATGAGGTTCCCTGGATGAACTGGCTTTTTATCGCCCTGCCCGCTGGAGCCGAGACACTCTTGGTGTATCGTCTCGTCTCTACGGGCTTGGCGAGAAAGTATCCGGCATTAACCATTTGGATGGCATTTCTTGCGATTTCGATGGTATTGCTACTTCCATTTCGGGAAACCCAGTCGACGGGATACCGGAATGCCTGGATTGCACGTCAACTCGTGGGCATGATCGTGTTGTTCTACGCCTTGCTAGAGCTGACGAACCGAATTCTCGAACACTACCCAGGCCTGCGCCGAATCACGGCGTCAGGCCTGTTTGGTTTGGTTTTGGCGGCTGCGGTGATCGCAACCGCCAATGAGAGCCTCTCCAAGCCGGTGCGATTCGTTTGGGCGATGCAAGGCGGCTGGACGATCGGCACCCTGGTGTACGTGCTGGCCTTAGTCGGCTTGGCGACTTATCTGGACCCCCGCCGCCGGCGCAATGTGATCATTCACGAGCGCCTTTTTGCGGCGAGTTGCGCTTGGATGGCGGCCACGTCTTTCTTGATCACCTTGCGCTACGCCAATGTCGACCTGACCAATTGGCTGGGGCTGATCGCCGGAGTTGGCTTTCCTTTACTCTGGCTGCGCATGAGTCCCGCGGGAGAGGTTGACCGACGGCCAGCCGTCAGGCTGACGGACGACCCATTCTCGTTCGCCGAGACCGAACTGCGATTGGATCGATTGGAAAAGATGGTTACGCGGTCAAACGACTGAATTGGTTCAAGCTCGTCAGCGGTGCTGCCACCGGACCCGGCAGGAGTGGCGCGCAATAGAGACGCAAGGCCACAAATTCCAAACGGACGCGCAGCCGCAGAAGTGCCGTCACATCCCAGTCCCGCCTCGCGCGACAACGTTGGCGATGAGACTCGAAAATCCGAGCCATTTCGGCCCGGGTTCTCGTGACCCATCGCCAGTAATCCCAATATCCGGTGCGTTCCACCTTTAACTGGGGCAACAAGCGAATCAACATCGCCTGGCAATCATCGAGAGTGAGGGGCCAATCTCGTTCCGCCGCACGCAGAGCGTGCTCCGCGACGGGGCCTCGCTGCTGGCAAAGCCGATAAACGGTTGGCACTTTCGTTGAATCTTGATCCCACATAGTCCGCCTTGAGCATATGCCGATAAAGATCCGAAGTCAATCGAAATTGATCGATAATTCTGTCTATTTATCCTGAAATTAGACCGGCCTCATTGGTCATTGATTCCGTTGAAAACAAGAACATCTGTATTCCAGGTAGATGGCGATCCGCACACGGAATCGGCGAGAATTACGACATAATCTAACGGCGCGGGGCCGTACCCACGATCCCGTTATGCTCGCCACTTTGCGAGACTGCTTTGGCCGGCCTTACACGCAAAAGAATTGCTTGGGGCGCGGCGTGGATGTTTTGCAGCGGCGAGCGCGTCTCCACACTGCCACCCACGTAGATGAGCTGCTCCAGCGGTTCGGCCATGGTGAGCGCCTCCAGGGTGAAGCGGCGGCTGGTTTCGGTCTCGTTGAGGAGTACGCCATTGAGCCCGACATCCAACACCCGAACCCGAGACGGGAGGTTCATGATCTGCACCGGCACGCGGCCACCGAAACCGCGGTGCCGTTGCAGGCTGATCTCCACGTCGGCGGTTCCTCCGGGTACAAGTTCCACCACCTTGGTGATCGCGGACACTGTCACGTCGGGTGGCGGCATTAGGGAGATAAGCTTCAAACGATCTTCGGGCGAGGCCACATGCATTCTTTCTCCGGCACGTCCTACGGCGCGCAACTCGACAGCTTGGCTGAGTTCGGCTTGAGGCGATGCGGCCAACAGGAGCGTCGTCGACGTTTCGCCCGCTGCAATCGAGCCGGCGGTCGCGGTCAGGCCGGGGGGCAAACGCTCGAGCGCGACGGAGATGGCTTCGTTAAAGCCATCGAGCCGCACGCAGGAGACGGTAAGCGGGATGGCACCGCCGCGCGGCACGTTGGGATTGGCCGGACTGATGGAGAGGCGGAAATCGGGCCGGGGCTGGCGGATGGTGAGGCGATAGCCAAAGTTCTTGTCGCCCTGCCGCGACCCGCCTTCGCCGCGCGAGTCACTGAGGCGAACAACGTATTCACCGTCGGCCGGGGCCACGAACTCCACATAGCTATCCTTGCCGAACACGGGCCCGCCGTCGTCATTGCGGTAGTAGAGTCGAGTGAGTGGCAAGCCATTCGGAGTGAACTGCGAGCCCGGGGGATGCACCTGCACTTTGTACACCGCGCTCTCATTGGCATGCGACTCCGGTGAGGTACCGAAGAAGCTAAGGCGCTGGCCGTTGAAGCTTTCGAAGATGGCGTCGTCATCGGGTGAGCGGGGCAGGGCGAAGACGCGGACAATCTCACTGCCGGCCTGAACGTAATCGCCCACCTTAAGCGCATTCCAGTTTTGGATCCGCAGACCGCGGGCCACTGAGTCGTGGTCGCGCAGGACGAGGATCGTGTCCCACACCGGCCGGATCACGGCACGCTCAATCGGCGCACCTTTGGCGTCCAGCACCTCCAGCAGGCTGTCCAAGTCGCTGCCCAGGCGGCTGGCATTTACTTCCAGCAGGACCTGCTGCCCTTTCTTGGCAATGATCCGGAAGAAGTGGTCGCGTTCCAGAAAGCCATTGATGGTCGCCGGCCAGTTGACGGGCTGCGCCGCCGCAAGATTCACATTACGGCCGCTGGACTCCAGTTCGGCGTCCAGACCCAACGCCAGTCGAAGCCGATTGAATGCTGGTCCATTCGGCGTTTCAGGGCGAATGAGGATACTGTCTTCACTTTCGGAGGGCTTGCCGTTCACGGTGATGGACTTCGTTCCCAAGCCAAAACCTTTCAGCGCAAGTTGAGCAGTGGACCCGGCGCGCATCCCTAGTGGATAGGCCCCGGAGACAATCGGGAAGTTTCCCACTTTCAGCCGGTAAACATGGCGC
>JALHNI010000208.1 GCA_022843605.1 Bryobacter sp.
ACTGCCGGTTCCTCTCGAGGATCGCGGCTGATTTTGGATAGTGATTCATCATTGCCCCCGCTTACCAGTCCGCCACCGATCCGTCTTTGTGAAAGTAAGCCATGGTTACTTCCGGTTGGAAAGGATGCTTTTTCGCTTCCACCTCATTGATGTCGATCCCCAACCCCGGGGCGGTGGGCGCATGGCAGACACCCTTGGACACGTCGAGCGGATTAATCAAGATGTCATTTCGCCAGGGGACGTCAGCGCGAACCACTTCCTGGATGAGATAGTTCGGCGTGGCGAAGCCGACCTGTAGGGAGGCCGCCGTGCTCACGGGACCTTGCGGGTTATGGCACGCCACAGAGATCGAGTAGGTTTCGGCCATCGCCGCAATCCGCCGGCCTTCGCTGATGCCGCCGCAATGCGAGATGTCAGGCTGGATGATTGAACAAGCCCGCTTCTCGAGTAGCTCACGGAACTCCCAGCGGCCAACCAGGCGTTCGCCGGTGGCGATCGGGAAAGGCAGGGCGCGGGCCACCTCCACCAGTCCGTCCACATGCTCCGGCCAACACGGTTCTTCGTACCAATAGAGCTGGTAGTCGGCCAGTAGACGCCCGAACTGAATGGCTGCGGCTGGCGTTGTACGAGCGTGGAGGTCCAGCATGATGTCCACCTCGTCGCCGGCGGCTTTGCGCATCGCCTCCACGCACTTGGCCGCGTGCTTCAACACGCTGGCGCTCTCGATGAGTTCGGAGACGGGAATCGGCATGGCTTTGACGGCGGTGAAGCCACGCTCCATGCTTTCGAGGATGCGCTCCGCGAAGGACTCGGGCGCGCCGGTCTTATACATGCCTTCGAGCGAACCGCCTCCGAGATGGTCGTAAAGACGCAGCGTATCGCGCACCGGGCCGCCGAGCAGGTCGCACACGGGCTTACCCAGGTCCTTGCCCTTGATGTCCCACAGCGCCTGATCGATCCCGCTCATAGCCGACATGTTCACAATGCCGCCGCGCCAGAAGTACTGCCGGTGCATGATCTGCCACAAGTGTTCGATGCGGCGCGGGTCCTGCCCGATCAGCAGAACGGCCAGATCCTCCACGGCCCCCACCACGGACTTGGTCTTCCACTCGAGGGTGGCTTCGCCCCATCCATACAGCCCTGGCTGGTCGGTTTCTACCTTAACCAGTACCCAATTGCGCATCCGCGCATTGACGACGAGCGTCTCGATTTTGGTGATTTTCATGGCAGAGTTGCGAGTCTTCTTGCAGCGTAAAACCAGAGGCGGGAACGGTCTGCTGTCCCCGAGCTCTACGTCCAGCATCTCGGACAAAAACGGAAACCCGCGAATCGAGGCCAATCGCATTCCGCCTAGAATAAGGCCATGCAAGAACTACTGGCCGGCACGGGCCGTTCGGACATCACCCCCGCTCCGGGAACGCCGCAAGGAGGTTGGGGCGCACAGACGCATCAGCGTGGCTTGGGCTCCGATCTGCCGCTGTACGCCACGGCGCTCGTGCTGAAGGACGCTCGGCAGACCGTCGCCATCATCGACGTCGATGCCATCGGTTTCGATCCCGAATGGACCGGCAAGATTCTGGACGCCGTCGCATCGCTCACCGGCTTGCCGCTCTCGAACATCCGCTTCTCCTGCACCCATACCCATTCGGGCCCGAACACCTTCCGCATTCCGGTGCTCACCGAAGGGCGCGACATGATCCTTGAGTATCTGCATGGCTTGCCGATGCAGATCAGCGGCGCCGTGTGGCAGGCGATGCAGAAGCTGCAGCCGGTGCGGGTGGGCGCCGCGCAGGGCGAGTGCGACATCAACATGAACCGGCGGCAGGTATTGCCCGACGGCCGGGTGATTGTGGGTCGGAACCCAGGCGGTCCGGTGGACCGTGCCGTGCGCGTCGTGCGCATCGATACGCTTGATGAGCAGCCGCTGGCGACCATCGTGCATTATGCCTGCCATCCGACCACCGTCGGCTGGGACGCGCTGGTGAACACGCCGGACTATCCGGGCATGGCAAAGCAGGTGGTGGAAGAGCAACTGGGAGGCACGTGCCTTTTTCTGCAAGGCGCCACGGGCAACATCGGGCCGCGCCAGGGCTTCACGGGCGACCTAAAGGTCTACCGGCGCTTCGGGCGATTGCTGGGGCTTGAAGCGTCAAAGCTCGCGCTAGGCATCGATACCGTACCGCGCGAAGCGAAGCTGGTGGGTCTGCAGGAGTCCGGTACGACGATCGCGTTGTTCGAGGATGTACCGGTGCCGCCGCCGCCGGCAGAGTTGAGCGTCCGCTCACGCTTCCTGTCGCTTCCGCTTAAGAGCTTCCCCGCCCCCGAGGAAGCGGAAGCCGAGGCTTCTGGCTTCCGAGAAAAGCTGGCCGAACTGCGGCGCGAGGGGACGGAGGCCGAAGTGCGGGCCTACACGTCGAAGGCGACGCAGGCCGGCATGCGGGCTGATCGGGCCCGGCTGTATCACGGCCGGACACAGATCGATTGGCAGTTGCAAGGCATTCGTTTGGGGCCAGTGGCGCTGGTGTGCATCCCCGGTGAGCCGTTCACGGAGATCAGCCAGGAGATCGCGGCGCGCTCGCCGTTCCCCCACACTTTGTTCAGCGGCTATTCGAACGGCGGCTTCAGCTACTTGCCGGTGCGCGAGGCGTATCCCGAAGGCGGCTACGAAGTGGAGACGTCGCCCTTTGCGCCAGGCGCGGCGGAGATCGTCGTTGAGGAGGCGCTAAAGATGCTTCAGGAACTCTGGAACGCCTAGCGCAGCACCGGCAGGATGAGGCGCGAGGGCTGCATCGGCGTGTGATGGACGGTTTGCCGGGCCGTTTTGGCTGACTTGGCAAAAGGGCCTTCGCCGGTGTGCGAGTTGAGGTCATAAGCAGGGAAGTAACTGCCAGCGATCTCGATGCGAAGCGCGTGCCCAGGTGCGAGCGCGAAGGCGGTATGCCCCAGGTCCACGGTGACGCGATAGACCTCGCCGGCGGTGACCGGGGCGGGCTTCGCGTCGCCCAAGCGATGCGTGAGCCGGAGCACGCCTTCGGCCATCGGATAGGCGGCGCCCGTGGGCCCGACATCGAGGAGTTTCACGGTGTAGTCGGCATCTTCGGCATCCACACTGACCCAGAGTTCAGCTTTCGGCGAACCGGCGACGATGAGTTCCTGACGCTGCGGAGCCGCCGTATAGACGAGGACGTCCTCGCGGTCTTCGAAGACGCCGACGTCCAGCGGGCGGAACATCGTGGACCGCGGAATCGGCGAGACGCCGGGAGGGTCCACGGGCACGGGATGGTCGGGGTCGGAGACGAACTGATCAGGTGGCTGTACTTTTGCGGCAGGCGTCGCAAGCAGCCGTCCATCGCCCTTCCGGGTGTTAGCGCGGCCGGCAGAGTGCAGGTAGAAGGCGGTGTCGACGGCAGCGGGCGGCGGCCAGTCCGGAGCGGTGCGCCACTCGTTGCGGCCGATGACGAAGTAGCGGACGCGGGGGAAGGCGGAGTCGGAGGGGCCGGGTTTCAGAAAACGGTTGAACCAGAGCAGATTCTCTTCGACGACACTGACGAGAGCGGTTTCGCCAAAGTCGAAGTCGCCGAGCTTGCGGCTGCGGCCAGTGCCATGGTCCCAGGGCCCGATGATGAGTTGTTGGGCATCGCGAGCGGGCGACTTGCGCATGCGCTGGAAACTCGCCACGGTTTCGCGGCACAGGAAGTCAAAGTAACCCACCATGTGCTGCACGGGCAAACTGAGGCCCTTCACGCGCTCGGTGGCATGCTGGCGCGCCCAGAAGCCGTCGATGTACGGATGCGCGAGAATGCCTCGTAACCAGGGCATCTCCCAGCCGATGGCGGGGCCAAGTTCGGTGAGGGGACGAGTCCGGTAGAACGGGACCAAGTCAGCCGGCGTACTCTGGCCAGTCGGCGGTTTGGTGATGGCAGGGCCCGCGCCGCCGATGAGGGCGAGGCGCAATGCGCCGCCAACATAGGCGGTGTCATAGAGGCTGGGCGAAGCGGCGGTAGGCGCCATGACGGCGAGACCGGGAGGACGGTCGCCCGCAGCCAGCCATTGTACGGAACCAGGGTGCGAGCTGCCCCAGGTGCCGACTTTGCCGTTCGACCAAGGCTGCCGGGCGAGCCATTCGATGGTGTCGAAGCCGTCCTGATCGTCGTTATTGTGATGGAAATAGCGGCCCTCAGAAGCGAAAGCCCCACGAGCATCCTGCACGGCAACCGCGTAACCCGCGGCGGCATAGCGTTTGGCCGTGGCCGCACCGCCGTTCTTGTCGTAGGGCGTGCGCATCAGGAGCACGGGCAGACGTTGGCCGTCGTCGACGCCGTAGAGGTCAGTGGCCAGGCGCAGACCATCGCGCATGGGGATGAGGACGGTTCGCTTCTCCTGCGCGAAGGCGGCGCAGGCAAGCAGCAGGAGCGCAAAGCTAAGCGATGATTTCACGGATCGGGTGGCCCAGGTCGATTTCGAGGCGCTTGCGTCCGGGCACTTCGAGACGCTTGGGGTCTAGCCCGAGTTGATGCAGGATCGTCGCGTGAATGTCGGTAACGTAGTGGCGGTCTTCGACGGCGTGGAAGCCGATCTCGTCGGTGGCGCCATGGACGACGCCGCCTTTGATGCCGCCGCCCGCCATCCAGACGGAGAACCCGTACGGATGATGGTTGCGGCCGTTGGTGCCTTCGGAGCCCGGGGTGCGGCCGAACTCAGTGGCGAAGACGACGAGCGTGTCATCGAGCATGCCGCGCTGCTTGAGGTCCTTCAGCAGGCCGGCGATCGGCTGATCCACTTGCTGGCAGAGGTCGGTGTGAGTCTTCTTCAGGTTGGAGTGCGCGTCCCATTTGCCGGCGCCGCCGTTCTGGCCATGGAAGACCTGGACGAAACGGACGCCGGACTCGGCCATGCGCCGCGCGGCCAGGCACATCTCGCCGAAGGGCTTGGTGGTTTCGTGGTCGAGACCATACAGCCGGCGGGTGGCTTCGTTTTCAGTGCTGAAGCGCATCACCTCGGGCACGGCCGTTTGCATGCGGAAGGCCAGTTCGTAGGACTTGATGCGAGCACGCATGGCCGCGTCGTCGGGATACTCGGCCATCGTGAGCTGATTGAACTCGCTTACCAGGTCAAACTCGCTCTTTTGCTCTTCGCGCGAGACGCCCGGGCTGAGCTTCGCGAAGGCCAGCGGATCTTCGGGACGGACGGCGAGTTGCACGCCCCCGTGTTCGGGACCCAGATAGGAAGCGCCGTGCGCAGCCAGGCCGCCGCAGCAGGTATCCACTGGTTCGCCGAGGACGACGAACTGCGGCAGGTTCTCATTCAGAGAGCCGAGCCCATAGTGGACCCAGGAACCGATGGTGGGGAACTGGCCTTCCAGCACGTGGCGGCCGGAGTGAAACTGCATTTGCGCGCCGTGGTTGTTGTCCGTGGTCCACATGGAGCGGACGACGGCAATGTCGTCGATGCATTCGGATACCTTGGGCCACCAGTCGCTGACCTCGATGCCGCTTTGGCCGCGCTTCTTGAAGCCCACCTGCAACGGGTAAAGATTGGGCTCCACTTTGTGCAGGCCGACGATGACTTCACGCAGGTTCTTCTTAACGAGCGGGTTTTGCTCGAAGTCCTTAAAGGGCGTATCGCCCAGCCGCATGCCGCCGTACTTGGTGAGGGCGGGCTTGGGATCGAAGGTTTCCATGTGGCTGACGCCACCGATCATGAAGAGCCAGATGACGCGCTTGGCCTTGGGCGCAAAGTGCGGTTTACCATCTGGCGGTCGCCAACCGGCGGTGGCCGCTGAGCCAGTGCCGCTGAGCACGGTACCGCTGAGCATGGAACCCAGGGCCAGACCGGTGAAACCCATGCCCATGTCCGCGAGAAACGCGCGCCGGGCGAGGGGATGATTTCTGGTGTTGAGTTTCATGGCTTTCTCTCTTATCGAATCGTCACGAAGTCATTGTGGTTGAGCAGGACGTGGACGAAGTTCTCGCGAGCTCGTGTGGCACCCGGCGCGTCGACTTTCCAACCGGCGAGCAGGTCCGGCTGCTTCTCGAGGAACCGCAGGCCGACTGCCTTCTCTTGTGCACTGGGTGGCCGGCCGAGGATCGTCTCGAAGGCTATCTGAACAAAGGCGTCTGGTGTCGAGGCAATACCGAGCTTCGCCGCCAGGACTCGCGATTTCTCGACGCTGATCTGACTATTGGCCAGAGCCAACGCCTGCTGGGGCACCACGCTCTCGTTGCGTGAGTAGCACTCCACCGGATTGGGTCCGTCGAACATCTTGAGGAACTCCATCTGGGTGTCGGGCGAATGCCGGAAGTAGATGCTGCGGCGCTTGGACTCGAGGCCTTTGGTCTCGTCGATTTCGGGGCCGCCCATGGTGAGGTCGAGCTCGCCGCTTAACGCAAGAATGCTGTCGCGCACGACTTCGGCTTCCATGCGGCGGGGGTTCATCCGCCACAGATAGTCGTTTTCGGGGTCGATGGCCGCGCTCGGGTGATTCTCCGCACCGGCCGAGGAACGCATACGATACGTAGCGCTGGTGACCATCAGACGGTGCAGCGCCTTCATACTCCAGTTCGTGCGGACGAGCTCTGTAGCCAGGTAGTCCAGCAGTTTGGGATGCGTGGGCGGCTTGCCGTTAAGGCCGAAATCAAAGACCGTGGGGACAAGTGGCCGGCCGAAGTGGCGCAGCCAAAGATGGTTGACGGCGACGCGGGCGGTAAGAGGATTGTCCGGAGAGCCGATCCACTTGGCAAAAGCCGTGCGCCGGCCTGAGCTGCGATTCTCGTAGACCTTGCCAACCGTATGATAGCCTTGCGGCGCTTGAGTCAAGGCAGTGGTGGCAGCAGCGAGACGCTTCTGGGCTGCGGCGATCGTCTTTTCGACAGGCGGCTTAGCCTGGAGCGCCTGATTAAAGTCCATCTGCGCGCGCAGGACTTCTTCATCGGCCTTCAGGATGCCGGCCTGGCGTTCCGCTTTGCGCGCGTCGATGGCGAAGGTCTCGTAGTTGGGGTTTGGCGGCATCGAGAAACGGGCGTTGTCGGCTGCAATGCGGGCGGTTAGCGCGACGACGTGTTCCTTGGCGGCGGCCAGCGTCTTCCGTGCGAGCGAGAGTTCGTCGGTGGCGGTCCGCATCTTCTCGAAGCCTTCGGAGACGCGAAGTGCTGAGACTTCCTTCTCCACGGCAGTGAATTGTTCCTGCTTCTTCGCTAGTTCAGCTTCCGCCCGCTCGACGTCGGCTTTGGCCTTGGCGAGAAGGTCGGCCTGCACGAAGGAGCGTTGGTCGGGGTAATAGGCGTTGAGCGGCAGCGTGACGGGTTCAATCTTGCCCAGCGCCTTGCCAAAGAGGCGGGGAACGGAAGGCGTAAGCACTTGTTCCTTGTCAGGCTGCTGGATGTCACCGCGAATGTAGAGGTGTGTGGGACGCTGAACGTCGGCATCGTAAACGCGGGCGAGTCCGTCCTTGTCGACGTCGACTTCCTTGGGGACACGGTCCACGCGCACGTCGTAGGGTTCGAAGACGGCGCGCAGACGATAGTACTCTTCCTGCTGGATCGGATCGTACTTGTGATCGTGGCAGCGGGCACACTTGACGGTGACGCCGAGCATACCCAGGGCAGTGTGGTCGACGGCATCCTGCATCCATCCGTCGCGGTCATACTTGGCGTAGTTGCGGGCCAAAAAGCCGGTGGCGCGCAGCGTCTTGGGATCCTCGGGGGCGATTTCGTCAGCCGCCAGCATCTCGAGGATCATGCGGTCATAGCCCTTGTCCTCGTTGAGCGACTCGACGATCCAGTCGCGCCAGCGCCACATAAAGCGGGCGCTATTGCGAACGTCGTTGCCTTTGCGCCAACCGTACCAGTCGCTGTAGCGCCAAACATCCATCCAATGCCGTCCCCATCGTTCGCCATAGCGCGGGTCGGCCAGTAGGCGGTCGACGACGGCGTCGTAAGCCGTGGGGGATTTGTCAGCCAGGAAGCGGTTGAGTTCGTCGACGGTGGGCGGCACGCCGACCAGGTCGAGGTAGAGCCGACGGAGAAGGGTGCGCGGATCGGCTTGCTCAACGGGGGTAAGTTTGCGGCTGTTCCGTTCGGTGGCGACGAAGGCGTCAATTGGGTTGCGAACCCACTTCGAGTTCGCGGCGACGGGCACGGCCGGGCGCTGGGGCTTCTTGAAGGACCAGTGATCGGGCAGGGGTGGCGCTTCGGACTTGGCGGTTTTAGCCAGGACGGTGCCGTAGTCGGCACCCTGGTTGATCCATTCGGCCAGCGCGGCGAGTTCGGCCGCCGCCATCTTCGGCTGCTGGAGCGGCATGTGCGGCTCGGCGAGATGTCCGGCGACGCGGTAGAGAAGACTCTCCTGAGCCTTACCGGGAACGAGGGCGGGTCCGCGATCGCCGCCACGAAGAGCGAGTTCGCGAGTGGAGAGGTCGAGGCCTGACTTCTTGAACTTACCCTGGTGGCAAGCCATGCAGCGCTGCTCAAGAATTGACAGGGCACGTGGCGTTTCGGCCAGACCGCTGACGGCGAGCGCCGCGAAAAGTACGAATATCGACCGCATCATGGGCTCAAATCTACGCCGGTCAACGGCGTTGCGCAAGGCCGTGAGTCGGCCTTGTTCATATTCTTGAACATTTTCCGGGGACACGCGGCCCAGATTGCGAAGACCCCTCAGGGCGGATTTTGTTGTGTTGCAGAACAGGCTTACTCGATGCCCAGAGCATTGAGACCGGCCTAGCGGCTGCGGAACTACAGGTCGCCGGGTGGAAGCGCGGGGTTTCGGTGGGTATTCTTGGGATTTTCTCAGGTTCCGTTTGGGGCACTTGTCCTTTCGATTCAAGCAGATGCTCAGGTTCGTTTTCGGAAAAAGTTTTCTCAGGTTGCGCGGCAGATGGGGTGGTCCGGGTAGGCCAGGGAGACGGGGTAGGGATTGCTCCAGCCGCGATACTCATTGAGTCCGGCGTGGACGGCGGTCATTACCGCGCGATGCACTTCCGGGAAGGATTTGAGCACGCTTTGGATCGCGTGATTGATGATGGGCCAGAGTTCTTCCTCTTTGGGCGCGTAGGTGGGATCGGCCGGGACTAGGATGACTTGATGATCGCCGGGTGGCTGGGCTTGGCGTTCTTTGGCGAGCGCCGCTTCGCGAGCTATCTGCTGGGCGGCGAGTTCGGCCGCCGGGAGCAGGGTCCAATGAAGGTCGGAATCGAAGTCGGCGTCGAGGAATGAGTCGTAGTCGATGTC
>JALHNI010000209.1 GCA_022843605.1 Bryobacter sp.
TGGCTACGTTCGTCCGCAAAATGCCGCCGTCGGTTGGAATCGCGTTTTCGGCGCCAGCATGGTGAATGAACTGCGCCTTGGCTATAACCGGCTCACCTTCCAGGATGGCCTTCCCGAGCCCCTCTTTGATGTCGGCGGCACCCGTCAACCTCTGCCCCGCTTTCGTCCCGTCGGTTACTCCGTGATGGGCGGTGCCGGAGCTTTCACCGGCACCACTGGCGGCGGCACCGTCCTCACCCGCAACAATACCTATCAGATCTACGACAACTTCACCTGGAATCGCGGCCGTCATACTTTGCGCTTGGGCGGCGAGATTCTCCGGCTCGACTACAATCGCGCCGAGGCCGCAGCCCCCATCGGCGACTTCCAGTTCACTCAGGGCTACACCAGCCGCACCGCCGCCAACGATGGCACTGGCAACACCCTTGCCTCCATGCTGCTCGGCTTGCCCAACCAGGGGAATCGCCAGATCGTTCCCACCCGTCTCGATGCCCGCCAATCCTCCGGAGCTCTCTATTTGCAGGACGACTGGAAGATCCTCCCCAAGCTCACTCTCAACTTCGGCCTGCGCTACGAACTCTCCGAGCCGCTCTGGGACCGCCGCGGCCAGATGGCCAGCATCGACTTCTCCAAGGTCCCCTGGCCCACCCAGATCTTTGCCGAGAATCGCCCGAACTTCTACCGCCCCACCCTTTTCACCTGCGGCCTTGGCGGCTATCCCCGCGGCTGCGCCTTCACCGATCGCAACAACTTTGCTCCCCGCTTCGGTCTCGCCTGGAACGTCCGGCCTCGCACGGTTGTCCGCTTGGGCGGCGGCATATTCTACGCCAATACTGACTTCAACGGTCTGCTGCAACTGGCGCGCGGCCTCCCCACGAACATCTCTCAGAACCTCAACGCTGCTTCGGCCTTCGTCCCCTCCTTCCGGGGCTTCGATATCTTTGGCAGCAGCGCCACGGTCGGCAACATCGCCCTTTCGCAAGCCAGCCTCGACCTCTACCAGCGCACCAGCTATTCGCCCCAGTTTTCCTTCTCCGTCCAGCAGGAACTCACGCGCAACACGCTGGTGGAGGTGAGCTACCTGGCCACCATGGGCATTAAGCTCCAGCAGAACGTTCAGCCGAACAACGCCCCGCCCGGCGCCGGGGCCGTCGACCCTCGCCGGCCCTACGCGGGCGTCATCTTTGATCCCGGCATGGTCTTCCCCTCCTACATCACCACCACCGGCAACACGGTTCCTGTCACCCAGGTCAACATGTACGCCCACTCCGCTCAGTCGAATTACCACGCTCTGCTTGTGCGCCTCGAGCGACGCTACGCTCGTGGCTTCTCCTGGCTCAGTTCCTTCACCCTCGCCAAGGCCATCTCGAACGCACCGCAGTTCCGCAACGCCGGCGGCGCCAGCGGTAGCGAGAACTCTCCTCCCCAGGATTCCTACAACCTGCGCGCCGAACGGGGTCTCGCCAGTTTCGACGTCCGCCACCGCTGGGTCAACACTGTCGTCTATGACCTGCCCTTCCGCAATAAGCTCCTCGGTGGATGGCAGATCTCCGGCATCGTCCAGGCGCAGTCTGGCTTCCCCTTCACCATCAACATCAGCGGCGATACCGCGGGCATCGGCGGCGGCACCGGCGGCATCCTCATCCGGCCGAATGCCGTGCCCGGACAAACTTCCGAACTCGAATCTTCACAGCGGTCCACCAACCGCTTCTTCAATACGGGGGCTTTTGCGCTCACCCCCAGCTTCCAGTTCGGCAACGTCGGGCGCAACACGGTCACCGGCCCCGGACTCTTCAACGTCGACACCACTGTAGCTCGCAACTTCGCCATCAAGGAACGCTTGAAGCTGCAGTTCCGCGCCGAGTTCTTCAACCTGCTCAACACGCCGAACCACTCCATCGTGGGCCGGCTCATCAACGTCCCGGCGCAGTTCGGCTGCGTCCTGAATCAGTTGGATCCCCGCCAAATTCAGTTCGCCCTCAAACTCTCCTTCTAACGGAGTTCCCTGGACGAACCGCCCCACCTAAATTTTCGTCCGGGCCTAGCAATCGCCGAAATCGAGCGTATTCCTCTCTGAAGGAGGACGCTCGATGTTTGGCTGGCTGCTCATCTTCGCTTGGTCCACCGTTGGCGAGTCCAACCCCGACTGGCTCGTCTGGTTGGAACGCGCCGAAACGCTGCGCCTCTCGAATCGCGCCGTCGAAGCCGAGTCCGCCTATGGCCGGGCGCTCCAACTGGCCCGCGTCACCGGCCCAGCAGATCCGGCCGTTGCCATCGTGCTGCACAATACCGGCTTCTTTCATCACCAGGCTGGCCGCGTCGCCGAGGCCGAGCGTTTCTATGCGCCGGCCTACCGCTGGTTCGCGGCGCACCAGCCCGAGTACTTGGCGCCCTTGATTCGGGCCGTTACCAATCTGGGGGTCATTTACGCGGAAACGGGCCGTTGGACCAAGGCCGAGGAACAACTGCGCCCCTGGTTGGCTGCCGTTCCCGATCACCCGGGAGATCAAGCCCGGCTGCGCGGCGTCTTTGCTTCAGTCCTCGCGAGGCAAGGCAAATTTGAGGTGGCAGAGCCCATCATGCGCCAAACCCGCGCCATGATCGAGCGTGAGCCCTACAGTGTTCTTCAGCAGGAAAGCCTCGCCCAGACCATCAGTAACTTGGCTGCGCTCGAACACGCGACCGGCAGAACCGCATCAGCGCTGGCGAACTACGATGCGGCCATCGACATCCTGTCGGGGCTCCCCATGCGTTACCCCATCATCCTGGTGCGCACCCTTCAGGAAGCGGCCGCCCTCCAGCCCCCCTCCCCGGCTCAGCTCTACTACCAACGAGCGCTTAACCTGGCAAACACCCATCTTGGCGCCGACCATCCCGTGCTGGTGAATGTTCTCTCCGGCTACGCCAAACTCCTGCGGCAGATGCACCGGGGCGGGGAAGCCAAGAAGCTCGAGCGCCGCGCGGAAGCCCTTCGCCAGCGCTATCGCCAGGAGAATCACCTGGGCCAGACGGTCGATGTAAAAGCTTTCCGTTAGTCACGGTACTTGGGAATATTGGCTAAGTTGCTCATCCTGTACCGCTTCCGCCCTGCTCAAGCGGCCAACGCGCTGCTGGAATTTTGGCCGCTCGCGCTATCCTCAAATTGGGTCCTCGGTCTTTCCCCCGAAACTCTTGAGCCCAAACGCAAAACCCTGAAATTGGGTTTGTTTCGTAATGCCGCGAAATGGCTTTACTGGGCGGCGCGCAAAGCCAAGCCCCGGGCCACCGACGTAAACTCGTTCCCGGAGCGGATTCGGCCCTGTCCGAAGCGACTGGAAAAAATGCGCTGGACAGCCGGTACAAACGATGTGCCACCCGTCAGGAACACGGCATCGACCGCGGAGGGCGCGATGCCCGCGCCCTGCAACAGCCGATCGACGCAGCCTTCAATGGCGGCCAGCTCTTCGGCGATCCAGCCTTCGAACTCGCCTCGCGTGATCTTCGTCTCGATGTCGGCGATGCCGTCGTAGTAGCGAAATGTGGTCTCGGTTGCCTTCGAGAGATCCACCTTGGCTCGCTGCACGGATTGGTGGAGCCGATAGCCGAGGTCTTCTTTGATCAGGTGCAGCAGGGCCTCGATGCGGTCGCCCTCCAGGGCTTGTCTCCGCGTCGTCTCCAGCATCTGCATGGTTTCGCGGCTGCGCAGCATGGAAAGGTGATGCCAGCGTTCGAGCTTGGCATAGACCCAGATGGGCACGGGAAGGATTTTGTCGAACGAGCGCAGCATCGTGCCCGATCCGAGCGCCGGCGACACGACATGCCGCACGATCTTCGCATCGAGGGCGTCGCCGGCCAGGCCCACGCCCTCGTTGCCCAGTAACTGGGTTTCGGCTCCGCCCACGCGGAGCAGGGAGAAGTCGCTGGTGCCGCCTCCGAAATCGCCCACCATGATCAGCTCTTCGTGATCTAGCGTGCTTTGGTAATGATAGGCTGCCGCCACCGGTTCCAGTTCGAACTCGATCTGTTCGAAACCGGCTTTCGTCAAGGCCACACGGAGCCTTTCTGTCGCGTAGGCGTTGTCCTCTTCGCTCTCAGCGCCGACGTAGTGCACGGGCCGTCCGGCCACCACGCTTTTGATCGATGCGCCGAACTGCTTTTCGGCCTCCTCGCGCATGGGGCGCACGATGCGGGCGATCAGGTCTTCAATCAACGCCTGTTGGCCGAAGATCTCCGTGCTGCGCAGACCGCGGCTCGTCAGAAATGACTTCAGCGACTGGATCAGCCGCCCCTTGGTCTCAGCCTCCAGATAGTGCTCAATCGCCGCCGGACCCGCGTAGGCGCGCAGCCGCGCTCCGCTGGCCGGCTTCTCGAAGTAAAGCAGCGAGCGGAAGCTTTCCGTGTCACCCGCGGCGGTGTGGAAGCGGGTGAGGGCGAGTTCTGGAGGGCGCCAACAGGCCAAAGAGCTGTTGGTGGTGCCAAAGTCGAGGCCGACGCGCATTAATTACCGGAGCAGGTCCTCGAGTTGAACTTTGGCGTCAGTGCGGGCGTCGCGATACTTCACGATCACGGGCGTGTAGACGCTGATGCCCCATTCCTTACCCGGCCCGTTGGTCACCTGGCGGGAGCCCGAGACGACGACGGCATTGGCCGGAATGACGAGCGGCGTATCTTCGGTCGCCGCGAGAACCTTGCCGTTCACCAGGTCATAAACCGGTGTCGAGCGATTCAGAATCACGCCGGAACCCAGCACCGCGCGCTGCTTCACGACTGTGCCTTCGTAGACGCCGCAGTTGCCGCCCACCAGGACGTCATCCTCGATGATCACCGGCAGGGCGCCCACCGGCTCCAACACGCCGCCAATTTGAGCCGCGGCGGAGAGGTGGCAGCGCAGGCCGATCTGCGCGCAACTGCCGACCAGGGCGTGCGAATCCACCATGGTGCCTTCGTCCACCCAGGCACCGACGTTGATGTACATGGGCGGCATGCAGGTGACGCCGCGTGCGATGTAACAGCCGTCGCGAATGCTGGAGCCACCGGGAACGATGCGCACGCCGCTTTGCGGCGTGAACTGGCGTACCGGATAAGTGGCTTTGTCGAAGTAGGGCTGCCGGGTAGCGTTCACCGACATGTCGACGATCTGGCCCATGCGGAAACCGACGAGGATACCTTTCTTCACCCAGGCATTCACCCGCCAGCCTGTGGCCGTCGTGGTGTCGGGCTCCGCCGCGCGGACCAGACCGCCGTTGAGGGCTTGTTTGAAGTCTTGAAAAACTTGCGCGTCCGCTTCACGGTAGGTGGCGGGAGGCGTATCGAAGAGGGCCTCGATCGTCTGCGCGAGGGCGTCAACTCGCATGGTTAGGCTTGCTCCTTCAGAAGTCCGCAGTCTGTGAGGACGGCTTGAATGCGCGTGGCGCTAGCGGCGGTGGGCGGCACCATGGGCAGCCGCCAAACGGGTTCGCAAAGGCCCATCATCGCCATGGCGGCCTTCACCGGCATCGGATTGCTTTCGATGAAGTTGACGTTCATCAGTGGCAGAAACTCGCGCTGAATCTTGCGGGCGGCGGCGAAGTCGCCATTGCGGCAGTGGCGGGTGATGGCCGTCATTTCGGCGGGGATTTCATTAGACGCGACCGAGATCAGCCCGTGCCCGCCCAGCCCCATCAGGGCGATGGTGATGGAGTCGTCACCGGAGAGAACCTTGTAGCCGGCGGGCACCTCGTGGATGACGTTGGCCATCTGCGCGATGTCGCCGGACGCTTCCTTCACGCCCACGATGTTCTTGAAGGCGGCCAAGCGCGCCAGCGTGGACGGCTCGACATTGACGCCCGTGCGGCCCTTCACGCTGTAAACGACGATCGGCAGCGGCACCGCTTCGGCCAAAGCCTTGTAGTGCTGATACAGGCCTTCCTGCGTGGGCTTGTTGTAGTAAGGCGTGACGGAGAGCAGACCGTCGGCGCCCATCTTCGCGCAGCCCTCGGCCAGTTCGATCACTTCCTTGGTGAAGTATCCCCCGGCGCCGGCAAGGACCGGGACCTTACCGTTGGCTTCCTCTACCGTGATCTGCACCACGCGGAGATGCTCTTCCAGCGTGATGGTGGGGCTCTCGCCCGTCGTGCCGCAAGGCACCAGGAAATCGATGCCGGCATCGATCTGCCGGCGCACGAGCTTGCGCATCGTGGACTCGTCGATCGAGCCATCCTGGGCAAACGGAGTAATTAGCGCGGTACCACAACCTTCAAACATTTCTCGTCCTTATGTTTACTTCTTCGGAAATAGGGTTTCGCTGAACTCGTAGAAGCCACGTTTACCGGCCACCCATTGGGCGGCCTTCAGCGCCCCGCGGGCGAAGCCTTCGCGGCTGCGGGCGGCGTGCTTCAACGTGATCGTGTCCGCGGCGGAGTCGAAGCCGATTTCGTGGGTGCCCGGATGCCGGCCGGCGCGGTTCGAACTCACGTCAATGGGGCGCGCATAGCCAGCCTGCTTCATCTCTTCTACCAGCTTCAGCAGCGTGCCGGACGGGGCGTCCAGCTTGGTGTCGTGGTGAATCTCCCAGGCCCAGGCGCCGTACTCTTTCTCGTCGGCTAACAGGCGCGCCGCCTCGTTGATGAGGCGAAAGAAGACATTCACGCCGATGGAATAGTTGGGGCTCCAGACGAAGCCGGTTTGGGCCGCAGCGATCATCGCCTTTACCTCGTCCATCTGCCCAAGCCAGCCGGTGGTGCCAACGACGGTGTTCACCCGGAGTTCCGCCAGACGGCGAACGTTGGCCAGGCAGACTTCCGGGGTGGAGAACTCGATTGCCACATCGACGCCCTGAAAACTCTCCGGCGTCATCGCCGACTGATCGGCGTTGTTGTTTTCGTCGAGGCGGTGCGTAACGGTGAAGCCGTATTCCGGCGCCAACCCGTCGATCATTTTGCCCATCTTGCCGTAGCCGAGGAGTGCGAGATTCATGATTCGAAGACCTCGGGATCGAGTTCGCGGAAGAACTCCGCGTGCAGGGATTCTACAGCCTTGGGCAGGTCGGCGGCGGCCACCACGACGCTCAGATTCAGCAGTGAAGCCCCCTGCGAGATCATCCGGACGTTGATGGGCTCCAGGGCGGCAAAGACGCGCGACGCGACGCCCGGAGTGTGGCGGATGTTCTCGCCCACCAGACAGACGATAGTCTGGCCGGCCTCGACGGTGACTTCCGCGAAGGACTCGAGTTCCTTGACGATGTCCGGCACATGCGCCGAAGTGTCGATGGTCAGTGAAACGCTCACCTCGGAGGTGGCCAGCATGTCGACCGGAGTTTCAAAGCGGTCGAAGATCTCAAAAATGCGGCGCAGAAAGCCATGCGCCATCAGCATGCGCGTAGAGGTGATGTTTACCAGCGTGATGTTCGTCTTGCAGGCGATTGACTTCACGGCGTTGCGGCAGGGAACGCTGTCCTTCACGATGCGCGTGCCGGCCACTTCCGGCCGTCGCGAGTTCAGGATCAGCACGGGGATCCCGCCATCCATCGCCGGAAGAACCGTGGATGGGTGCAGGACTTTGGCTCCGAAGTAGGCCAGTTCGGCGGCTTCCGCGAACGAGATGCTCTTGACGCGATGCCCCCCGGGGAAAACGCGCGGGTCGGCGGTGAGCATGCCGTCCACGTCGGTCCAGATCTGGATCTCGGTCGCATGGAGCCCGGCGCCGACAATGGAAGCCGTGAAGTCGGAGCCCCCGCGGCCCAGCGTTGAAGTGACGCCGGCCTCGGTGGACCCGATGAAGCCACCCATCACCGTAATGGGCGTGGGCGGCAGATGCTTCAGGCGGGCATAGGTTTGGGCGTAAAGCGGGGCGGCTTGCGTATGGCGTTCGTCCGTGACGATGTAGTCGCGGGCGTCGGCGTGGACGGCGTTCATTGCTTTGGCGACGATCACGCTGGAAAGTCTTTCGCCGTAGGCGGCGATCGCGTCGAGCGAACGGGGTGTCAGTTCACCGAGCACCGCCAGGCCGCGAACCAACTCCGCGAGTTCCGCGAAGGGGCCGTCGATCAGGTCAGTTGCGCCAAAGTGATCGGCGATGTCGAAGTGATGGGCGCGCAGGTCATCGAGCTTCACCAGCGCGCCTTGGCGATTGCCGGCCACCGCTTCGTGCGCGATGTCGAGCAGACGGTTGGTAGTTTTACCGATCGCCGAAACAACCACTACGATGGGTTGCTTCGCGCGGGTACGCACAATGCCGGCCACGCGTTCGATTGCGGAAGAGCTCTCGACCGAGCTCCCGCCGAATTTCATGACGAGCATTGCTATTTGATCCAGCCGCCGGCGGCCAGCAGTTCAGCATTGAGGACGGCCGCACCGGCGGCGCCGCGGATGGTGTTGTGCGCGAGGACGAGGAACTTCCAATCGAGTACCGGGCAAGGCCGCAGTCGCCCGACGAAAGCAGCCATACCTCGGTCGCGCGTCGCATCGCGTCGCGGTTGAGGACGGTCCTTTTCGGAGAGATACTGCACCGGTTGCTTGGGGGCGCTCGGCAAATTGAGGCGCTGCGGTTCGCCGGCGAAGCTCGCAATGGCGGAGAGGATTTCGGCTTCGCTGGGCTTCGTCTTTAGTTCGACACTGGTGGCCACCAAGTGGCCATCGACGACGGCAACCCGGTTACAAGCGGCGCTGACGCGGGCCGGAAGCGCAACCAACTGGCCGCCAGTGAAAGAGCCCATGATTTTCTGGGTCTCCGTCTCCATCTTCTCTTCTTCGCTACCGATGTAAGGGACGACGTTGCCGAGAATATCCACTGACGGCACGCCTGGATACCCGGCTCCGGAAACAGCCTGCATGGTCGTGACAATGATGCGCTCAATGCCGAAGGGCTTGAACGCGGCCAGGCCCATGGTGAGGGCGATGGTGGAGCAGTTCGGATTGGTGATGATGCGGCCTTTCCAGCCGCGCTTCGCCTGCTCTTCCAGAATGCCGAGGTGGTCGGCGTTGATCTCTGGCACCAGCAAGGCGCCGTCGCGAGCATCCTGCGATAGTCATC